>JAINCO010000001.1:0-14994 GCA_036574095.1 Campylobacterales bacterium | reverse complement strand
CCAACGACCATACCAGATAAGATGGTAGGTTTACGCAATGTTATATCAAGTGAGATAATCGAAGGCCAGTGGCTTAGTAAAACATCGCGTAGTTCCGGTAAAGCCTCCTCAAGAAGGCCAAAGCGACCCTCCTGAAGGCGTGTTGCTAAAAGCTTGGCTGCTTGGGCATAATCAAGGTATTCACCCTCGTATCGATAGGTAATGCGAGCATCGATCACAACAGGCTGGGGTGAGGTTCGCTCATGATCAAGGATTCCAATGATCACATCGACTTGATACTCCTCGATTAAAAGCTCTATTGTCACAGGACAGGTTTCTCTTCGCCGCGCGCTAAGCGAATCAGATTAGGAATGTGTTTATAAAAGATGATAATAGCAATGATCCACAATGGCGCATGAGAGCTAATTCCTGGCAGTTCAGGATGAAGAATATAGCTTGCAGCAAGCATCCCTGCTAATCCGAGTAGTGAGGAGACGGATGAGATCTTGAGGATCTTGCCAACGATCAGCCAGACAGATAATGCAACAAGGGTCTCCAAAGGAAGCATCACCGCCACAACACCAAGCCCTGTTGCAACACCCTTACCCCCTTCAAATTTTAAGTAGGGGCTAAAACAGTGACCCAAAATGGCAACAACCCCCATTCCCCACAGTGTCGCCTCTTCAACTCCTAGAAGTTTAGCAACCAATAGTACAGCCGCTCCTTTGAGAGCATCCAGAGTAAGTGTGGCGGCTCCCAGTTTTTTGGCAAGTACGGGATCTTTTTCTTTGATAACGCGAAGAACATTAGTAGCGCCAATGCTTTTACTACCCGATTCGGTGATATCGACACCCGCAAAGATCTTACCAAGTAACAAACCAAAAGGGATGCCGCCGATGAGATAGGAAGCCAGATAGAGCTGAATATTGGTATTAAAAAGAAACTCCATACGCGACCTTTGATAGGCAAATTGCGCTATAAGTGTAGCGAAGATCGGGTTAGGATCCCCTAATGTGACGCTAACAGAAGCTCTTTGAGTGTAATAAAAGCAGCTGTAAGCTCGGCTTGCGCATCATGTTTTTTTGATGATTTTAGGCGCCCCTCTGTTCTTAAGAGAAGCTCCAAAAGCGAGGAGAAGGTTGGAAGGGTGATTTTGATCGCTGCTTGTGCTCGTTCGCGTTCAATCTGGGGAGGGAGTTTAAAACCTAAGATGGCACGGCTATCGTAATTGCCATGAAGCTTGATGTGACGATGAAAGGCAAAGAGCTGAAGAAAGTAGCGCTGGGTCGCAAGAAGGATAGCCATAGGCTCCTCTCCTTGCTCATAGAGCTTTTCAAGCTGGGCTGGTGTATCGGCATTGGTCATGAGTCCTGCCAAAACACTTTCGATCGTGAGGCTTCCAAGACCAAAAACAACCTCATCAATCTCCTTAATCCCGATCTCCCCCTCGATAAGGGTAAGCTTTGCAAGATCATTGACAGCTAAGGAGAGGTTATTCTCATGAAGCCCAAGAAGTCTATTGAGCAAAAAGTCGCTCAGAGTAAGCCCCAAAGCAGCCGCTTCCTCACGCAAAAATGCAACCGCTTCACCAATTGTCGCTTGAAAAAAGCGAACAGCGATGCCGCCAAGGTTCTCAACTGTGCGCTCATGATCTTTAGCAGCAGGGTGGGTTGTCTGAATGACTACCCCCGCACTCTCGTTCCTTTGGATAACCCCAGCAAGGGCCTCAAGCTCTTTTTTTGAGAGTTTGGCATCGCTCATAATCCAAAGGATATTGGTGGCACTAAAGAGCGAGGATTGGCCTAATATCGCCAGAGCTGCATCCAAGGAGTAGTCATCAAACCACAGCTTTTGAATCTCTTCTCCTTGCGCAAGTTGGTCGCACGCCAAGCGCGCATAGCGACTAAGTTGGTAGTCACACTCACCATAGAGGTAAAGAAGTCGCGGAAGTTTGCCTGAGGCAAGAAGTTTATCAAAATCGCGTCTATACATCTTTTGTGTGCACCTCAAGGATACGCCCACTAATGCGGGTTGTGGCTAAGTGAGCGCCAGTGATCTGGATGGTGACGCGATCAAAAAGGCGGCAACGATCATTCTTGACAAAGACCCTCATCCCAACAATAGGGCTTTCTGTCGTCGCCACACTATCCTTGCCAGGCGTGATCTCGACAATAACTGCTTCGATCTTCTCGCCAATATGATCAGCTGCCCAACGGGCAAATTTACGATCCTTAAAATCCCACTCGACGCGCGCCGCTTCTCGTTCCAGATCAGAGATTTTGACCGTGAGAGCCTCCATCGTCTCTAATAGATGCTCTTGAAGTTTATGTTCGTGTTTGATAATCGTCTTAAGGAGTCGATGAAGCATCAAATCAGCATAGCGGCGAATAGGAGAGGTAAAGTGGCTATAGGCCCCAAATCCCAATCCAAAATGGCCGATATTGACAGTCGCATAGCGTGCTTGCTGCTGTGTGCGAATGAGAAGTTGATCAACCTCACGGCGTATCCCTAACTCTTGGGCTTGTGCTTGGATCTCAAGAAAGAGGCGATGGATATCTTTGTGGTGTTTGGCACGGATACCAACTGAAGTAAGATCGACTAAAAGATCGTTGATCCGCTCGGGTTTGGGCTCAGGGTGGATGCGAAAGATACCATAATCAAAGTAACTTGCTGAGGCGATGTTGGCCAAGAGCATACACTCTTCGATGAGGCTATGCGAGAGGGTTTGCTCTTCGATACGCGTTGAGGTGAGCATCCCATGCTCATTAACCTCCATCCGAACCTCTTGACTGGCAAAGTCAAATCCCTTCTCAAGCCGCTTTTTTCTCATCTGCTGAGTCGCGTTGGCAAGTGGCAAGAGCCATGAAAGAATTTGGCGATCAATCTCACTTGTTGGTGTTGCCCCCTCAAGGTAGGCATCGATCTGCTCATAGGTAAAGCGTCGTTGTGAACAGATGATGCTCTCATAAAGCTTATGTTCGATGGGTTCGAGTGTTGTGGGATCGAGGCGAATTTCAAAAGTAAAGGCAAGTCTGACCTCATTGGGCTTAAGTGAGCAGAGGTGATCGCTGAGGTTGCGCGGTAGCATCGGGATCGATTTGTGGGGAAAGTAGATCGAGAATCCTCGCTCTTTGGCCTCTTCATCAAGTTGCGTAAAAGGATGAACATAGCTACTGACATCAGCGATAGCTACATAAAGCGTGTGGGTATCAAGATCAAAATAGATCGCATCATCGAAATCTTTGGCCGAGGCTGGATCGATCGTGCAAAAAGGAAGCGAGGTAAGATCGATGCGATCAGGATAGAGAGAGGCATCAACGCTACTACCCCAGCTTGCGGCCTCTTGGATGGCGTGTTTGCTAAACTCTTCATGTTTATCAAAAAGAGCGAGTGAAATTCTCTCATCAACCAAAGGATCATCCAGTACACCAAGAACCTCAACGATTTGGCCACTATAGTTATCGATTTTTAGGAGTGCGCCATCAGGAAGTTGTTTGAGTGATTTTTGTGTTACTTTTAGCGGTATCTTTTCACCCGTTTTAACATTAAAAGCGCCGATACCTGAACGCGTTCGCTCCAGCCAGACAACGGTTGCCGGGTAGGCTCGCTCCAGAATCATCACTACTTTAGCCGTAGGTCGCTGGCGTTTGAAACCTAATTGGCGCGCAATCACGATATCGCCATTGGTTGCACCGGCAAGATCGCGTGGGTGGATAAGAAGATCTCGAATTCGTTTTGCTTTGCGTGAAGGCTTTGCCCCTATTACCTCGAGGTAACCATAGCCATTGCGCGCTAAATCAATACGACCGATACGATATTCGTCGGCTATGCGTAGAATGGGGGTGTCGGTGACGATGCGAGCTTTGATCAGCTCTTTGACAAAAGCCTTGTACTCGCGCGGCACGGCCTCTTTGCGCAACCCGTAAAGAAGCTGGATGACAATCTCTTTCATGAGTCATTCTTTGAGTTTTAATTCCCTAATGATAGCAGAGAGGCTCTGAAAGGGGACTTTTGACCTGTGATAGCCTATACTTGAATTTCAATCGGCTATGTGCTATAATTGCAGCTTCAAAAAATAGCCGCGTTTTTTATCCGAATTAGTTCTGCTTAGACCTGAAGAGAGATCATACGACAAAAGAGGTTCTGCGAATGTCATCCAAAACTACTAATACTCTCGAAGAGCTGTTTAAAGAAAATCAAAAAGGGTGGTTGACTTATGAAGAGATAGCCAAAGCGCTTGGCAAAGCTCCAACGGTTACTCAGGTAAAAAAAATTATGGAGTTGCGCCAGAAGTATGATGTGCGCCTCATCACCTCGGCTGAAGCTGCCCGTGTCATTAATGTTGACCTTGCGGCCGAGGAACGACCGGCCAAGGAGGAGTCGCTAACTGATGCGCTTGATCTTCTGAGAGAAAAAGATCTTCTTGAATGGTCGCGTTCTGATTCACCGGTACGAATGTATCTACGCGAGATGGGCCAAATTCCTCTTTTGACGAAAGAGGAAGAGATTGAGCTTTCTAAGCGTATCAAGATGGGTGAAGATATTATTCTTGATGCCATCTGCTCAGTTCCTTATCTTCTTCAGTTTATTCTCAATTACCGTGATGCGCTGATTAATCGCGAGCGCAAAGTTAAAGAGCTTTTTAAGAGTTTTGGCGATGATGAAGAGGAGTTTGAGGAGGAAGAGGCTGAGTTTGAGGAGGAAGAAGACGAAGATACTGAGCAGATGTCCAAGAAGGACTTCAAGCGTGCTGAAAAGGTAATGGAGAGCTTTAATGAGCTTGAAAAGGCAAAAAAAGAGTGGGAGAAGTACCTCCAGCAAGATAGTGAGGATGATGATACCACAGTTGAGGGACTTCAAAAGATTTTAACGCGCGCTTACAAGAAGAATATCGTCAAAGAGCGTTTACTTGATCTAGGGCCAACGAGCAAGCTGATTAATGAGCTAACACGCGCAATGGAGACAGCGCTTGCGAGTGATGATGGCTTTGAGCGTGAACTTAAAAAGTTAGAGTATAAACTCCCACTCTTTAACGAGCATCTTCAAGAAAATCACCGAAAGCTTTTGGAGGAGATTACCCACCTCTCTAAAGAAGAGATCGCAGCGCGCGTTCCTGAAGCAACGATGGTTTCAACCTATATGGAGATCAAAAAGCTCTTTTTAACCAAAGAGGCAAGTAAGAGTAATTTTAATCTTGAGCCTGAGCGACTTAAAGAGATTCTCAATCAGATTAAGCGTGGCAAAGCAATTAGTGACAAGGCCAAAGTTCGTATGGCCAAATCTAACTTGCGTCTGGTTGTCTCGATTGCTAAGCGTTATACTAACCGTGGGCTTCCCTTTCTTGATCTGATACAAGAGGGCAATATCGGATTGATGAAGGCGGTTGATAAATTTGAGTATAAAAAAGGGTATAAATTTTCAACCTATGCCACATGGTGGATTAGACAGGCGATCAGTCGCTCAATAGCCGATCAGGCGCGCACTATCCGTATCCCCATCCACATGATTGAGACGATTAATCGCATCAACAAGATCATTCGACGCCATGTGCAAGAGAGTGGTGTTGAGCCCGATGTTGAGACAATTGCCAATGAGATTGGAATGCCTGTTGATAAGGTTAAAAATGTCATCAAAATCACCAAAGAACCCGTCAGTCTTGAGGCACCGATTGGCGATGAGGATGATGGTAAATTTGGCGATCTGATTGAGGATAAAAACTCGCTCAATCCGATGGATATGATTATGAAGTCTGACCTTCGTCAACAGATTGATGATGTTCTTGAACAGCTTAGTGAGCGTGAACGCGCGGTGATTCGAATGCGTTTTGGACTGATGAGTGATGAGAGCGACCGAACACTTGAAGAGATCGGAAAAGAGCTGAATGTTACACGCGAGCGGGTGCGACAGATCGAGAGTAGTGCAATAAAAAAACTAAAACACCCCAAGGTCGGCCGTGCCCTGAAAAACTATATCGAGTAGTGCAGCTCTAAAGATTTCCTTATTTTGTCCGATTTTCTCGATAAAAGAGATGAGGGGATAACATTGCTAAGTAGCTCTATCGACCGCATCACGAGCCTTCATAAGAATAATGAATTGCAACTACTCTGTTTTCGGCTAGAGGAGGGGGGAACCCTCTATGCCGTCAATGTTTTTAAAGTGCGCGAAATAGTTCGATATCGAGGAACGATTACGCAAGTTGTTCATGACCCAGGCTCCATCTTATTGGGTGTGGTTACCATCCGTAACGAGATTATGCCAATTCTTGACTTGCGTCGCTGGCTCTATCAAGATCGTGCCAATCCAGAAAAAAACCTTGTCAAAGAAGGGATCAAAGGCGGAGACTACCTTCTAATGATCTGTGAGTTTTCACAATTTGTAGTTGCCATCCGCATCTACGAAAGTGATCGTATTTTGCCTCGCCATTGGTCGCAAATCGAAGCCCACAATGATTCCATTAACTACGCGAATCCAAAGATTAATAATCGCACACGCTACTTTGATGGTTCGATAGTGCTTATTGTCGATGTCGAGAAGATGCTTGCAGAAATTTTTCCTTGGATAGTAGAGGAAAAAGTGAATGAGATTGAGGTGCTCAAGCCCATTTCGACCGACAAAATTGTTTTGCTCGCGGAAGACTCACCCGTAGCGATGAAGATGATGCGCTCGATATTGGATAAATTGCAGCTTCGCTACCATGCCTTTATTAATGGGCAGCAGTTGTTAGACTACCTTTTTGAGAGTAAAGAGCCTGAAACTATTGGGGCGATTATTACCGATCTGGAGATGCCAGTAGCATCAGGGTTTGAGGTAATCAAGCAGGTTAAAGGTAATAATAGATTTTCACACATCCCCATCATTGTTAACTCATCGATGAGTGGACGCAGTAATGAAGAGATGGCTAAATCACTCAACGCCGATGACTTTATCTCCAAATCTAACCCAAGAGAGATTGAAGCAGCCATGCGGCGTTATCTTGGCTAAGTTTTCAGTTTTTCAAGTGTTTCGCGGCGTGAGCCGATATTGGTAATTTGAACACCAAAGTTACCATCGACAATTACAACTTCACCTTCAGCAATTTTTTTCCCTTCAACGAGAATATCAAGGGGTTCATTGGCCAACTGGTCAAGTTCGATAATCGAACCAATATCCATATTGATAACATCGCGCAAAAGCATCCTCTTTTGGCCAATGCGTACACGCACCATCAGCTTGACATCGAGTAGCAAGCTGATATTTTTCATCTCTTCCTCATTCATGGAGGGAACAGGGCGAGGTGTTTCAAGAGGCGGTGTGGCTGGCGTGTTAACTGCTGGCTGGGTGTTTGTTGGACGGCTACCGCCAAAGAGCGCCGATTCAAGGAGTGAGTCTAAGACAAGAACAAAGGTGCTATTGATAGAACCTAGCGAAAAGTTAAAGATTATCATTGTTGAGTAGGAGGAGATATCAATGTCACCATGCTCGTCAATAAACTCAATACTCTCAACAGAAAAAGAGAGTTTAGGTAGCTCTTTTTGTGCTCCCATTGTTGTCGAGAGTGAACCTAAAATATTCGAGACGATCTCTTTTGTGGCATCCAGGTCATCTTCGTTCATCGACTCTTTAGCTTCACCACTACCGCCAACCATCATATCTGCTAAGGCTGTAGCTAAAAGAGGAGGCATCAGAATCATCATCGAGCCAAATGCATCACCCGTGGCATTGGCTTTGATGACGGCCATTGGTGGCATAATACTTGAAAACTCTGTGAGCGATTCCTTGTTTTTAAGGGAGACGGCCGGACTTTGCCCCATCAATCCTTCGATTGTTGAGGCGACCTCTTTTTCAAAAATCGAGATAAAGCTACTCAATGCCCACTTCCTCTTTGAATTCAGAGAGCTTGCGGTTACGCTCACTCTCGAACTTCTCTAAAATCTCTTTAACATCATCATGTTCAGTGACGATTAGCTCAGTCACCTTAACAGCTTTACGGAAACGCTGCAGACCAACTGTTCCATAGAATTTATCTTTTCCATCAACTCTAAGGATAACCTTGTCATCAGCAGGGTTATCAAGACGGATAATGTCGCCAACAGAGAGTTCAAGAATCGTCTGTAGATCGAGCGTTGTCGATCCTAAAATCGCTTCAACATTGACACGAGCCCCTCCTAAAAGGGCCTTGAGTTCTCTATTGCGACTTTTTTTGCCTGACGTTTCTGAGAGCATCAAGTCACGACTCACAAGTCGTGGCAGAACCGATTCCATCGCGATAACAGGATAGCAGATATTCATCATGCCGCTTGTGTGACCGATGATGAGCTCCATGACAACCATAATGACGATTTCATTCTGAGCGACAATCTGAATGACATTGGGGCTTGACTCTTTGGCCTCGATCTGAGGATAGATCTCAATCACACTCCCCCAAGCCTCTTTGAGATTTTGTATGATGACACGCAGCATCGTATCAAGTAGATTGAGTTCGATGTCGGTGAAGTCGCGGCTGGCGCCATACCCTTCGCCATTGCCACCTAACAGGCGATCAATCATCGGAAAGGCGATCGAGGGGTTGATCTCTAAAATTCCATTCCCATCGAGCGGTTTCATGGAAAAGACATTAAAGCTGGTTGGAGAAGGAAGAGACATGAGAAATTCACCATAGGTCATCTGATCGACTGAGTGGAGCTGAATCTCGACGATCGAGCGCATCTGGCTGGAAATTTGGCTTGAGAGACTGCGTGCCATTTTATCGTGAATGGAGCGGAAGGCGCGCAGCTGCTCTTTAGAGACACGGTTGGGGCGCTTGAAGTCATAGAGGGTAACGGTGCGCTGCTCAAGGATATTGCTCTCTTCCTTGCCAATTTCATCAATCCCACCCTCTTCATCAACGATCTCTAAGAGGGCATCAATCTCTTCTTGACTGAGAATATCAGCCATGGCTTCCTCCGAGTCGTTCGCGGATCTTGGTGATGACGAGCTTGTGGATTTGTGAAATACGCGATTCGGTAATACCCATGATCGAGCTTATCTCTTTGAAGTTGAGCTCTTCGAAGTAGTAAAGCTGGATGACAAGTTGCTCCTTTTTTGGAAGAGAGGCGAGGATTGATTTGATGATATCAATCAATTCATCACGCTCTATCTTATCGATGATTGAGTGATCATCAAAGATCTGCATCTGCTCATCTAATGGCATGAGGCTATAAATTGATGCTGCATTGCGCGCTTCCCGGACTTTCTCCACCTCTTCATTTAAGAGCGTTGCCAGCTCTTCATCACTGGGTTCTTCTTCATGGTCGGCCATATGGCGAAGGATTGCCGACTCAACATCCTTGATCAGTTTGCGGTCACCTCGACTGACTATATCGAGGCTGCGTAGATAGTCAAGCATCGCGCCATAGACCCGCTTTTTGGCATAGCCCCAGAAGGAGTCATTGAGTGAGGTATCATAGCGTTTTGAGAGTTTGACAAGCTCTTCTGCGCCAATACTAATCAAATCAGCAGCATCAACACTTGGAGGAAGGCGCTCTTTGAGTCTGTAGGCCATCGCTTTGACGGCCGGAAGGTAAGAGACGGCCAACTCATTTTGGAGCTGACGTATCTGCTCTTGATATCCATGTAGATTCGTCGCCTTCATCGCTCAGCTTTCATCTCGGCTTCTCGTCGCTTTTGGACGATGTTGACCTCTTCTTCCTCGAGTTCACGGATAAAGTGAACGAATTCATCGATTTTCTTCTCTTTGCGCTCAATAATATCGACAAAATTATCCAGGGCATTCTCGAGCTGGTCGCGCCTAAGATCATAGACCTCTTTCATATCGGTGTAGCGAATCAACAACGAGGAGGTGAAGAGACCAATAATGTAAAAAACAACTGTGATCATGATCGTTGCAATGAGGATATCAAAAGGGTCGGTCATTGTAAGTACAGAAAAGATCAGAGAGATAAAAAACCCGATCGTCACCAGATTGCCCATATAAAAGTCAATCATGCTCTTTCTCGCTACAGTTTACCCAAGAGTTTACGAAAAAATCCTTCGAACCCCCTGTTCTCTTTTTCTAAAAGCACTTTTCGTTCCAGTCGTGTCGCTATTTTTCGAGTGATCTGCTCGATACTAATAGCCGTTGTACTACCTGAAAAGTGCTGGGCAAAAATAAAGCGTTGGCGAACGCTCTTCTCAATTCCTGAATCTCTAGGAACCGAGCCTAATAGCTCCAGCTGGGGAGCCGGTTGAATATTGGCTTGAGCGACTTTATACATCTTGTCAAAGACACTTTGTGCCTCCTTCTCGCTTTTGGTGTTATTGATCACCATGTAGATCTGCGGACAGAAATCGCTGATAACTTTGACCATTGCATAGGCATCGGTGATTGCTGCTGGTTCTGGAACTGTTACAACAATCACCATATCAGCCGCACGCAAAAAGAGCTGCACATCCTCGCCAATACCGGCTCCTGTGTCGATGATCATAAAATCAAGATCATCAAGTTGGCGAAGCTCTGTCGTGAAGTGCTCAAGAGCAAAGTTATCTTTATATTTAAGAATCTCATCGCCACTTTCACCAGGAATCAGTGTGAGATTGGGGGCAATTGTGACGATGACATCGGTGAGAGTTGATTCACCTTTGAGAATATGAAGGATATTTTTGGTTGTTTTGACGCCAAGCATGACATCGAGATTGGCCAGCCCAATATCAGCATCAAAAAGGGCAGTTTTAAACCCTAATTGTGCAAGATTCCAAGCAAGATTGACACTCAATGTACTTTTACCTACACCCCCTTTGCCACTCGTGATGGCGATAAAACGGGTTTTTGAGGCGCTGGCTGGTGTGGTTGTTTCGCTTTTGATAAGCTCTTTGAGTTTGCTGGCCTGATCACTCATGAGGTAGCCCCCTTAAATCCTTCAAAAAGACAGGTGATAAGAAACTCTTGACTCGCTTCCGTAAGGTCATTTGGAACTTCCTGTCCCGTTGTGAAGTAGGCAAGTGGTTTTTTTGTCTCATAAATAAGACTAAAGATATTCCCAAAAGTCCGACTCTCATCAAATTTTGTAATAATTAGTGTATCAATGCCCAACGTAGAGAAATTTTTGTAAATATCACGCATATCTTCGAATTTTGTTGTTGCTGAAAGAACAAGATTGACATCGATTGTAATTGTGGGGTCGGCTTTGAGAAAGTCATTGATCTTTTCGATTTTGGCTCGATCATGAGGCGAGCTTCCAACGGTATCGATAAGGATATAATCGCAGTGACGCATCGAGGCAATAGCCCCGGTAAATTCAGCAGGATCGACGATCGCTTCAATAGAAAGGCGCATCATCTTGGCATATTGCATCAGCTGCTCAACCGCTCCAATACGATAGGTATCGAGTGTGATGACACCAACTTTATATTTGTTGGGGCTACCAAAGGTGTAGCGAGCAGCCAGTTTAGCAAGTGTTGTTGTTTTTCCAACACCAGTTGGACCAACAAGCATAATGATCTTTTTGTTAGGGGCGATCAGGGGGGTTTCGTGGCGTACAGGGATCATTTTGCGCAGCAGGGTATGAAAGTAGCGCTTGATTGTATCGGTGCTGCTACGCATGCGCGCTGGCATATGCTGTAATGTAAGGCGCATGATGGCATCAAGATGCTCCTTGGCCATCCCGCTCTCTTTGGCCACACGGTAGATTTCGGCAAATTCAGGAGGAATGTCAAGGCCTGGGCGGAGCGCTTCGGTTTTATCCCACAGGGTGCTTTGCAGCAAACGAACTTTATCGGTCAGTTTGCCCATCTCATCGCGGATCTGCTTCACTTCATCCAGCTCTTTGAGAATCAGCTCCATATCGGCTGAGGTCGTGCTGGCAGAAGATTGCTTGGATGTGGGGTTAAGAGGGGTTGTGGACTCTTTGGGTGGCTGAATAGCAGCGATTTTGGTGATCTCGCGCGCAACTTCTGAGATCTGAGCAATGACATCCTCGCCAGCTGCTTCTTTGCTGCTTTTTTTGGGAGTGGGGCGTGGGGTGGTTGTTTTTGTGTTGGTTGCGGTAGTGGTTTTAGGTGGTGGCATCTCTTCAACGGCAACGACGAGCTCAAAGAGGCCAGGTTCTGTGAGGGTTTTGCGCCGAATCTCTTTGGTTGAGACAATAATGGCATCTTCACCGCAGGCTGCCTGTGCTTTTTTGAGTGCTTCGCCGGCTGTCTCTCCCGTAAAGGTTACAAGCTTCATCGTTTCATCCTCCGTCGGTACGCCTCAAGTGCCACCAGTGGTACGAGAACACTGGCGCGTGCGCGCCACTCCGGGTGGGGTATTCTTAGTTTCTCATTATACACCACTTTGGTTTCAAAGAAAATTATATCCAAATCGAGCGTTCTTGGGGCATTTTTGAAGCTTCTTTGACGCCCAAACCGCTTTTCAGTCCATAATAGCCGTCGAAGGAGTGCCGAGGAAGAGAGGCTTGTTCGACCTAACAAGAGAGTATTAAGAAAAGGGGGTTGATCAAGATAACCAAAAGGAGGATTGTGATAAAGTGGTGCTGTTGCTTCGGGTTTGAGCCAGCGAGCTTGATCAAGGTAGCGATAGAGCTTTCTAAAACGACGCGCAACATCACCAACATTACCACCTACGCCAATGAGGACACGATACCTGCCTGTGCGTTTTGGGCGCAATGAAGGATAGAGGGGTACGCGAAAGAGTCGATAAGTCAAACTATCGTTCACGCGGTTAGAGAACCTCAGCGCCAGAGCTTTCTAAGAGAACCATCTCTTCGAGTCTGATACCAAAATGGCCTGGGATATAGATACCAGGTTCAATCGTAAAAACCATCCCCTCCTCAAGTATTTCGTTGCTTTTTTTCGAGATCACGGGCAGCTCATGAATCTCTAAGCCCACACCATGACCCAAAGAGTGGATAAAGTAGTCACCAAAGCCAGCCTCTGTGATAATCTGCCTTGCTGTTAAATCAAGCTCACGCGCCTTCATGCCAGGCTTAGCGGCACCAATAGCCTTCTCTTGCGCACGCCTGAGCGTATCATAAGCGCGCTGGATCAGTGCATCACTAAAGTGTTGCGAGAGCCCCATCTGCATCTTTCGACCTGCTACGACGGTTCTTGTTCGATCAGAACAGTACCCTTGGAACTTAAGCCCCGCATCAATAAGTAACAGATCCCCTTCGTGCAATATTGTGTCAGTCACACGAGCATGGGGTTTGGAGGCATTGGCATTGATGGCGGTAATAGGCTCAAAGCTCAGAGGTCGTTCGCCATCGTTAGAAAGGAGGGTACGAGCTTTTTTGTTGATCATTCGCTCACTGCACCCAATTCCTTCGCTAGCAATCCACTCCCCAAGAGCCTCAAAAGCCTCTGCCCCAAGACCTGCTGCAATTTTGAGTTTGGAGATCTCATCGGCTCGCTTGATGCGGCGTCGTTTTTTAGAGAGGTCGGGAACTTTGTGCCATCGTACACGACTTTTTAAGGTCAGGCGCTCAAGCTGCCAGCTATTCCACTCCTTAGGATCGATCCAAAAAAGCTGCTCTCCTGAAAGACGGATGATGCGTGCTGCTTCAGCGATAATATCATACGACTCAATGACGCGAATGCCTTGAGGATTTAGAATCTCGCGCGCCTCTTCTGTGTATCTTGAGTCGGTAATGAAGAGCTTTTCTCCATCTATCAATAACGCAATACCATTATCGCAGCTATAGCCAAGCTCATACAATAAGGCTGGTTCGGCACAAAAAAGAGCGTTACGCACACTTACTCGGAAGCTCCCTGTTGTTGCATCTGAGCCATCGTCTTCATCTCTTGGAAGATCTGCAAAACAGAAATCATCGCCAGGTGGTACCCAAAGGGACCAAAACCACTGATCTGCCCCATGACAACAGGAGCGATCATCGATTTGTGGCGAAACTCTTCGCGCGCGTAGATATTAGAAAGATGTACCTCGATCGTAGGAATCTGGACAGCCAAGAGTGCATCACGAATTGCAATCGAGGTGTGCGAGTAGGCAGCAGGGTTGATAATAATCGCATTGGTGTTGCCTAAACACTCTTGGATGCGTTCAACAATCTCACCTTCAAGGTTGCTTTGGAAAAATTCAATCTGAATGCCGTTTTGGTCAGCAAAGGCCTTCATTTGGGCGTGAATCTGATCAAGTGTCATGCCGCCATAGATTGACTGCTCTCGGATGCCAAGCATATTGAGATTGGGACCTTGGATAACGACGACTTTCATAATATGTGACTCCATCATAGTAGTGTAGATGGTGAAAGTTTACCGCAGCAGGGCTTAGAGTTTTCTCACTGGCTCTGGAGCGGGGCGACTAAAGTAGTAGCCTTGCAATAGATTAGCACCATGCTCCTTGCACCACGCTACCTCCTCGGCCGTTTCGATACCTTCAGCCAAAACAAGGATTTCATTTTTTTTGGCTATATCGACAATGGCTTGGAAAACTGATTGATTCGATCGATTCGCGTCAATAGCTTTGATGATTTCTCGATCGATCTTGACAATATCTGGGTGAAGTTTGGTAATCATCGATAGTGAGGAGTAGCCGCTACCTACATCATCAAGAGCGACCATAAATCCGCGCTCTTTATAAAAATCAAGGATAGAGGCCAGATGGTCAAGATCGTGGACATGTTCGCTTTCGACAACCTCAAAAATGACATTATTAGGATCAAACTCAAGTTGCTGAGCCCACTTGACAGTAGAGGCTAAGCAGTGATTGGGGTCGTAGATCGCTGTTGGGATGAAGTTGATAAAGACTTTGGTCTTGATGTTTTTAACAGCTGCCGTCTTAAGACTAACCTCTCGACAGGCACGATCAAGATAAAATAGCATATCCCCTTGACGCGCCATCTCAAAAAGAATACCGGGCATGATAAGCGATCCATCATCGCGAACCCCACGCGCGAGTGATTCGTAGCCATAAATTGTCTTTTCATCATTTAGAACAATTGGCTGGAAATGGGTTGTCAATGCCCCTTTTTTGATAATCGAGGTTAGCTGTTTGGCGTCAAGAAGACCTTTGTAAGCGGCCAAACTTTTAGCTTCGCGGATTTT
>JAINCO010000027.1:0-11470 GCA_036574095.1 Campylobacterales bacterium | reverse complement strand
TATCTACATCTCAAAGAGAGCGAGTTTCGGTTTAACAACCGAAGCCTCTCTGTAGAGAAATTTTACAAGCTATTATTAAAACTAATGAGAAAGGGGTCGGTGGAGTGAAATATTCTACTCTAGACCCCTAATAATTGATCCTAGCTTGATTCACAACACATATTATTGCGATGATTCAGCATCGTATAATGTTTCTATTTTTCAAGTAGTTTTGCCGGGTAAGAAACCTTTTTGGGTAAAGAAGGTCTTTTCTTCAGGATCAGCTGGTGGCACGAATGATTATGAGATAACATACGATAAACAACCATTATGTGATGATTAATAGAAATCTCAATGCACGAGAGTTCACTACGAATTGTTAGTTGAGCATTGTTTAGCAACAGTTTGCTATAATCGATTATGGTTTTGATTCATCGTGATCCTCCTATCTATCTTTTATCTGAAGAGATCCGTTTTCCCGATCCATCCAAAGCTGGTGAGGATGGGTTGGTGGCTCTTTCGGCTGATCTCTCTCCTGATCGAATTAGGGCGGCTTATGCCAGAGGGATTTTTCCGTGGTTTAGGCATCAAGGCTATACCTACTGGTACTCGCCCGATCCACGCATGATTCTCTATCCTGAGCGCTTGCATATCTCATCATCGCTTGGGCGTCGTATCCGTTCTGGCCGGTTTTCGGTGTGCGTGGATCGTGATTTTTTGGGCGTGATGCGTGCGTGCGCCGAGGTGCCTAGGCGTGGGGCTGAGGGGAGCTGGATCGATGAGGTATTTATGTCGGCCTATGGTGCCCTCTTTGAGGCGGGAGAGGCGCATAGTGTGGAAGTTTATGAGGGAGATTTGTTGGTTGGCGGGCTCTATGGCGTGGTGTCGGGTCGCTTTTTTTGTGGTGAGTCGATGTTTGCTAAACGCCCAGATGCCTCAAAGGTGGCGCTTGCGGCTTTGTGTGGTGAGTGGATGGGACGATGGGGTCTTGAGATTATCGATTGTCAGGTGCCAAGCGACCACTTAGGACGGATGGGTGGGCAGACGATTAGTCGCGCTGAGTTTTTGAGATTACTTCACGCATGATGGACGCATCGCAATCACACTCAGTAGCCGTCCGCTTTTGCCCCCATCTGCGCGATGGGAAAAGAGGATGTCATTGCGGCATGAGGTGCAGAGGTTAGAGACCGTAATCGCCTCATCGGCTACACCCGCCGCAAGGAGCTGTTGGCGATTAAGCTCCTTTAAATCCAGATGGCTTGCCCCATGGCAGCCGCAAGCGCTAGCCGTCTCGGCCCCTACTTCATAGCAGCATGGGCCAATAGCTGGGCCGATGAAGGCGTGAAGGTGTGAGGGGATGCTGCCAAAATGGTGTTGCATGGCATGAATCGTTTTAGTGGTAATTTGCAAGGCGGTTCCGCGCCATCCGGCATGGATCGCTCCAATGGCCTGATGGATAGGATCATATAGAAGTATCGGGACACAGTCGGCTGTGAGGATGCCTAACGCCACCCCGGGCGTTTGGGTAATGAGGGCATCGGTATCGGCGATTGCTGTGGCATGATCATCGCTACCCTTGCCCCGATCATCAGCCCCAACAAGGGCGATACGATCGCCATGGAGTTGATTGGCAATCACAAGCTGCTCAAGCAAGAGGCCATGTTTGGCAAGAAATGAGGTACGGTTGTTGATCACTTGAGCAGGATCATCACCGATGTGTAGCCCCATGTTGCCATCATGGCGGTGTGAGTGGATCATGAGCGCCATGGTTTGAGGCTTGCTTTGTCGTAGAGATTGGGTACCATCTTGGCAACCCAGATGAATGGTCGATACCATGAAGGGAAAACGAGTTCTCGTTGGCGTTTGGTATAGGCGCGCCATGTAGCCTTGGCGAAGGCCTCTGGTGTGGCGATGCCTGGAGTTTTTGGGGCACGATCATTGCGACCAGGGCGCGTACCAAAGCCGGTGGCAATGCGTCCAACAATGAGATTAAGTAGATGGATCCCATCGGGGGCAAGTTCGGCGCGAAGGGAATCGGAGAAGGCATTGAGGGCAAACTTGGTGGCATTGTAGCCTCCCATATAAGGGAGATGGATCTTGCCCGCAACAGAGGAGACATTGATGATTGTGCCTCGTGATGCTCGAAGCATCCCAAGAGCTTCCTTTGTCAAGGCAACGGGAGCGAAAAAATTGACCTCAAACATCGCCCGTAGCTCCTCCTCTCTAAGCTCTTCCCAACAGTTATAAATACCGATGCCAGCGTTATTAACAAGAAGATCAAGCCTGCCAAATCTCTCATCAACGGCGCCTAAGGCTCTGAGTCGGTCGTTATGGTTGGTAACATCACCTGGGATATAAAGATCCAAAGGGGTAGTACCCGGGGTGCGTGAAAGCCCTGCAACAATCACTCCATGTTGACGAAACTCGGCCGCAAGTGCAGCGCCCAAGCCATGTGATGTGCCGGTAATGAGGGCAACGCGCCTCATGTCTGCTCTTCATGGTAGAAGGGGACGAGGTTGCGAAGTTCACGGCGAATCTCATCACGCTGCCCCTCTTTGGCTAACTTAGAGAGGCGAGAGGCGATGGCCTCCAGCTCCTCCATCGTAAAAAATTCGACCTTTTTGGCGATATGAACCTTGTTGTGCGTTGTTTCAACTGTCCCCTCTTCGGCTGTTAATAGCTCTTCAAAGAGCTTCTCCCCGGGTCGAAGCCCTGTAGTGATGATCTTGATATCGCGCCCAGGTTCAAGTCCTTGCAGACGAATAAGATCCTCGGCAAGTTTGCTAATGAGCACAGGCTCGCCCATATCAAGCACAAAGACCTCTCCACCTTGGCCCATACTGGCAGCCTGGAAAACGAGCAAGACAGCCTCGGGAATGGTCATAAAATAGCGCCGCATGCGCTGATCTGTAAGAGTAACGGGGCCACCTTGTCGAATTTGTTCTAAAAAGATCGGGATCACACTGCCACGGCTTCCTAAGACATTCCCGAATCGAACAGAGATAAAGGCGGTAGGACTCGTGCGATTGAGCGTTGCACCAATCATTTCGGCAAGTCGTTTCGTAGCCCCCATGATACTGGTGGGATTGACCGCTTTGTCGGTTGAGATATTGATAAATGTTCTCACGCCATGATCGCACGCAAGTTTGGCAAGGGCAAGGGTACCGAGGACATTGGTTTTGATCGCCTCTTCGGGGAAGCTCTCCATCAAAGGGACATGTTTATAGGCGGCAGCATGAAAGATAATCTCTGGATGGTGGAGCGTGAAGAGTTCTTGTAGCTTCGCCTCATCGCGAAGGTCTCCTACGACGGGAATAAAGGGAATGTGGGGTGCTAATCGCGCCATCTGAAGCGAGAGGTTATGCAGCTCTGTTTCATCAATTTCAAAGGCGATAAGTGCTCCGGGGGAGAATTTGGTAAGTTGGCGCACAATCTCTGAGCCTATGGAGCCGCCTGCGCCAGTGATAAGGATACGGCGCCCTGAGAGTGTGCGCGCGATGCCAGCCTCATCGATACGAACAGGTTCGCGAGCAAGTAGATCCTCAAGGTTAATATCGCGCAGATCCTTCACAGAGATCTGTCCGGGTTTGACCTCTTCAAGGGCTGGGACGATGCGGATGATTTTTGCGCCCCCTTCTCGAGCAAGTTGAAAGAGATGGCTAATTTTTGTGTGTGTGAGGGTAGGATCGGCGAGGATAACCGCCTCGATGTGGCTTTCACGAACGATTTCACCAAGTCTATCGGTTGGGCCTGTGACGATCAGTCCTGCGATTGTCGAGCCTAAGTTTTTGGGATCATCTGCGACGAAGGCGATAGGAAGCATCTCAGATGTTGGAGCGTGCAGCTCTCGAGCAATTCGTTCGGCTGTTGGTGTTAGTCCGACGATGAGTGTTCGAATTCCGTCGCGATTTCTAGTAAGAATCTCGTGATAGAGTCGTTTTGAGCTGCGTAGTGCCAATAAAAACGCAACTCCAAAAAGCCAATCGATGACGATCACTGAGCGAGGAAGAAATGAAGAAAAACCAATTGCTTGAGCAGTTAAGGTGATAAGAAGAAGGATAAGTGACAATATTGAGAGGGTGTTGGCCAAGATAAAAAATTCCCGTACCCCAAAAAAACGCCAGTTATAGCGATAGACCCCGATGATTCCTAAGGCTACAAGCTTAGATGCAACCCAAGGAAGGCTCCAAGTCATGGCGATGGGCATCCATGCCTGCGGTATATCAAAGTCAAACCGAAGGCCAAAGGCGAGCCAAAAAGCGAGACTTAATAATATGACATCGGCGATAAGAAAAAAGATAGCCCGACGAACAAGCGGAGAAAGTCCCACGCACGATCCTATTCTTAAAGATTTGCTCGCATTATAGCACACAGCGTGTAAAACGAACAAAACTTATAAAATCGCTTTGATTACTTGACATTTTTTGGCCTTTAGGCTACAATTGATGTTATGAAGAACAAGGAGTCATGATGCGTATCGCTTCAGATATAACAGAACTGATCGGCAATACCCCGCTGGTTCGGCTTTCAAAGTTGAGTAAAGAGGTAGGGGCTGAGATTATTGGTAAGTGCGAGTTTATGAATCCAACAAGCTCGGTAAAGGATCGTATTGGTTTAAGTATGATTGAGGATGGATTGCGGCGTGGGCTCATTCATCCTTCAACGACCATCATTGAGCCAACAAGTGGCAATACCGGCATCGCTTTGGCAAGTATCTGTGCTGCCAAAGGGCTCAAGCTGATCTTGACGATGCCAGCGTCGATGAGTATCGAGCGCCAGAAACTATTGGCTGCGCTTGGGGCGACGATTGAACTCACGCCGCCAGAGCTTGGGATGAAGGGGGCTGTCGATCGGGCATTTGAACTCGCAGCCTTAATCCCTGGTAGCTTTATCCCTCAGCAGTTTGAAAATCCAGCCAATCCAGCGATCCATCGACGCACAACTGCTGAAGAGATTTGGCGCGATACCGATGGAGAGATCGATATGTTTGTCGCTGCTGTTGGGACAGGTGGAACATTGACCGGGACGGGTGAAGTATTGCGAGCTAAAAAACCGTCGATCGGAATTGTGGCGGTTGAGCCTGCCGATTCGCCTGTACTCTCAGGTGGGCGACCTGCCCCTCATAAAATTCAAGGCATTGGTGCCGGGTTCATCCCAGGAATTTTAAATACCACCTTATATGATGAGGTCATTCGTGTGACCAACGAGGAGGCGTTTGCTATGAGTCGGCGCGTAGCAAAAGAGGAGGGGCTCTTGGTTGGCATCTCAGCTGGAGCCAATCTTCATGCTGCGTATGCGCTGGCCAAAAGAGCCGAAAACAAGGGCAAGCGCATCGTGACAATCCTTTGTGATACCGGGGAGCGCTATCTTTCGACAACACTTTATGATGAAGGAAAATCGTGGTAACAAAGACACTCCATGGAAGCTATCCTCAGCCCGATCCTTATGGTGCGTTGCGGATGCCCATGTATGAGACGGCAGCCTTTGAGTTTGCCTCAGCAGCCCAGATGAAGGAGGCGTTTGCCGGAAGGCTTGCTGGACGACCTACCTATTCTCGCGTTGGCAACCCGACAGTTGAGGCGTTTGAGCGCCGTTTGGCTACGATGACAGGTGCAAAGGCGGTTTTGGCCTCAGCCTCAGGCATGGCGGCAATCTCGCAGACGCTGTTAGCTTTGGCAGGGGCGGGGGATAATATCGTTGCCTCTCCTTGGCTTTTTGGTCATACCTATGGTCTTTTGGCGCAGACATTGAGGCAAATGGGGATTGAGGTTCGTTTTGGAAAAGCCAAAGATGGATCGGATCTGCCCGCGCTTATTGATGAGAAGACAAGAGCTATTTTTGTCGAGACGCTAAGCAATCCGCAGCTTTTTGTCGCTGATATTACGCTATTAGCCAACGCCGCCAAAGAGTCAAGGATACCGCTTGTTGTTGATACAACTGCCACACCCCCAGGACTTTTTGATGCTAAAGAGCGTGGTGTCGCTATCGAGGTTCTCTCAGCTACCAAGGCATTATCGGGAGGTGGGAGCGTTGTTGGCGGGGTGATTGTTGATTATGGTTTTGATTATGGCGCCAATCCTTGGCTTAGGCCGTGGGAGGGGGCTCCTAATCCGTTGATGGCCAAACTTCGTAAAGAGATCGTTCGTAATTTTGGTTCGATGATGAGCCCATTGCATGCTGAGCGTTTTTTGCTGGGCATCGAGACGCTGGCGTTGAGGTTGGCGCGGATGAATACAACAGCCTATGAGTTGGCCCTTTTGCTCTCGCAACAAGGATTTACCATCAATTACCCAGGTCTAACCTCGCATCCAGATCATGAACGAGCTAAAGCGCTGTTTCATGGTTTTGGGTCGCTGGTGGTTGTTGATGTAGGAAGTGAAGAGCAAGCGTGGAGGTTGATTGATGGCGTGAAGGTGCTTCGTCGCGCCACCAATATCCATGATAATAAGAGCCTCATTATTCACCCTTGGAGTACGATCTATGGCGAGTATGACGAGGCAACGAAGCGTTCATTGATGATTACGCCGGGAGAGGTGAGGATTTCGGTGGGACTTGAGCCTGTGTCGGATTTAATCGAGGATATTCGGCAAGCCTTAGCGTAGCTTGCCTGCTTGATCTTAGCGACGACTAAGTTCGTGGACGAGGTCGATGAAGTATTTGGCATTCTCAACCGGAACATCGGGGAGGATGCCATGACCGAGATTAAAGATATGGCCTGGTTCGTTGTTCATTACAGAAAGGATATGCTTAACCCCCGCTTCAATAGCGCGTTGGCTATAAAGACGGGTTGGTTCCATGTTGCCCTGTAGGGCGTAGCGTGGATGAAGAGCACTTTTGGCTTTGGCTATGGGGGTCGCCCAATCAACACCAAACACATCAAATTGCCCGTCGATCTTATCTAAGTAGCCGCTAATACCTTTAGAGAAGAGGATAATAGGAGTGGTGGGATGGCGCTCTTTGAGAGCAGCCGCAATCTCTTTCATATAATTCCAGCTAAATTCAAAAAAAGCCTCCTCTTCAAGCGCACCACCCCAACTATCAAAGATCTGAACGGCATTGGCACCTGCTTCGATTTGGCGGTTGAGGTAGTGGGTGATAGCATGGGTGAGTTTGCGTAGGAGCGTATGAAGGATCTCTGGTTGGCTATAGAGCATCTTTTTGATCGTATCGAATGTTTTTGAGGTTTTGCCTTCGACCATGTAGGTTGCCAGTGTCCAGGGGCTACCAGCAAAACCGATAAGGGCGATATTGCTAGAAAGCTCTTTTCGGATGAGTCTCACTGCCTCATAGACATAGCCTAAATGATCAGCACTGGCATCAGAGAGGGCATTGATGGCCTCAAGTGAGCGCACAGGAGTCTCAAAGATGGGCCCTTTGCCTTCATGAAACTCCAAATGCATCCCCATCTCAGCAGGAATAACCAAGATATCGCTAAAGAGGATGGCCGCATCAATACCTAAGATATCGATTGGCTGAAGCGTAACTTCGCAGGCAAGCTCTGGATTGCGGCACAAATCCATAAATGAACCAGCCTTAGCGCGTGTAGCACGATATTCAGGAAGGTAACGCCCAGCCTGTCTCATCATCCAGACAGGGGTATAGGGGGTCTCTTTTTTAAAACATGCATCAATGAAAATCATGGTTACTCTTTAATAAATTCTAAAATTAAAACAACGATAAAGGAAACCATCCTACTCGTGTTTGACACCATTGTGAAGGAAATAAAGCGCCAGGGAAAGACCAAGAATCGACGCGGCCAAATAAAGCATCTCCAAAGCACCACCAAAGCTCATGTCAAGAACCATCTGGAAATACTTGACAATCAAAACCATAATAATAACTTTGGCGATCTTGTCCTTAAGCTCATCAAGTGAGTGAATTTGTAGAATTTTTGAGCTACTGTGGCTTTGGGCTTCGTCGATTTGGCTCACAAAAAGCTCATAGATACCAAAACTAAAGATCAGCAGTACAACGGCAATAAGATATAGATCGATCGCCCCGATAATCTCACCCACAGCCTTGGTGTGTAGATCATAGGAGTGATCATTAAGAATATAGTAGCCCCATGTTTTGCTTAGCACATCAAGGATATCGAGACTACCAATAATAAAAAGAACAAGAGAGGCTAACAGAGAGGAGATAACCGAAAAAAGAACCCATAGGCGGCTTCTCCAAAGAGCAGCCTCAAAGCCTCTTTCAAGCCAGCTGCTTTCTTTAGCATCGTTGCGTAATGTTTCGTTGATATCATGCTCTGTTGACATTTACCCCTCCATCTCGATCCATTTTTGGGCGATACGCACGGCATTGGTGGCGGCACCTACGCGAAGATTATCGGCAACAATCCAGAAGTGGAGGATCGTTGGATCAAAAAGATCTTGTCTGATGCGCCCAACATAGCTAAAATCACTCTCAACGACATCTTTAGGCATTGGATATTTGCCTTGTTGTGGCTCATCGATAACGACCACATCTTGGGCAGCTGAGAGAATAGCGCGCGCCTCATCAGCTGTCACTGGATGAGAAAATTTCACACTGACTGCTTCGGAGTGACCCGAGAGAACAGGGACACGCACACAGGTTGCCGAGAGAGGGATCTTTTTGTGCATGATCTTGGTGGTCTCATTGACCATCTTAAGCTCTTCTTTGGTATATCCTGAATCGGTAAAACTATCAATCTGCGGGATGAGGTTCAGGGCGATGCGGTGAGGCAGTTTGGTCGGTTTGGTTTGATCAAGTTTGAACGCAAAGAAATCTTGCATCTGTGAGACAAGCTCCTCCATGGCACTTTTGCCAGCGCCACTTACAGCCTGGTAGGTGGCCACATCGACGCGCTTGATATCAAAAGCTTGATCAAGAGGTTTAAGAGCCATGACCATCTGGATGGTTGAGCAGTTGGGATTGGCGATGATGCCTCGATTTTTCCAAAGCTTGATATCCTCTGGATTTACCTCGGGAACAACAAGGGGGATATCCTCTTCCATTCTAAAGTAGCTTGTGTTATCGATGACAACGGCACCTGCCTTGGCGGCATGGGGGGCATATTTGGCTGAAACACTCCCACCCGCGCTAAAAAGAGCAATCTCGACCCCCTCCTTGGCAAAGACATTCTCTGTAAGCTCTTGAACAACAATCTCCTCGTTCTTGTAGGTGATTTTGTTTCCGGCGCTACGGTTACTTGCCAAAGGAACAAGTTTGGCGATGGGGAAATTTTGCTCTTCTAAAACTCGCAGCATCTCTTCGCCAACGGCACCTGTGGCACCAACGACGGCAACGACATATTGTTTCATCACTATCCTTTAAGTCCATATTTGTCAATTTTTTTTCGCAAAAGTTCGATGGGTAGCTCCAGCACTTTGGCTGCCTCTTCGAGCGTGCGCCCTTCGAGCGCTTCGGCAAGCATGATGCGCTCCATTGAGGCAAGGTCGTGTTGTTTGGGTGTTCGACTCTCTAAAAAAAGATCGCGTGCACTGATCGTTTCTCCTTCACTAAGGATGACAGCCCGCTCGCAAACGGCGATTAGCTCACGAATATTACCCGGCCAGTCGTAGGCTAAGAGTGAGGCTTGAGCATCCTCGCCTAACTTTTTGGGGCCTAACTCATATTTTTGTGCGAGTGCCTCAATGGTGCGACTGGCAATCGGTAGAATCTCCTCTTTGCGTTCACGCAGAGGGGGGATTTTAATTGGCAGGGCATTGATGCGGTAGTATAGATCCTCGCGAAATTCCCCTTCGCGGATTTTGGTCTCGATGTTGGCGTTGGTTGCGCTAACAAGGCGAACATCGATTTTGATCGGCTTTGTTGAGCCTAAGCGCATCACTTCGCGTTCTTGCAGGACACGCAGAAGTTTGGCTTGAAGATTGTAGGGCATCTCCCCAATCTCATCAAGAAAGATCGTTCCGCCATTGGCCAATTCAAAGAGCCCTGGCTTGGAAGCTTGCGCATCGGTGAAAGCCCCCTTTTCAAACCCAAAGAGCTCGCTTTCTAACAAAGAATCGGGGATTGCAGCCATATTGACCGGGATAAAAGGGGCGGCGGCGCGTTTGGAGAGGCGATGGATATGGCGCGCGAAAAGCTCCTTGCCCACACCACTCTCGCCTAATAAGAGAACACTGACATCAGTTGCAGCGGCGCGTTTGGCCATCTCAAGAGCTTGATTGAGTGCAGGAGAGGAGGCAAGAAAGCCACTTGGCATCTCGGTGGTTGTTGAGCTTTTGTTGAGTTTGGTGTTTTTAGCAAAGGAGACTGCTTTGCGACTGCGGTTAATCGCTTCGACGAGGGTCTGGATCTCAAATGGCTTTGTTAGAAAATCTTTGACACCAAGCCTTAACGCTTCGATGGCACGGCCAAGCGTTGCATCGCCTGTGATGACAATAGCTTCATACCTACCATCTAACTCGCGCAGGAATTGGATGCCATCCATGCCAGGCATCGTGATATCGGTGATCACAAGATCAAAGCTATCATCAAGCCCCCTCAGGGCATCACGAGCATTTTTGAAGCTTTTGACCTCATACTCAGGATAGTCCGCCAATGCGATTTCGAGCGACTTGCGCATATTGATGTCATCTTCGACAATCGCGATTCTCACTGGATGCACGCCCTTTCTTTAGATTCTATTCATAAAGGCTAATGGTAGCACAATCTCCATTAAAAACGGCATCAAGAGAGAGGGGTTCAATAAGAAGAATGATACGATCTTGAAGGTTGGTTTTGGTACTGTTGGTGAGGGCATTGACATGAGTTTGGCGACTCATGAAAAGAGGAAGGAGGCGGAAGCCCAGTGTGCGTTGAAAGGTTTCGAGCGATTCACCCTCATTGGCGCACCAGCGACCTAAATAGGTTGGTGTGCCCTCGGGTGGAGAGAGGCGCGGGGTAAAGACAAGCTCTTCTTGACCGGCGACGCCGTTATGGATGACGGCTCGATAAGAGAAGGAGTAGGGGGTAGCGCTTACGAGTGCTACTGCTACCAAAAAAATCAGTAGGCTGCGAGGAAGCGCTTCCATATTTCGCGATCAATTTTGGCCTCCATCGAGACCTGACAGAGGCCATCTTTACAGACAGTCTCTTCGATATTGGCATTGCGAATGAGAGCATTAACCTCTGTGCGAATCGTTGTGTTTTTGGTGACCATATCTTTAATTGTATCGGTTGCATTAATTTTGATACCGTAGATCTTCTCGCCAATTTGACGATAGGCATCAGCAATCGCGGCGCGTTTACCCATCGCAAGAGCCTGAGCTGGCGACATCGATGACTCAGGGATAACACCCATCCCGATGGCGCGAATAATAATCTCTTTTTCCTCTACAGCAGCTATCGGAGACACTTTCTCGTCAGGGAGCTCAGGAGCTTTGACAACCGGCGGTACCTCCATGGCAACTTCGTTTTTCTTGGCGCACCCAACGCTTCCTATCGCTATCAATGCAGCAAATACCATAGTTGCAAATTTGGATCGGTTCATTCTGCCTTCCTCTCTTATGCTTAAAATTTT
>JAINCO010000026.1:0-3729 GCA_036574095.1 Campylobacterales bacterium | reverse complement strand
AAGAGGAGCTTATTATCCAGCAAGGTCGCAATATCGCCATTAGCGACACACTGGGAACTATTGCCCACCATTGGCGCCAACCTCTCAATCTGTTGGCACTCTATCTTCAAAATATCAAAGAGGAGCTTCTTGGGGATCAAATCAACCGCGAAGAGCTTATTCAGACAATCGATAAGGCCATTGATTCTCTCCTTGCACTCTCTAAGACCATTGATGAATTCAGAGGTGTCTTTTCGATTCATGACGAAGAGAGACTCTTTGCATTAGCTGATGTCATCGACGAGGTATGTGCGATCTACCGGAGTGAGATGGCCGCTTATGGAATCACCATCGCTCTTGATCTTGATCGTTCGATCCTCATGAATGCCAAACCAACCCTCCTTAAACAACTTCTGCTTAACATCATCACCAATGCCAAAGAGTCATTGATCGAGCATCCGGTTGCCAATGCAATGATTACTATTTCCTTAGCCAGAGAAGGAAGCGAAACTGTTATAGCTATATGTAACAATGGAGAAGCGATTCCTCCAGAAGTCCTTCCCAAGATCTTTGACCCCTATTTTAGCACAAAAAAAGAGCTACAAGGGACAGGGCTGGGGCTTTATATGACCAAGGCTATTGTCGAAAAGCAGATGAATGGAACCATCATGGCAGAGAATACCCCTGAAGGTGTCTGCTTTAAGATTCGCCTACCCCTCTCCTCGTAAGTCGCACTATGTTATAATGGACTATCTTAATGCGCAGGAGAGGTTATGGCGCAAACCATAGAATCAGATCTTTTAAGTATCGGTTATGAAGCCGAATTAGAAAGAGAGCTCTCGTTCGTTCTTGCCGAGGTTGTCCATCTTCTTGAGAAAATGGCGCCTTCGATCAAAGAGGAGTTTTTGAGGCTGCGCACCCATTTTATCGCCAATCGAGCCAATGATGAAGCCTCTTTTGATGAAATTCTAACCTCACGCGAACATACCGATGATTTGATCAAAGCCTTTTCGCTGTATATGATGCTTCTTAACATTGTCGAAGAGCGCGAGGAGCGACGCCACAAAAAACCTGAACTTGCCGCAACAATTGACAAGCTTGAGGAAGAGGGGTTTGATCGCGAGGATATTATCCAGACACTGCGCGAAATTCGCTTCTATCCTGTCTTTACGGCTCATCCGACTGAAAGTAAACGACGCACTTTCCTGGAAGCGCACCATGAGCTAAGCCGCGATATCGAAAGGATCTTTAGTCGTGGCGACGAAGAGGCTCATGAGCATCTACGCTATCGCCTTGCCCTTATGTGGCAAACGGAGCTGGTGCGCGAAGAGAAGATCGAGGTGATGTTTGAGCTCGATAATCTGCTCTATATTATCGAAAGCTCACTTCTTGAGGCTTTAGATCGTCTCAACAGCCGTATCGAAGCCCTCACGGGCCCCATCAAAGAGCCAATTATCAATCTTGCCAGCTGGGTTGGTGGTGATCGCGATGGTAATCACTTTGTCACCAACGAGGTGATGACACGCGTTATGAAGACACAATCAGAGCTTATCCTTTCGCTCTACCTCAAACAGATCGACAAGCTTATTCGCGAGCTCTCGATTAGCTCCTCTCAAACAACAATTAGCGATGAGCTCTTGCGCACCGTCCATCAACATAGTTATGTTCTCAGCGAAAAAGATCGCTTGATGAATAAAAACGAGCCCTTCCGCGCTATGCTTAAAATTATGCGCCTAAAACTCGAAAACAAGCTCCTCTCTCTTCATACGCCAACAGCACCCGAGTTTTGTTACACAGAACCAGAAGAGCTTATTAGTGACATCGACTTAATGTTATCTGCACTCGAACCTGGTAGTCGCCTTAGTCTTCAAAAATTCCGCAATCTCGTCTTGGCTGGCGGATTCCATCTCATGAAGCTCGATTTTCGTGAACATAAAGATATGATCAACTCTGCCTTGGCCGAGATCTTTTCGCGACTGGGCCTATCTGATAGTGACTATCTGGAACTTGATGGAAATAAACGAGCAGAAATTCTCACATCTGCTCTTGCGATGCCACCTCTTAATCTGGCTGCCCTTGCGCTGAAGCTCTCTGAGCCTTCACGAAAGATGACAGAGGCCTTCATTAAATTTGCCTGGGCTAAAAGACGCATTAGTACGCGCATCATCGATTCATTTATTATCTCCATGACCACAACTGCCTCTGATTTACTCGGTGTTCTTTGGTTTGCCAAACAGGTAGGTTTGTGGATTCCAGGAAAGCGAGCTGATATCTCGATCACACCCCTCTTTGAAACGATTGAGGATCTACAGCAAGCGCCAACGATCCTTCGACAATTGGCTGCCAATTCTCACTATAGTCGCTATATTGACGATCGCAATCGTGAACAAGAGATCATGATTGGCTACTCAGATTCAAGCAAGGATGGTGGTATCTTTGCCTCCAACTTCAATCTTAACCGTGCTATTGTTAATCTCATGGATCTCTCCACCGAATTAGAGATCAAGTTTCTCCTTTTCCATGGGCGCGGTGGAAGTGTCAGCCGCGGTGGTGGTCCAACCCATGAGGCAATCCTTGCTACCCCGGCCAAAGGGGTAAGCGGCTTTTTGAAGCTGACTGAGCAAGGCGAGGTTATCAGCAGCAAATACCTCAATACACGCATCGCCGAATATAACCTCACCGAAGCGATTACGGCATTGCTTGAAAAATCGGTCTATGATAAGTTCAATATCCGACGCGATTGTGGCAAGAACGATCGCTTTGTTGATCTAATGGGGCGCATTTCGGCTCGCTCTATGGATGTCTATCGCGATCTTATTCATGGCACACCCGGATTTATCAACTATTTCAAAGAGGCAACCCCCTTCTCCTTTATCGAAAAACTTAACCTCGGCTCTCGCCCCTCCAAACGACGCGACACAAATGCGATCGAAGATATACGCGCGATCCCGTGGGTCTTTGCCTGGACACAAAATCGTAGCATCATCCCTGCTTGGTATGGAGTTGGCTCTGGTCTTGAGGAGATTGTGATGGCAGGTGGTCTTGAGGAGCTTAAAGAGAGCTTTGTTACTTGTCCCTTTTTTAGAACAACAATTGACAAGATTACTATGGGTATTATGAAAACTGATCTAGCGATCGCCAAACTCTACAATCAATTCGTTAGCAATGAAGAGCATGGAAAAGTTGTCTGGAGCAAAATTGTCGCTGAGCATCAAAAGACAATGAAGTATCTAAAGATGGTACGGGCTGAAGAGAAGCTACTTGAAGCCAATCCTCAGTTGCGCCAGTCGATTTTGCTACGCAAACCCTACCTGACAGCTCTTGGGCTCTTACAAGTAGAATTGATCAAAAAATATAGAGAGGCGCGCTACGATAAGAAGCGCCATCGTATTGAAAAGATGATCGCCTCAACGATTGTTGCCATTTCACTGGGTATACGCAACACAGGGTGATGACCACAAATTATGAGTCAATCGACTGAAACTCTAGCGCAACAGTGGTTCCTTGTCCAACGTGCGAAGAGATCGAGATACCAATCTGCATCGCTTGACACATCTGGTACACAATCGCCATACCAAGCCCACTTCCTCTCTCTCCCGTACTCCCCGTTGCTGAAGCACCAAATGGCTCAAAAATTATCTTGAGATGAACAGGATCGATACCACAGCCGCTATCGCGCACCTCAAGGAGAATTTTATCTTTTTGTCGTAGAAGCGCAATCTCAACAAAGCCTTGTGTTGTAAATTTGAT
>JAINCO010000025.1:0-2861 GCA_036574095.1 Campylobacterales bacterium | reverse complement strand
ACCTTCTCAACCTTAGGACAAAGCGACATCGTCGATGCCAAATCGGTCATGAGCTCACTCTCTTATACCCTCATCGCCACGGCCGCAGGTCTATTGGTGGCTATTCCAGCAATGGTCATCTACAATCTCCTCTCGCGTCGCGTCGATGTTCTGTTGGCACTTTGGGATAAAGATCATGGCCATGGTGCGTAAACGGTTTGATGGCATCAATGTCGTCCCCTTTATCGACATTATGCTGGTATTATTGACCATTGTCTTGACACTGGCGACGTTTGTGGCCAAAGGTATCATTCCTGTTGATCTTCCTGCATCCTCATCAAGAACACAAGCCCCCATGAAAAGTGTTGAGATCGCTATTAAGGCCGATGGTACGCTGTACTGGGGAAGTGAGGCTGTTGATGTTGCGGCCCTTGAGAGCAAAGTAGCAACACTCACCGAAAACGATACCGTCATTATCCGTAGCGACAAAAATGCCCGTTTTGAGAGTTTTATCACCGTCATGGATCGCCTAAAAGCCTATCACATTCACAAAATTTCGGTGGTAACCGTCACGCAATGAAGCGCCCCCTTCTACTGTCGTTGCTAATCCACGCCGTGGTCGCAGCTTCTGTTATATTGCTCATCAACACCAATCACCCATCCAGCCCAAACGATGCTTTACCAACTACAATAGAACTAGTCGGCTACGAACCCCATCCCTCTACCCCGCCAGCGCACCACAAGTCAACACCACCAACAATCCACCATACACAACCACCCACACCCCCCCAACAACCATCCACCCCACCACCACAACCAACCACCCCGCAACCCCTCCCATCTATAGCCCCCAAACAACTCCCAACAGAGCCCTCCTTGCCACAGCCACAACCGCACCCTTCTGCGCCCCAGCCACCCACCCCACCAAACACTACCCAACCCACCCCAACACCTCCAGCAACCTCAGCACCACAACCCCAACCTCTCTCGACCCATCCTATTACCCCAACCCCGCAACCCAAGCCACCCGCCAACAATCCCACCCCACCACCTTCGGCTTCAGAAACCTATTCAGCGTTAAATAAGAGCGCGATTGTTCATGCGATCATGGCCAACCGTTTCTATCCACCTATTGCCAGGCGCATGGGGTGGGAAGGAACCACTATCTTGCGGTTTGATCTGCTTCCTAATGGTGAGATAAACAACCTCGAACTTACACGCTCTTCAGGCTACGCTGCCTTAGATCGCGCGAGTCTTGAAACAATCCGTCGCGCTGTTGATGCGATGCCCAAGCCCTCCACGCGCGTTACCATCACTGTTCCTATCGAGTACCAACTAAACTGAGTCGCGACAACATCCATGAACCAATTTTTCTTGGTTGTAACGATTAAACTCTTGACAAGTGATATTTTTTTCGTTATTATTTGCCGCTATGCTTAAATCAAGATGAAGATCGAGATGGTCGTTGCGCCTTTGTTGACGGCAGTGATATCACCGCCCCAACATGCAGTTAAGGCGCACTATGCACATGAACTAACCAATACATCTAAGGAGTAACCATGTCAAACAAACCAACAATCCACGAACCAACTCTTACAGATATGGACGACTATCTCAACAACGAGTCGCCCCGAAAACGCCAGATTATCTGGCTTATCATCGCGGGTCTCATTTCCTTGGGCGCCATGATCTCAATCACCAAACGCGCCCCTTCTCCACAGGTAGCAATCACGCAAACCCTTCCAAGATAGGATGTAACCATGGAACGGCTACGCTTTTTTCCTATCCCCTTTTTTGCTGTTGTCATGGGATTAAGCGGTCTTGCCATTGCGTGGCAAAAGGCCCACCATCTCTTTAACGCCCCCAAGATCATCTATGAGGGGCTTCTTTTTCTTTCGTTGGCCACCTTTGTCCTCATCACCCTCCTGTATGCTCTTAAGGCGATCCGTTATCCTGAGGAGGTGCGCACCGACTTTTTCCACCCGATTCGCATCAACTTTTTTGCCGCCTTTACGATCTCTCTTTTGCTTCTTTCTATCGCTCTGTATAGCTACTACCCCATCGTTGCCATCCCCTTGTGGTATCTTGGCGCGTTGGGTCATTTGCTGATGACCCTTTATGTGGTAAGCTTTTGGATTCGCCATAATTTCGAGATCGCCCATACCAATCCCGCCTGGTTTATCCCCATTGTCGGTAATGTGTTAGTACCTGTTGTCGGCGTCGATTTGCTGCCACGCGAAGTCTCGCTCTTTTACTTTAGTATCGGCATCTTTTTTTGGATTATTTTAGGAACCATTGTCCTTTATCGCATCATTTTTCACCACCAGCTTCCCCAAAAATTCATCCCGACTCTCTTTATCTTTATCGCTCCCCCAGCCGTTGGCTTTATCTCGTATCTACGCATCACCACCGCTTTTGATCTAAGCGCGATGATGCTTTTGTCACTCGCCCTCTTTTTTACCCTGCTTCTTCTTTTTATGGGAAAAAGCTTTATGGGGTTAAAGTTTTTCATCTCCTGGTGGGCCTTTACCTTCCCGATGGATGCCGTATCGATTGCCTTTATGGTTGCCTATGGTATCACAGAGTCACCTTTTTATGCAGTCTTTGGCCTCGTCTTTCTTGCCGTAGCGACACTGATTATCCTCTATGTGGTGTGGCAGACGCTCATCCATATCAAAAAACATGAAATCTGTATCGAGGAGTAGCCGATGAAATCTATCGCGATCGCCATTGTTTCGTTGTTGGTTGGTATCTTTGTCACCGCAATGAGCCTCCAACTCTCTGCGAAAAATGCCTTGATTCTTGAAGTCAAAAGCCCCTATGATCACAATAAAACCGTCACCCTCATCCAAGAGCGCATCCGCGCTAAAGCAGGTTGGCAC
>JAINCO010000024.1:0-5493 GCA_036574095.1 Campylobacterales bacterium | reverse complement strand
GATAGTGGTTCCTTCCCACCCCATGCGCCTGGCAATAGGTGGATAGAAACGGTTGGCCATGATCGCATGAACAATCGCGCTCTTATTTAACGCTGAATAGGTTTCTGAAGCCGAAGGTGGTGGGGTTGTATTGTTGGCGGGTGGCTTGGGTTGCGGGGTTGGGGTAATAGGATGGGTCGAGAGAGGTTGGGGTTGTGGTGCTGAGGTTGCTGGAGGTGTTGGGGTGGGTTGGGTAGTGTTTGGTGGGGTGGGCGGCTGGGGCGCAGAAGGGTGCGGTTGTTGCTGTGGCAAAGAAGGCTCTGTTGAAAGTTGTTTGGGGGCTATAGATGGGAGGGGTTGCGGGGTGGTTGGTTGTGGTGGCGGGGGTGTTGTTGGAAGTGGGGATGGTTGTGGAGGGGGTGTGGGTGATTGTGCCTGATTGATGGGGGGTGGCGTTTGCTTGTGGCGCGATGGTGGGGTGGGAAGATGGGGTTCGTAGGCCAACAGCTCTAATGTGGTAGGCAATGTGTGGTCGGGTTTGGGTGGGTGGTTGGTGCTGACGAGTAACATAACAGTAGCCGCGACCACGGCGTGGATTAGCAACGACAGTAGAAGAGGGCGCTTCATTGCGTGACGGTTACCACCGAAATTTTGTGAATCTGATGGGCTTTTAGGCGATCCATGACGGTGATAAAACTCTCAAAACGGGCATTTTTGTCGCTACGGATAATGACGGTATCGTTTTCGGTGAGTGTTGCTGCTTTGCTCTCAAGGGCCGCAACATCAACAGCCTCACTTCCCCAGTATAGCGTACCATCGGCCTTAATAGCGATCTCAACACTTTTCATGGGGGCTTGTGTTCTTGATGATGATGCAGGAAGATCAACAGGAATGATGCCTTTAGCCACAAAAGTCGCCAGTGTCAAGACAATGGTCAATAATACCAGCATAATGTCGATAAAGGGGACGACATTGATGCCATCAAACCGTTTACGCACCATGGCCATGATCTCTATCCCAAAGTGCTAATAGAACATCGACGCGACGCGAGAGGAGGTTGTAGATGACCATTGCTGGAATAGCCACCAATAGACCTGCGGCCGTGGCGATGAGGGTATAAGAGAGTGAGCTCATGACCGATTTGGCATCGACGATGTCGCTTTGTCCTAAGGTTGAGAAGGTCAGCATAATGCCCAAAACCGTACCTAACAAACCAATATAAACGGCATTGGCGCCGATCGTGTAGATGATGGTTAAGTTTTTTGTCAGGGCGATCTCAAAGTCGTTTCGATGATCAAAATCACTTGGTTCTATCTGTTTGTAAGTAAGCCATCGCTCGATGCCATAGGCAAGCGACACAACACTCATCACCCCTAATAGTCCCAAAATACCATATTCAATCAACTCTTTAAGTCCGTCCATACCCTTCCTTCTTTTTGTTGCCCTCGAGCTTCTCTTGTCACACAATTGTAAGCTCAAAGTGTTAAATATCTGTTAATCATACCCCAGAATGACTAAAAAGTGGCTAACCACCCTTTATGCCCTCTTGTGGTATAATTTTCTTAAAGAAAACTCAAATAATTAGGAAAATTTATGCAAAATATTCGCAACATTGCCGTGATTGCCCATGTTGACCATGGTAAAACAACGCTTGTTGATGGGCTACTCAAGCAGTCAGGGACGCTGACAAAAGATGTTGAAGAGCGGGTGATGGACTCGAATGCGATCGAAAGAGAACGAGGCATTACGATCCTTTCTAAAAACACCGCCATCCGCTATCGCGATTGCAAAATCAACATTATCGACACACCGGGTCACGCCGATTTTGGTGGCGAGGTTGAGCGCGTGCTTAAGATGGTTGATGCCGTTCTTCTTCTTGTTGATGCTCAAGAGGGAGTGATGCCGCAGACGAAGTTTGTCGTCAAAAAGGCGGTTGGTTTGGGGCTAAAGATCATCCTTGTTGTCAATAAGATCGATAAGCCCGCGGCTGAGCCTGAGCGGGTTGTTGATGAGGTCTTTGATCTGTTGGTTCAGATGGGGGCAAGCGATGAGCAGCTGGAGTTTCCTATCATCTATGCTGCCGCCCGCGCTGGTATCAGTAAACGCGAGCTTACCGATCCTGATAACGATCTGACGCCGCTTTTTGAGACGATTCTTGAGACGGCGCCACTGCCAACGGGCGATGCTGATAATCCTTTGCAGATGCAGGTCTTTACCCTCGATTATGATAACTATGTCGGTAAGATCGGTATTGCGCGCATCTTTAATGGTCGCGTGAAAAAGGGGATGCAAGTAACACTGGTCAAAGCCGATGGTGAGAAGATCAATGGCCGTGTGACAAAGCTCATTGGTTTCATGGGATTGGCGCGCATGGAGATCGAGGAGGCGGAAGCGGGTGAGATCGTTGCGATTGCTGGTTTTGAGACGATCGATGTGGGCGATAGCCTCTGTGATCCTAATAACATCATCCCCTTAGATCCGATGCATATCGAAGAGCCGACAATGAGCGTTGTCTTTTCGGTCAATGATGGTCCCTTGGCTGGGACAGAGGGTAAAAATGTCACTGCCAACAAGATCAGGGATCGTCTTGAGTTTGAGATGAATACCAATATCGCGATGAAACTTGAGCTGATTGGCGAAGGAAAATTTAAGGTATCGGGTCGCGGTGAGCTTCAGATTACGGTCTTGGCTGAGAATATGCGTCGTGAAGGATTTGAGTTTTGTATCAGCCGCCCAGAAGTCATTGTTAAGGTCGAAAATGGTGTAAAAATGGAGCCTTTTGAGCACCTTGTTATCGACTGTCCGGAGGAGTATAGTGGCGCGGTTATTGAGAAGCTGGGTAAACGAAAGGCTGAGATGAAGTCGATGGTGCCGATGGGTGTTGGCTATACGCGACTTGAGTTTGAGATACCTGCTCGCGCGCTGATTGGCTTTAGAACGCAGTTTTTGACCGATACGAAGGGTGAAGGGGTGATGAATCATAGTTTCCTTGAATTTCGACCCTATACAGGAACGGTCGAAAGCCGCGGCAATGGCGCGTTGGTTTCGATGGAAAATGGCGTGGCCACAGGATATTCGATCTTTAACCTCCAAGATCGTGGTGTGATGTTTATCAAACCTCAAGATAAAGTCTATGTCGGTATGATTGTTGGTGAACATAACCGCTCCAATGACCTTGAGGTCAATGTTGTTAAAGAAAAACAGCTTACCAATATCCGTGCCTCTGGTTCAGATGAGGCGATCAAGCTCGTTCCGCCTCGCGAGATGACTCTCGAGCGTGCCCTTGAGTGGATCGAAGATGATGAGTTGGTAGAGGTAACACCTATTAGTATTCGTCTGCGTAAAAAATATCTTGATCCAAATCTTCGCAAAAGGATGGCCAAACAAGGCTAATCCCCTCCCCATCGAGGCTTTTTGCCTCGTCCCTCTCCTAACACTTTCGATTCAAAATCACCAATACGCTGCGTCATGTGATTGTCACGAAGCCCGGTTATACTTTTTTATTAATTCTCATGGGAGATGATCATGCTTAGTGAAGAGTGGAGGCGGATCGTCGAGAGTGTTAGCTATGCCTTACAGCCAATTATTTCAGCGCACACGGGAGGTGTCTATGGCTTTGAGGCACTGCTTCGAGGGGTTGGGGATGTTGGCTTTTCAACAATTGATCACTTTTTTGATCGCGCTGCCCATGAGGGCGTTCTTTATGATCTTGATTTGGCACTGAGACAGAAGGCGCTTGCACGATTGATTGAGGTTCAAGAGTACTTTGCTAAGGAGTTTGATACCCAAGAGACGCAGAATAATATTAAACTTTTTTATAATCTCGATATGCGTATCCTTGAAATGACCGACTACAAACCTGGACGCACACTTAAGATGCTTGAGGAGATGGGCATCGACCAAAGCAGGCTCTGTTTTGAGCTCTCAGAAAAACAGAAATTTACCTCTTTCACTTCGCTACGGACAACCTTGACAATCTATAAGCAGCAGGGCTATAAGGTAGCTATTGACGATTTTGGTGAGGGGTATGCCGGTTTTGAAGTAATGTATCATACAAATGCCGAGATCATTAAGTTGGGACGATTTCTCATTGATAATATCGATAAGGAGCACAAAAAAAGACTCTTTGTCGAGATGATTGTTAGACTAGCCCATGCTCAGGGGATGCTTGTTGTTGCCGAGGGAATTGAGCGTATTGAGGAGTTCTATCTTTGTCGAGAGCTTGGTTGTGATCTAATGCAAGGCTACTTTATTCAACGTCCGACACTTCGTATTACTGATCTTGTGCCCACAGTGGCACATGTTGTAAAGCTTATCGAAAATGATCGTAGGGCGTCCCAAAACGATGCCCACTTTATTGCCAACAATTTAGAGGTTCGGCCAACAGCCCACATCGATATGACGATGAAGGAGCTCTTAGAGCTTTTTCGTGCTCATCCAGAGATTGAGATTTTTCCTGTTGTGACATCAGGCGGTGAACCAGTTGGTGTTGTTTGGGAGCATTCACTGAGGCGTTATCTCTATTCTCCTGTGGGTATCGATCTAATTAGTCATCGTAAAGTACGAGAGTATCTGCTTAATGTTCCTGTTGTTGAGATGACTATTTCGTTAGAAGAGCTTTTGGCATTGGTTGCTAATGATGAAAACGAGCCGTTGGGTGTTCTTATCAGCCGAGATTATCGTTATGTAGGATATCTATCACCAAACGCCCTTTTAGGAGCGCTCCATGAAAAAAGCCTTCACCAGGCACGTGACCAGAACCCTTTGACAAAGCTTCCAGGTAATCGCGTCATCGAAGAGGAGATCAATCGAGCTCTTTCGTCATCTGAACCCTATTATATCGCCTATGTCGATTTAGATAATTTCAAGCCTTTTAATGACCGCTTTGGTTTTCGTACAGGAGATAGGGCCATTATGTTGATGGCGCAAATGGCGCAATCGCTTGCCCATGATGTTGGCGGATTTGTTGGTCATGTTGGGGGAGATGATTTTGTTCTTGTGTTGCCAGCGCACGAGAAGGTTCAAGAGATGATTGCGGCAATGTTGGCAGATTTTCATGATGCTGCGGCTGACTTTTATGACAAAGAGGAGCGCAAAAAGGGAAGCTACAAGGCTAAGGATCGCTTTGGCAACAAGCGAGAGTTTTCACTGCTTGGGGCGAGTGCTGCAGTGGTGTTATTAGCTGGGGAGCGTCCTAATCGAGAGGCGCTTGATATGTTATTGGCTGCGTTAAAGAAGGAGGCCAAAGAGTCACCCGAGCATCTCTCTTTTAGATGTGTCGATGCCTCTATGACGATTGATCGGGTGGAGGATGAGGAAGGATGATTGTAAACAAGGCCCCTTCGGGAAGGTTCTCGGCTTTGATGGTACCATTCATATTTTCGGTAGGGTCTAGAGTAGAATATTTCACTCCACCGACCCCTTTCTCATTAGTTTTAATAATAGCTTGTAAAATTTCTCTACAGAGAGGCTTCGGTTGTTAAACCGAAACTCGCTCTCTTTGAGATGTAGATA
>JAINCO010000023.1:0-13179 GCA_036574095.1 Campylobacterales bacterium | reverse complement strand
GCCAAAGCATCAAGATGGGCTGGTTTGGGGCGAGTTGTCAACATAAAAAGATCGAGGCTTTGAGAAAGTGTGAGATTGGCCTCCATGGCCCTTAGGATGGCAAAATCGCGCACATGAGAGGGTTTTTGTTGAGTAATCTTCTCAAGAGCATTCTCTTGCGCTAACAGGCCAAGAGAAAGAAGAAGTAAAAGAAGCCTTCTCATAATGAGTGAGCAAACTCCAAAAGAGTTCTCACAAGGAATAGATCAATGAATTTCAAAATAAGAATCAGAATAATTGGTGCGATATCTAAACCACCAACAACGGTTGGAATATAGCGGCGCATGATGCGATAGGCCGGGTTGGTAAGACGCCACAAAAGCTGAACGACAGGGTTATAGGGATTGGGCTGAACCCAGGTAATGAGGGCGGCAATAATAACGACCCATGTATAAAGATTAATGATTATCGATAAAAGTTCAGCGAGGGCAACCAAGAAATTTGATAGGATCATCATATCACTCTCCTTAGACATTAAATCTAAAGTGCATCACATCGCCATCGCAAACGACATACTCTTTACCCTCAAGACGCATCTTGCCAGCCTCCTTCGCCTTTGCCTCACCATTGTAGGCGATAAAGTCGTCATAACTGATAACCTCAGCGCGAATAAACCCTTTTTCAAAATCGTTATGGATGACACTTGCGGCTTTAGGGGCTTTCCAGCCACGCTTGATTGTCCATGCGCGTACCTCTTTAACACCCGCTGTAAAATAGGTAATCAAGCCAAGCTTCGCAAAGCCCAATCGAATAATCTGATCCAGTCCAGACTCTTTGGCGCCAAGGCTTTCAAGAAACTCTTGACGCTCTTCATCGCTTAATGCTGCCATCTCCTCTTCAACTTTGGCGCAAAGCTTAACAACATCACGCCCAAGCTTTGAGGCATAATTGCGGACAGCTTTGACATGAATGTTATCTTCAGCCAACCCCGCTTCATCAACATTAGCGCCATACATCACCTCTTTGGCTGTCAATAGGCGCAGATCGCGTGAGAGTTTCTCCCACGCTTCATTCCCATCATGGGCAAAGGTCGAGGCGGGTTTGCCTTCATCAAGGTGCTTTTTAAGGTTTGTCGCTAGCTCAAGTTGGGCTGCTGCCTCTTTGTCAGATTTGGCTTGCTTAGTCAGTCGCTCGATTCGTTTATCAAGTGTTTGGAGATCGGCTAATAAAAGCTCTGTTTCAATAATCTCAATATCGCGAATGGGATCGACAGAGTTTTCAACATGCAAGACATTCTCATCCTCAAAACATCGTACAATATGAAGAATCACCTCACACTCGCGAATGTTGGCCAAAAATTGATTTCCCAGACCCTCGCCCTTGCTGGCTCCGCGCACAAGACCGGCGATATCGACAAAATCAACTGTTGCATATTGGATGCGCTCAGGTTTGACGATAGCTGCCAGCGCATCCAAGCGCTTATCAGGAACGGGAACAACAGCGTGATTAGGTTCGATTGTACAGAATGGGTAGTTTGCTGCTTCGGCGTTTTGTGTTTTTGTTAATGCGTTGAATGTGGTTGACTTGCCAACATTAGGAAGTCCAACGATGCCAATGGAAAGCCCCATAGATATCCTTCGGTAAAAATAGCTAAGCTATTATACCAAAGGCGGAGTGAAAGGGGGCTAAACTCTCCTATTTAAATCCAAACCCCTCGCGTCGAAGAAGCTCTTTGGCTTTTTCGATAACGCTTCCTTGAAGCTCCCAATGGCTTTGCTTGAAGCTACCACCGCAGGCTAAGGTGCTTTTGAGTTTTTTTAAAATTGCTTGCGCTTGCTCCTCGCTAAGTTTGAGAGGACCAATAACCGTGACCGGTTTGCCGTTGCGTTTTTCTATCTTGAAGGTAAGTCGATGGGCTTTGGGCTCAAGAATCTCGGGCGGGGTGCAGCGACATTCACTCTTGTTTTCGCCACATCCAGGACAGATGCCATCAAAACTCCACCCTTCTTGCATCTCATTACCCCAAGAAGCACCTAATTTAATCTTCATATTGATTGACTAAACTTATCAAATGAATTTTTATCGCGTGGCAAGCTCTTCAAGCCACTGCAATGCCAAGCGCACACCTGCGCCACTTGCGCCATGCGGATTGCATCCCCACTCTTTTTCAACAAAAGCAGGACCAGCAATATCCAGATGGGCCCATTTTTGTCGATTCTCTTCGCTAATAAACTCAGAAAGAAAGAGAGCCGCCGTAATAGCGCCACCATATCGGCTTGATGAGATATTACAGATATCGGCTACTTGACTTTTGAGAAGCTCTTTTAGATAAGGATTAAATGGAAGCTCGGCAATGAGCTCACCAGCCTTGAAGGCAGCCTCTTCGATGCTCTCTTTGAGCTTTTTATTATGTCCCATCAGGCCAATCGTATATTCGCCTAATCCTACAACGCACGCACCAGTAAGCGTTGCAAAGTCAAGAATCGCATCAAGCTCAAATTCATTTTCTTTGGCGTAGTCTTGGATATAACATAGGCAGTCAGCCAAAACAAGACGACCTTCAGCGTCGGTGTTGCGTACCTCGATTGTTTTGCCATTTTTGGCTACCAAAATATCGTCAGGTTTATAGGCATTACCTCCGATCATATTTTCTGTAGCACCAATGACACCATGAACCTCGATGGGTAGCTCCATCTTAGCTAAGGCAGACATGATGCCAAGGATGGCGCTTGCGCCCGATTTATCAGCCTTCATGGTTATCATATGCTCACTTGGCTTAAGTGAAAGACCACCGCTATCATAGGTAAGCCCCTTTCCAACCAACGCCACACGCGCAACTGGACGCTCTTGAGGGGTATAGGTTAGATGGATCAGGCGTGGCGCATGAGCACTGGCGCGACTGACAGCCAAGAAGGCACCCAACCCATTCTCCTCAAGCCAATTTTCATCATAGACGCTAATCTCAAGCCCCTCTTCGCGTGCCATCTCAGCAGCCAAAGAGGCCATCATGGAAGGTGTCATATCATCGGGAGCGCTATTGGCAACATCGCGCGTAAAATTGACAGCATCACTGACAATCAACGACCGTTTGAGGCGCTCATTGAGTATCTGTATATCATCAACTAGATTAATCGACGCGTCAAAGTTTTCTAAGGAAATCGTGACATTCTCGATGGGATGATTCTCTTTGGTACTTTTGTAACGATCAAAAGAGTAATCCCCGAGCAAAAATCCTTCAACCATCGCAGCTAGCCAGTTGGTTTCGCGTTTGGCAGCATAGGCACCGACCTTGAGGCTTGAGGCTTTAACATTGCGCAGTGCGCGAATCGCTTGGGCACAACCGGTGCGCAGCTCATCCCACTCGATTGAGGCGATGCCCACATATAAACGTTTCACATGCGCAAGATAGCATTTTTGCCCCTCTTTGCCTGTAAAGCCACACTCCTCTAAAAGACTGGCATCACGCACAAAACGGTGGTTCATCTCGCCGCTGACAACAAAAATCAACTCAATATCGGCCGAAATCTGTGCCAGCGGCATACTACTTAGGTCAATATCCATATATTACTCCTATTTTTGTGAAAATTTATGAAAATACCAGATAACAAAAGCTGCAAAAGAGAGAATCAGCGGTGCAAAAAAGTACCAGTGTGCCTTCATGTACTTCAATGCTTCCAAGATGATGCCACCAAAAATGTAGGTTGGAACGATTGTCAAAGATGCCCAGATTAAAGCGCTAATAAAATTAATAAAGGCAAACTTCTTGCCACTTACCTTTGTCGTTCCAATAGCCATCGGCAGGATCGTGCGCAAACCATACATATAGCGCTGAATAAAAATTATATACCAGCCATGCTTTCGTATAAGTACAGTTGCAAGAGCAAATTTACGCCGATGCTGCTTAAACTGTTCATGAACGAAGCTACGGTTATAGCGTCCAAACCAAAAATAGATCTGATCCCCGATGAATCCCCCTAAGCCTGCGACAAGGATCGCTAATCCGAGGTTCATATCGCCTGTATGTGACAGGAGGCCCGCCATAATCAGCCCCAACTCACCCTCCATAATACTCCAGATAAAGAGAATAGGGTAGCCATACTCTTTGAGTAGTTCAATAAAAAGCTCTTCCACCAACTTCCTTTAAAAATTGAGTATCGATTTAGCCTGGACCATATCTTTATCACCACGACCAGAGAGATTAACGATAATCGTCTTGCCTCTAATCTCACTTTTTGGAAGTTTGCGTAGATAAGCAACCGCATGGGCACTCTCAAACGCAGGGATGATCCCCTCGGCTTGCGAAAGCCAAACAAAGGCATCAAGCGCCTCTTGATCTGTGACTGCTTCATAGTGAATATGCCCGGCATCCTTGTGGTAGCTATGCTCAGGTCCGATGCCAGGATAGTCAAGGCCAGCCGAAATCGAGTGAGCCTCAAGGATCTGCCCATCCTCATCTTGCAAAAGATATGAGAGCTGACCATGTAAAATACCTGGGGATCCTTTTTGGAGGCTGGCGCCATGATGACCGCTATCAAGTCCAAGCCCGCCTGCTTCGATACCGATACATCGCACACCTGGTTCATCGATAAAGTGGCTAAAAATTCCAATAGCGTTTGAACCTCCTCCGATGCAAGCGATCACCATATCAGGCATCTTCCCCTCTTTTTGGAGAATCTGTGCCTTCGCTTCCCAGCTAATAATAGCTTGAAAATCACGAACCATCATTGGATAGGGGTGAGGTCCAGCAACTGTACCAATGACATAGTAGGTATCACGCGCATTGGTTACCCAAAAGCGAATTGCATCATTCATCGCATCTTTCAAGGTCTTCGAGCCACTTTCTACCGCATGGACTTTGGCACCCAAAAGTTTCATACGAAAGACATTAAGCTCTTGCCTGGCTGCATCTTTCGCCCCCATAAAGACCTCACACTCAAGCCCAAAGAGAGCCGCAACAGTAGCGGTAGCAACACCATGCTGACCAGCACCTGTTTCGGCGATGACGCGTTTTTTGCCCATTCTTTTGGCCAAGAGCGCTTGAGCGATTGTGTTATTGACCTTATGAGAGCCAGTATGGTTGAGATCTTCGCGTTTAAGATAGACTGTTGCCCCTAACTCATACGAGAGGTTTTGGGCATGATATAAAGGCGACGGGCGGCCAACATACTCTCGAAGATAGTAATTAACCTCTTCCCAAAAGCTTTTGTCGTGGCGAACTTGTTGATATGCCTCCTCAAGCTCTAAGAGGATGGGCATCAATGTTTCTGGGACATAGCGCCCACCATAGATACCAAAATGGCCCCGTTTGGGATCGTGTCTGCTTGGATGTGGGATATACATTTAATTCACCTTCAATACGCTATAGACGGGAACCTCTTTGGCAAGATTTTGAGCCCCAGGGAGGAATTCAAGCTCAATAATAAAACAACTCTCTACACACTCAGCACCGGCTTTGCGAATCAGGCGTGATGCGGCTGTGGCAGTTCCACCAGTGGCAATAAGATCATCGATCAATAAGACCTTGGGATTGCTAACAGAAGCAAAAGCATCCAGGTGTATCTCGATCTCATCGACGCCATACTCTAAAACATATTTTTCTCCAATGGTCGTGCTGGGCAACTTCCCTTTTTTGCGCACCGGAACAAAACCGATCCCAAGCCTTGTGGCCAGAGCAGCGCCAAAGATAAAGCCGCGACTTTCAATACCCGCAACAAAATCAAGCCCATAGCCTTGATAGCGCAGCTCCAGATGATCCATTAACAAAGAGAAGGCTGCGGCATTATTAAGGAGTGTTGTGATGTCCTTAAAGATAATGCCAGGTTTGGGAAAATCGGGAACATCCCGAATAGCATTCATCAATGTCGCTGTGAGGGTGGCATGCTCCATGATCTAATCCTTGAGTACGAAATAGTGAAAAGCAAGTTTGAAGATAATAGCAAAAAGAAGAGCGGCAACACCAAGTAGATAGATATCATTCATAGAAGAGCCTCGATTTTATTTTCTAAAACTCTGATTTTATTTTTAAGTCGCTCATTTTCGACACGATACTGGCTATTGCGTGATTTCAAAATCTTGACATCATTGCGAAGTTTGCTCAACTCTTCATTAAGCACCTCAATATTCCCAAGGCTACGTTGCAACTGGATCTGATGTTTTCGTATCAATGCCTCAGCTTCAGTCAGTGTATTATTGACCATACGCGACTGGGCACGCTCCTTTTCGGCAAGGTTTTTGAAATAGAGCATACGTGCGTAGAGGTAGAGGCATAGCAGACTCACAATTGAAAGAATCAGCCAGTCAAGAAAAATCATCAGTGCTTCTTATCCTAATTTCTGAACACGCCCGGTATGACGACCGCCTTCAAACGATGAGGCAAGCCAACTATCGATCATCGATTCAATAACCCCCTCACCGACAATCCGCTCGCCAAAACATAGGATATTGGCATCATTGTGAGCTCTTGCAACGGATGCTGTGTAAGCGTCATGACATAAGGCGGCGCGAATACCTGGAAATCGGTTGGCCATGATACTCATTCCAATACCACTGCCACAAATAAGAATTCCAAAGCTTCCTGGATCGGCCAGAACCGCTTCGGCAACCGCCTTGGCATAATCGGGATAGTCACACCGTTCTGCACTTGCTGGCCCCAAATCGACCACCTCAATCCCTCGTTTTTGCAACAATTGTGTTGTAAAACCCTTCACACGAAAACCAGCATGATCTGATGCGATGTAGTATTTCATTCTCATGGTACCTTCGATTTTTTCACCGATTATAGCACAAAGATTGTTAGAAGAGACCATAAAATCAAGCTCATGATACTTCATGAAATGGCTGTTAGTTGCTCTAGATCGCTAATCAGCTTAAGCCCCTCCTCTTTACTCTCACCACACCAAGAGGGCTCAGGGATGATGCCCCGACACACAGCTGGTCGTTCAGGATGATTAAAAAGTTTACAAAGCCCATGCTCATCAAGCTGAATACAGGGCACGCCTGCTGGTTTTCCATGAGGCATACCTGGAATCGGGGCTGTAATGGAGGGGGCGATACAGCAGGCAGCACATCCTGGACGGCAGGTCATTGCTTTAACCATCCTATGAGTAAGTACCCCACAAGCGCAAAAAGTGCCGAGAGTAGGGCATACGGAAGCTGAGTGCGAACATGCTCGATATGATCACATCCAGCAGCCATCGATGAGATGATCGTTGTATCTGAGATAGGCGAGCAGTGATCACCAAAAACACCCCCGGCAACCGCCGCTCCAACCATCAGTGCAGGAGATAGCCCGCCACCAAAGGCAATGTCGATACCGATAGGAACCATGATGCTAAATGTCCCCCAGCTTGTTCCCGTTGCGAATGATGTGAGTGCTGCGATGGCAAAGAGTAGGGCAGGAAGAGCCCATGATGGTATTTGGGTCGTAATTAGTGAGGCAAGGTATCGGCCTGTTTCAAGCTCTTTAATGACGGCAGCTAACCCAAATGCCAGCAAGAGGATAAGCCCCATCGAGGACATCGATACCACACCATCCTTGACATGGGTAAAAAACTCTTTGTTGCTAAACCGTTTAACCCAAATAACATAGTAAAGCCACGAGAGGAAGATCGTTGAGATGACGGCATAAAAGATCGCGTTGGTACCGCTTCCTTTAAGCATGTTGCCGCTCCCATCAATCCATAGATAGATCAAAGTCAAGGCAAGCATCCATCCAATGGGCCAGAGCATATCTGATATGCGTGTTATTTTTGTAGGCAGCAATGCGTGATCGTGTTCTATTTGTTCTTGGCTAAAACGCTGCTCGCTCTTGGCCATCGGCCCAACATCGCGTCCAGTGATGATGACAGCCAATAGTACAACGAGTGTAGCGATGGCATAGAGGTTGTAAGGGAGTGAGGCGATAAGGATCTCTAAGGGGGTTATGTTGTTTTGAGCTGCGATGCTTGAAGTGATTAGCACAAGCAATAAAGCCCCCCATCCGTTAAGTGGCAACAAAGAGCAGACAGGGGCAGATGTCGCATCGCAAAGGTAAGAGACTTTGGCCGGACTAGCACCAAATCGACCTGCCAGTGGTCTTGTGATGGCACCCACAACAAGAGAGGTAATCGTTGATTCGATAAAGATAACAATCCCCAGCAGATACCCCAACAAAAGGGCACCGCGCTTGCTTTGGACCAACCCTTTTTTCTGTGTGAGCCACGAAACAAAAGCACCAACACCGCCACTTTGAACTGTGAGTGTCAAGATCGCACCAATGAGCATGGCAAACAAGAGGCTCTTAAGAATCCATGCTTCGCTTAAAAGCTTCACAACATCCTCGATGGTTTTCGTAAGAGCATCGACTGGATGAAGCGATGCAAGAAGCAGCTCGCCAACACCAATGCCAATCAACAGTGAGGGAATAACAGCTCGCGTCATCAGGGCAAAAGCAATCGCGATCAGGGGTGGTAGCAGCGATAGAGGGCTAAAATCCAAGAGAAACTCCGCTATTATTTCTTAGAATTGTATCAAGAAGGGACTAAAAGATGCGCGATCGAATTGTTTTGGCTATCGGTGTGGCTTTACTCGTGGTAGGATGTTCAGCACCCATACGCCAGCTTGTGGTTGTCACGCCCGATGAGGTCAATAGCTCCAAAGGTACGCTTTCCTTGTGGGAACATGATGGTGCGTGGCAAAAAGAGTTTGAATTTGGGGTAGTTTTAGGGCGAAATGGGGTTGCAGCGAAAGGAGAGAAAAGAGAGGGTGATGGCAAGACGCCCTCAGGTCTTTTTGCTTTGGGTCCTCTTTTTGCCGCAACGCCCATTGAAGGGGTAGTGATGAAGCAGTTTGTCACAGAGGGACGACTATGTATTGATGATCCATTATCGCCCGATTATAACCAAATTGTTGCAGCAAATAAAGAGAACTACGCAAGCTATGAGGAGATGGCGCGACCTGATGGTCTTTATGATATAGGTGCGGTAATTAACTATAACGAAGAGCGAATACCGATGAAAGGATCGTGCATTTTTCTACATATCGCCCGCAGCGACGGTACCCCGACCGCTGGCTGTGTTGCAGCTTCCAAAGAGAGGCTTTTACTGCTTTTTCGCCGACTTAATCCGCAAGCCAATCCCCACATCTGGATTGGTTTAGCAGCTGAGGCCGATTCAGTGCGAGGTAGGCTAAAATAGGGTATAATAGCCTAAAAGAAACGATTATAAACAAGGATCATCATGGCAATAACACCCATCTCATCAGTAGAGGCATTTAAAATTTTTGTTGAGACAACCCGTCAAGCAGACGGTTACCGCGATCCGATCGGTTTTGGTATCTGTCGTCTTGATCGAGGGCAGGTCAATCCCGATAAGATCCTGCAAGCAACCTTTCCTGTTGTCAACTGGAAAGAGAACTATGGCTCGGCAGCTGTTTTTTTGAGTGCTGCCGATTTGCTAAGAAGCGAAGGAAGTGAAGTCGTCATCGATATCACACCAGCCTTTGTTGAAAAGGCCAAGGCACTCTTTTCTCCATATTGGGAGGAGGCCGAGGGAGAGGTGCACAAAAATGTCCAGGTGATTAAACTACTTGACGAATTGCATCAACAAGGAAAGATGGAAGGCAATTTTTCGCTTGTTGTGCTCTTTGAGGATGAGAAACCAGTCACTGTCCAAGGCGTCTATCTTAAGCTCTATGCCCTCTCTCTTGGCAAAGCAGCGCTGCGTAGTCTAAACCTCAACGGTGCGTTTGGTCTGCTAACCAACTGCGCATGGAGCGGTAATCAACCGATCGAGCTTGAGTGGCTACGCCAAAACGAAATCGCTCTTAAAATGAAAGGAGAGTATCCTAAGATCGATTTTGTTGATAAGTTTCCCCGCTACTTGCAACATGTCATTCCAGCTGATAACACCCGCATCCTTGATACTGCGAAAGTTCGCATGGGTGCTCAACTGGCCAGTGGTACAACAGTCATGCCAGGTGCGAGCTATATCAATTTCAATGCCGGAACAACGGGTGTGTCGATGGTTGAGGGTCGAATCTCAAGCTCTGCTATTGTTGGCGATGGTTCAGATGTTGGGGGTGGTGCATCGATTCTTGGGGTGTTGTCAGGAACAAACGGTAATCCTGTTACAATCGGCAAAAATGTTCTTCTGGGGGCTAATTCTGTCACAGGTATCCCACTGGGTGATGGGTGCATCGTTGATGCTGGCATCGCAGTTCTTGAAGGAACCAAATTCTTCATCCCCCAAAGCGAACTAGCAAAAATTGCCGAAGTTAATCCAGATGCCACCCTCGATTTTCCCCAAAGTGAAGGTTTTTGGGTCGCCAAGGGGCTGCAGCTTGCCGGGCTAAATGGTCTGCACTTCCGCCAAGATAGCGCTACAGGTCGCATGATCGTTCTACGCAGCCGCCGCGATGTCAAACTTAACGCCGATCTTCACTAAGGATCGATTGATGCAAGCAAAAATCGAAACGGTCAAAGTCCTTCTTGAGGCGATACCGTTTATTCAGCGTTTCGCTGGAGAGACAATTGTGATCAAATATGGCGGGGCGGCGCAAACTGATGAGCGGCTCAAAGAGATGGTTGCGCGCGATATTGTCCTGCTATCACTGGTTGGGATTCGTGTTGTTGTCGTTCATGGTGGGGGCAAGAGTATCGATAAAATGCTTGAGGCTCTTGATATCCACTCTGAATTTCGAGATGGATATCGTGTGACAAGTAAAGAGGCGATGCGTATTGTTGAGATGGTTCTATCTGGCGAAATTAACAACGAGATCGTCTCGCTTCTTAACTACCATGGCGCACGCGCGATTGGGTTAGATGGTAAAGCGGTCGGATTTTTAAAAGCCACACCCAAAAGCGGCGGCGCCTATGGGTATACGGGCGATGTGTCGCATGTCAATCCTGAGATTATCGATAAGCTTCTCAACGAAAAAATTATCCCTGTCATTGCCCCTATTGCAGCTGGCGATGAGCTGGGGCATCCTGGGTTTAATATCAATGCCGACTTGGCGGCGAGTGCTATTGCCGGGGCTCTTGGGGCGACCAAAATTCTTTTTATGACCGATACACCAGGCGTACTCGATAAAGAGAAGCGTTTGATTAGTACATTGACGCCAACTCGTATCAACGAGCTTAAACACAATGGTACAATTAGTGGTGGTATGATCCCCAAAGTTGATGCCTGCCTTGAAGCACTCCACGCGGGTGTTGAGAAGGCGCATATTATCGATGGGCGAATTGAGCATGCGATTTTACTGGAGCTTTTTACCGATGAGGGTATTGGCACGCAAATTATGAGCGAGTAGATGACCGAAATCATCCTGGCCACACTTCTTTTCTCTTTAGTTGTTAATCTTATCCTGAAAAAATTCCACATTCCGCCGATGATTGGCTATATCTTCGGCGGTGTCTTCATCGGGCAGGTATTTGATCTTCGTGATGACGAGACACTTAAGCTATTAGCTGAATATGGTCTGGTCTTTTTAATGTTCATGCTTGGCCTTGAGTTCTCTTTCCCGCGAATGAAATCGATGAAATTTGAAGTCTTTGGACTGGGAAGTAGCCAGATGATCTTAACGACCCTCTTGTTTGGACTTCTGGCCTATGGATTAGGATGTGATCGTAAAGCCTCGCTGGTCATTGGATTGGCCCTTGCTCTATCATCAACGGCGATTGTCTTAAAAATTCTCCAAGAGCGCCGCCACCTCTATCGCAATCACGGTCGAATCTCTGTGGGTATCCTCTTGTTTCAAGATCTTGCCGTCATCCCCATCTTGATCATGCTGACGATTATAGCTAATAATAGCACCGACATTTCTGATCTTGCAATCAAAGCACTTCTTAACACTTTTGGGGTAGCACTGGCGATCTATATCTTTGGGCGTTATGTTGTCTCTTTTATTCTCAAGCGCGCCTCTGATGCCCACTCCAATGAGCTTTTTATGACGGCCGTTCTTTTAACGGTTTTGGCTTCAGCATGGGTTGCCCACTTCTTTGGTATGTCCTTTACGCTGGGTGCTTTTGCAGCAGGAATGATACTTGCCGAATCGCCTTTTAAGCATCAAATCGAAAGCGATCTGATCCCATTTCGCGACCTCTTTATGGGGCTTTTTTTTATGACGGTTGGCTTGCTTGTTGATCCAAGCAGGCTACTACCTGATCTTTTGGCGATCTTACTCTTGACATCTGTGATTGTCGCAATCAAAATCCTCATCGTCTATGGCTTAGCCCGTATCCGTGCCGCCAAACGCTCAGCGATCAAATCGGCACTCCTTCTTTCTCAAGTGGGAGAGTTCTCCTTTGTCATCCTTGAGCAGGGCTTTTCATTAGGGATTTTTGATCGCCAAACTACACAGATACTGATCTCTGTTGTGATCATTTCAATGATCCTTACTCCTTTCTTAGCTAAATATATGACCCAGATCTCTTATCGTGTCGCTGGTGAATCAAAAGATGAGGAGATTGCCAACCAGACAAAGGGACTCCACCAACATGTTATTATCATCGGGTTTGGGCATATTGGTAAGAGGGTTGCCAAAGAGCTTATTCAAGCAAACATCCCCTATATTGCCGTTGATTTCCAGCGTGACCTTGTCTATGATGGGCAGGCTAAAGGGTATCATGTCATTTTTGGTAATGCCGAGCGACCGGCTATCCTTGAGGCATTAAATATCACCGAAGCATCGACGCTTGCGTTAACCATCGACGATGAGGCAAGAAGTGAGGCGATATGCCGCCTGGTTAAATATAGCAATCCCCACATCAATGTGATCGGTGTTGCTCGCAATGAACGATGGGTTGAGGTTCTTAAGGCGGCTGGTGCCGACCATGTGATTGATGAGAGCGCTGAAGTAGGGCACAAGGTCTATGCGATGGCAACGCGTTGTGTTCTTGTTGACGAGCGACGAGCGTAGATGATTGTCACTCTTCGAATTTGTGTTGGCTCCCCAAAAATGAGGCCACCTAAAAGATTGCAGTTTTGCTATAATATAGCATGAAGTTTTCTTGAGAAATGGAAGAGTTGGCTATCAAGGTATGGCGTGAACATGAACGATCAAATTATTAACAAACTTAAAGAACTCAAGCCGATACTCAAAGAACGCTATGGTATAGAGGAGTTTGCAGTTTTTGGAAGTGTCGCAAAGGGAACCGATACTGATCAAAGTGATGTAGATATAGCTGTTTTAAGACTTAATTTAAAAGATGCTTTTGCACTTCTA
>JAINCO010000022.1:0-16638 GCA_036574095.1 Campylobacterales bacterium | reverse complement strand
GGTCAAATTCGATTTTTCAAGCACAGCACTACTTTGCGTAAAAGCTGACTGCAGTTTGCCTGTCTGCATAATCAAAAGAATACCGGCAAGGGTAGCACCAAAAACAACGACAGCCGCAATCATTATTAATTTAGCTTTGATCGTTAACTGCTTCATAATCTTTCCTCCTACTTGGCTAATAAGTTTAAATGTATTTTACTTTAGCCAAAAATTTATTAAAAAAGGCTGATATTAACCCTCAGCCAACCATCGTATAAAGCATCCGGATCTCCTCAGCCCAAAGCGACTCATCAATCGTCTCAAGGATCAGAGGGATCTCCTCCATCCTCGGATCATTCATAATCAATCGAAAGGGCTCAAGTCCCAGTTCTCCTTTCCCAAGATTCTCATGACGATCAACACGACTTCCCAAAGGGGGTTTGCTATCATTCAGGTGCATCCCACGAAGATAACCAAAACCAACAATCTGATCAAAGGCCTCCATCGTCGCCTGATAGCTCACGGCATCGCGTAGATCATAGCCAGCGGTAAAGGTATGACAGGTATCCAAACAGACACCGACACGACTCTTATCTTCAACACCATCAATAATAGTTGCAAGATGTTCAAACTTAAATCCTAAGTTACTCCCCTGCCCAGCCGTATTTTCGATCACGGCCACAACACCCGATGTCGCCTCAAGGGCGCGATTAATCGCCAGTGAGATTTTTTTAAGGCACGCCTCTTCACTGATTTTTCCCAAGTGGGCACCCGGATGAAAATTAAGATAACACAGCCCCAGCTCTTCGCACCGACGCATCTCTTCGATAAATGCATGAACCGACTTCTGCCACCCCTCTTCATCGGGGTGTCCTAAGTTAATTAGATAACTATCGTGAGGCAAAATATGCTCCTTAGCAAAGCCATGAGCTAAGCAGTTTTCTTTGAAAGCCTCAATCTCTTGTGGCGTAAGCGGTTTGGCGCTCCATTGTCGCTGGTTTTTCGTAAAGAGGGCAAAGGCTTTGGCGCCAATAGCAGCAGCATGAAGCGGCGCATTGGCCACACCTCCTGCCGCACTTACATGAGCTCCAACACGCTTCATTCAAGAGACCTTAAACTAAGATACACGGTACGCTCCTTATTTGTCACGATCACACTATCCCCCTCCACCAAGAGTATTGCCACCGACGAGTTAGGTAGCGTTGCTTGTGTGAGCAGACGCCACAACAAATCGGGCTCAAAAGCTGGATCAAGAAAACGACGGTTAAACTCCTCTGACCCCATGCACCTTCCTTCAAAACAGATCTGCTCGGCACTAACCTCAACCGCTGATGTCTCTGTGATACGCGTAGCAAAATCGAGGCGAACAACCTTCGAGGTTCGGGTCACAAAAACCGGCTCTTCTATGTGCATCGATGTTGTTTTGAGCGTCAAAAGTGCTGTTTGATTAGGCAATGGTAGTGTTTTAGGGGCACACCCAGCCATAACAAACACAAAAATGCTAACTCCAATTGCTTTGATAATGGCTTTCATTGAACGATTGTACCATATCCCGGCTGATATTAAGTCTCTATTAAGCGTGCGTTGGCTAAAATGCCGCCTACACTTTTTTGGCCCCATCGTCTAGAGGCCTAGGACGCCGGCCTCTCACGCCGGCAACAGGGGTTCGAATCCCCTTGGGGTCACCATAAGAAAGTTCCACCACTACCATCTCTACCCATCCACCCATCACCAAGCTATTTGAGCGTTTAAAAAAATCAGGCTATAATACTCCTAATTTATGCCCGGAGAGTGTCAATGACCGATTTTTCTTTTTTTAATCCTACGCGCGTTCTCTTTGGCCGCGACAAGTGGCGCCTGATCGCAACCGAATCTCGCGCGCTGGGTATTCATAAAGCGATGCTTCTTTATGGACAAGGAAGCGTTGAGCGCTCTGGATTATTACACAATGTCCAACAACTTTTAGAAGAGGCTGGCATTGAGGTGTTGCCCGTTGGAGGTGTCAAACCCAATCCCATCTATGAACACGCCCTTGAGGCGATCAAACTAGCCAAAGAGGCAAACATCGATGCCATCATTGCCTTGGGGGGTGGCTCGGTCATGGATGAGGCCAAAGGAATCGCTGTTGGCGCCCTGGATGAAGGCGAGTTATGGGATTTTTATGAGCGCTCGCGCACCGTTACCCGTGCGCTTCCTGTTATTACAATCCCAACACTTGCCGCCACCGGCAGCGAAATGAATGGCAACTCGGTTCTAACACGCGGCGAACACAAATATAATTTCTCATCCATTCATGTCTATCCCAAGCTCTCGCTTCTTAGCCCTGAACTGACAATGACCATCTCGCTCAAGCAACAAGCCTATGCGGCCGTTGATGCCATCAGCCATATCATCGAGGGCTACTTTACCAAGCAAAGCCCGAACTTTTTAATGGATGAGCTTTGTGAAGCAACGATTGTATCGATCATGCGCGCAACCGAAGAGATCCTTGCCAATCCAACCAACTACGAGCCTCGCGCCCAATTTATGTGGGCCGCGACACTCGCACTCAATGGCATACTCCAAAGTGGTCTTGATCGCTTTACCTTCCCTAACCATGCCCTCGAGCTTCCCCTCTCCGCACTCTTTGACATCCCCCATGGTGCTGGCCTTGCGATTGTGATTCCAGCATGGATGAAGTGGCATTGGCCTCAGAACCCCGAGCAATACTCACGCTTTGGACGACGGCTTTTTGGCGTTGATGCTCCCAAAAAAGTAATCGAGGCTTTGGAGGAGTGGTTTGCCAAGATCGGTGCCCCGACACGCCTTACCCATGTTGGCATCACTCACAATGATCTACCCAAACTAGCGCACTTAGCCTACGATTTGGCTAAACTTCGTGGAGGAATGCAGACGACCTATACACCTGAAGTTTGTCTTAGCATTTTGGAGCGCGCTCTGTGAGAGGAGATATTTTAGTGATCGGCGGAGGGATCGCCGGGCTTTCAGCTGCCCTGACGGCAGCGGAGGCTGGCAAGAGTGTGATCGTTGCTTGCAAAGGAATGCCCACATGGAGCCAAAGTGTCATGGCGCAGGGTGGAATTAATGCTGAGCTGGGGGGCGATCCTGAGAGCCATGCGATCGATACCCTCAAAGGAGGCGGAGGAATTGGCAATCCTGAGGCTGCAGCTATTCTTGCCCAAGAGGCACCTGAAGCGGTACGTTGGCTTGATCGTTTGGGGGTTCTTTTTGATCGAGATGAGGATGGCCTTTTGAGGCAGCGCCCTTTTGGTGGTGGCTCGCATCCAAGAGCCTGCTACGCCGGCGATCGCACTGGTCATCAGATTCTTCACATCCTCTATCATCATGCGCTAAGCCACCCCAAGATTACCCTCCTCTCCCATCGTCACCTCATTGAGCTTATTGCCCATGATGGGCGTATCCAAGGCGCATGGTTTCTGCCACTTCTTGGTGGCAAGATTGAAGTTATATTAGCCCAAGAGACGATCATCGCTACGGGAGGCTATGCCCGTTTATGGACAAGAAGCACCAATGCCAGAGGATCAAGCGGCGATGGGATCACAGCTGCCTACAGAGCAGGAGCTGCTCTAAGGGACCTCGAATTTGTCCAATTCCACCCTACGGCCTTAGAGGGAAGTGGCATCCTCCTCTCTGAGGCTGCCAGAGGAGAGGGGGCAGTCTTGGTTAATGATCTAGGGGAGAGGTTTGTGAATGAGCTTGCTACACGCGATCTTGTTGCGCGCGCTATCCATGCGCAGCTTCTTGACGGACGACGCGTCTTTTTGGATATGCGACCCATCGGTGCATCCACGATTGAGCAAAAACTTCCCCAAGAGCTTGCCCTTTGTCTTGATTTTGCCGGGCTTGATCCACGCCTTGAACCTATTCCTGTAGCACCCGCAGCTCACTATACGATTGGTGGCATTGCTGTTGATACGACTGGTCAAAGCTCCTTAGAGGGGCTTTGGGCCTGTGGCGAGGCTGCTTGCAATGGCTTGCATGGTGCGAATCGATTAGGGGGCAACTCCTTAGCCGAAGCGGTTGTCTTTGGGCGACGCACAGCTGCCTATGCAGCCTCAACCACCGCCACTAGTAGTAACATCCAACCACAGAAGCCAAGCTGGCTTGATGAACTACGCAACCTTCCGCCCGCCAACCTCTCATCCCTCATCAACGACCTTGGCACTCTCATGGAGCACCATGCGGGCATCATCCGTACCCTTGATGGCTTGGATGAGGGGATCACCAAAGCCCTTGCACTTGAGCAGCAAAGCCTTACCTTAGGCCCTACAAGCCAATCTAACCGCGCCTTAGGCGAGCTTCTTGAGTTTCGTTCCCTTGCCCTTCTTGCCCGCCTCACCCTTGAAGCCGCCAGGGCACGCCCCACGAGCATTGGCGCACACTATATTGTTGAAGGAGTCTAACGATGGCAGCCAAAGAGCATAGTTTTGATATTAGTGCAGAAGTTAATATGCAAGAGGTAAAAAACGCCCTGGAGACAGCCAAAAAAGAGATCGCCAACCGCTACGATTTTAAAGGGGTTTTGGTCGAGATGGAGCTGAATGAAAAAAACAAGACAATCACACTTATCTCCAGCGGCGACTACCAGATCAATGCGATGTTTGATACCCTACTCACCAAAGCCTTGCGTCGCAACCTCAGCGAATATACCCTCAAGCGCGGCCAGATTCAAGAGGCCAGTGGCGGCAATAAAAAAATGGTTGTCTCGATCGTCGATACACTCGATCAAGAGAGCGCCAAAAAAATCATCAAAGCAATCAAAGAGTCAAAGCTCAAAGTCCAAGCAACGATCCAAGGAGACCAAATTCGCGTCAGCGCCAAAAGTATCGACGACCTCCAGGCCACCATTGCCCTTGTCAAGGGACTTGGCCTTGAGCTACCCCTAACTTATGGAAATTTCCGATGACCTTTCGTATCATTCTACCTGAAAAGGAGCTAACCTTTAGCACACGCGAGGGCGTCACAATTCTTGAGGCCTTAATTGAAGCCAAAGAGCACCATCCCGATCTCTTCTTTTTTTGGGAGTGTCGAAGTGGCATCTGTGGCAGTTGTACTGTGATGGCTAATGGCCAACCTGTCCTGGCCTGCAAAACAAAACTCACAGAAGGAATGTTGCTCGCCCCACTGGCGAACCACGATGCCCACGAGGGGCTCACACACGATCGCACAACAGCGCACGCTAAGCTCTCTCTTCTTAAAAGCTCGCACCTTGAGGGGGTGATGAAGGAGGAGGATCGAGAGAAGATAGCCTTGCAGGCAACCTGTATTTTGTGCGATAGTTGCTATGCCGCCTGCCCTGTCTTAACTACCAACCCCTCATTCTTAGGACCCTTTGTCCTCTCGCAGGCACTTCGCCTCGCCAATGATGTACGCCAGCAACAAGGCCCCCAAATCCTTGAGGCGATCCAACACGATGGAATCTGGGCGTGCACCCTCTGTGGCAACTGCACCCTTGTTTGCCCTGAAGGGATCGATCCACGCGCCGATATTACGCTGCTTCGAACCAAAAGTTTAGCGGCAGGTTACAGTGATCCTACAATGATGGCCAACTTTGGCTTTGGAGGTTTTGGCGGTGATTTTGGCTTTGGGGGAGGATTTAGCTAAGCCACTGTGCCGTGCGCCAACCAGCCACTCCGGCAAGCAAGACACCCAAGGTATTGAGCCCCCAATAAAAGAGGGCCTTCGCTCCCTCTCCCTCCCAAACCAGCTGAAGCGTCTCGACAGCAAAGGTCGAAAAGGTCGTAAATCCACCCAAAAATCCTGTCACAACCAATAGCCGCATCCTCGGATCAAAGAGCCCTTTTTCTAACAAAAGATAGAGAAAAAAGAGTGCGATAAAAGAACCTAAGAGATTGACAGTCGTTGTTGCATAGGGAAAATCACTTCCAAGCCAGCGGGGCAATACCAATGAACACGCAAAACGCGCCATCGATCCAGCCGCCCCTCCAGCTCCAACAAGGATAAACTCAGTAATCATAGCACCACCCACAGAAAAAAGAGTCCCAATGCGATGCGATAAAAAGCAAAGGGGATAAAGTTAAAGCGAGCAACAAATGAAAGAAACAATCGTATCGCCAATAGCGCCGTCACAAATGCAACACCAAAACCGATCCCAAGGTTGGTGACATCTGAAAAATCCATCGCGGCATGATTTTTGTAGAGGTCATAGACCGTCGCCACAATCATTGTCGGAACAGCCAACAAAAATGAAAACTCAGCCGCGCTTCGACGCGACAACCCCGCCAGCAGGCCACCAATGATCGTTGCTGCCGATCTGCTTGTGCCTGGAACCATCGATAGGATCTGAAATGTGCCAATCATCAGTGCCTGTTTTAGGCTTATCTCTTCCACGCTATCACTTGGCTCCTCGCGCCCCTTCCTCCACAACTCAATCACAATCATGACGATGCCACCAAGGATCAGCATCCAAGCAACCGAATGGGAATCAAAGAGCGATTTGATCGTTTTGTACAACAGTAGGCCAACTATTCCCGTTGGCACAAAGGCGACAGCTAACTTTAAAAGTAGCAGCGGATGGGCAAGGAGCCGCTTCATATAAAGGACAACAACAGCCAAGATACTTCCTAATTGAATCGAGACCTCAAAAGCCTTATGGACATCATCTTGGGCAATCCCCATCAGATGAGAGGCAAGAATCAAATGGCCCGTTGAAGAGACAGGCAAAAACTCTGTCAATCCCTCCAATAACCCCAACACAACCGCTTCAGAACCCGTCATGCGCATCTCCATCTTAAATGTAATATTATATCCGATAGCGTGTTAATCGATGGTATGGTATAATCAATACCGTTAACCCATGGAGCACAGCACCCAATGACCTATCGTAGCAACATCAAACCCGAAGATCGTTTTCACCCCTTTGAGGCCGATTTTCGCAACCCCTGGCGGCGCGATCGCGATCGCATCATCCACTCCTCAGCCTTCCGACGCCTCGAATACAAAACGCAAGTCTTTATCAACTCTGAAGGGGACTACTACCGCACGAGGCTCACCCATTCACTCGAGGCAAGTCAGATTGCACGCACCATTAGCAGTGAACTTGGCCTAAATGAGGCACTGGCCGAAGCAATTGCCTTAGCCCACGATCTTGGTCACACCCCTTTTGGTCATGTTGGTGGTGAGGCACTCGATGAGCTACTTAAAGAGCATGGCTCTGCGCATGGTTTTGAGCATAACTTCCAATCCTTTCGGGTTGTCACAGCTCTTGAGCATCGCTATCCCAACTTCCCAGGACTCAATCTCACCTACGCCACACTAGAAGGACTCATCAAACACTCCTTCCCCTATCGCAAATCTTTCCTGCCAGAGGCGATTACAACGCAATTTCAACTTGACTACCACCCTTCACTTGAAGCGATGATTGTGGATAAGGCCGATGAAATCGCCTATATTAGTGCCGATATCGATGATGGGATCCAGTGTGGATTGATTAGTTTTAGCGACTTAGCTGACAACCCCCTTGTTGATGCGATCCTTGCGCGCGTTAGAAGTGAAGGGATCGATCAAGCAAGCGAAATTTTTAGACTTCGCTTTACAACCCACCTCATTAGCACCCTCATTACCGACCTCATCGACACAACACGCCGTGAACTTGCCACGCTTGATCTTCCCACACAACCAGCCTGCGCACTCTTAGAAGCCACCACGCCTGTGCCTGTACGATTCTCCCCATCCTTGGCAACAGCACTTAAGCAACTTAAAAAAGAGCTTTTCCATAAACTCTATCGCCATGAGACAATACTTAGACGCATGCACTTTGGGCGGGTCTGTATTCGTGGTATTTTTAAGGCTTGTTTTGAGGATGAGGGGATTTTGCCAGCAACCTATCGCCAGCAATTAGAGCATCGCAACAAAAACCGTGTCATCGCCGATTTTATCGCAAGCCTGACTGATCGAAGCGCAGAAAAGCTCTATCGGGAGCTTTACTAAGCTCCCAAGCTTTGCCCATTACTGCTTAAGTTGCAAGAGCGCTTGAAGCATCTGATCAGAGGTTGTGATCGTTTTTGAGTTGGCTTGATAACCACGCTGAATGACAATCAGCTGCGTCATCGAGCGAGAAAGATCAACATTGGACATCTCCAGTGCTTGCGCTTGTAGCATACCTCGCCCACCAGTTCCAGCAAAACCAATTATTGGCTCACCTGAGTTAGCAGACTGACTAAAAAGGCTTCCCCCTTCAGCATAGAGCCCCTCGTTATTTTGGAACTTCGCCAGGGCAATCTTTGCTAAATTAAAACTGCGCCCATTGGTAAAGCTTCCGACTAAGTTACCCATCTGATCGACACGCACATCCGAAAGATCACCGGCAGCATAGCCATCCTGACTCATATTCGAAATCGTTGACGCTGAATCAGAGATAACAAAACCATCAAATCCGCCAAATGAACCAAAATTAAGGGTAATCTGCTGGCCAAGCTCAGCGCCATTATTAGGATCAAAGCGTAGGCCCGTCGGATTGACACTGGCCAATCCACCGCCCGCAAGAAAGCTAATCGTTCCTTCGACGATATCACCTGGCTTAAGACCATTCAGCGACGCAGGCTCAGGTACATGGGCACGCCATCGCCATGTTGAAAAGTCGGTCGAGGAGGCGGCAGTGTGATCTTTACGAAACTCCATCGTCAATGTATGTTTGGAGCCTAAGGAGTCAAAAATATCGATTGTTGTTGTGAAGGATGCCGCATAGATTGGTTGCGTTGTCGCGTTTACGCCTGCTTGGATCGTGCCTGTGAGTGAACTCATCGTCTCCGTAAAGAGTGTATTATCCGAAGCCCCTTGTGTCACCTCTAATTGCAGCGCACTACTGGAGTGGAGGTTAGAGATACTAATACGTCCCTTACTATCGATAGATGCCACAGCGTTTGCAAGGGCTCCACTACTTGTAAGCATCATATAAGTTGGGCTATCACGATTTGTATCTAATTGATCAAACCCCCCGATCAGCGATGAGTCAAGTGCGTTGTTTATTGCCCTCACAAGGTCATTGCTTGTTGTGAAGTAGATCTTGCCCCCATTGACAAAACCACTCTTTGTATAGATCGAGCTACCCGCCTTAAGTGTTGAGCCAGAAATTTCTTGCAAAACGGTATTCAGCGATGAGTTGGTACTCGTAAAAGCGATCGTCGTAAGGTCTTTGGTTCCTGTGTTACGCAAAATGAGCTTGCCTGTCGAATCGTATGCAACTTCCGCTGCAATCACCGGTCCTGAGGTATTATCTCTATCGACATCGCGCAAAGCATTGTTGATTAGTGCCAGTAACTCAGAGGGGGTTGTGAAATCACTACCATAAGTAAATGTTGCCTTTGATGGTGCGAGCGTGTTGGTACCGTCAGAGATCGTTACCTCGACAGTCTGACCAGCCGTCATACCCCATGCATCAGCAAATTTATCCTGAATACGCCCGACCACCGTCCCACTTGATGATGATGAGCTAACACTCATAAAGGCAGTATCTGAGGAGACACTTGAGCCCACTGGCACACCACCTGATGATTTGTTTTCGACCTCGGTCAAGATATCGTCAAACGAGGAATTAGTACTACTCATCGAAAGCGACGTGATAGGCGAGCCACCACTATTGGCGCGAATCACGAGTCTGCCAAAGGTATCATATTCAAAGGTAACATTAGGATTGTAGTCGGCATTGATGAGGTTAATCAGCTCGGTCGGGGTATCAAACTCACCAGCTCCTGTACCATAGGTGTAGGTTGTCGCTGGGCCACCATTGATGGAGATCGTTACCTGCTGCCCATCAATCCAACTCATCGAAAATGCACCACCATCTGCCAACACCTGCGCTGTCGCGGCATCGGCAGCGGGGATATATTCAAATGTGACACCAACACCATTCATATTTAAGTTAAAATTCTCGCCGCGCACCAGGTTAAAAGCACGGCCATTCACATTGAACATCTCCGCAACATCATCATAATTTGTGAGTGAATAGCGTGATATAACCGTCTCTCCATCAGCTATCGTCGATGCTGATGTTGTATTGAGTGACTGCAGAATTTTTGAGAGTATCGGGTTGTCATTCTGCCCCGTTCCAAATGTCACTGTTAAATTGGACCCTGTATTATTGACCAGTTTGAGTTTGCCATAGCTATCAAGCTCAAAATAGACATCGCGCTGCAAAGCAAATGGCGAGGATGAGGTAATTGATGCTCCAGGCTTCAGCGTCCCCAGAGCATCAAAGAAATTTTTAGCTTCAGTTAGAATGGTCTTCATGGCTGTATTGGTACTATCAAGCTCAAGTTCTGTTATGTCAGTCGTTCCGCTATTCGTGATAACAAGCCGCCCACTCTCATCATAGGTAAAATTATAGTCAGGATAGTCAGCGTTAATCAAGGCAATGAGCTCATCGGGCGTGTCAAACTCACCTGGCCCTGTTCCATAGTTATAAGTCTTTGACGCACCACCATTAATCTTAACCGACACCGTCTGACCCGCATTCCAGTTCATATTAGCAACAAACTGACTTCCATCAGCGCCAGTAATATTACCCGTACGCAACACATTATTAAGCTCATCGACAAGCCCTTGGGGACTGGCAAACTTACCATCATTCGCATAACGATCTTCATTGATGTCAGGATCATACGAAAGAGTAACAGTATCGCTTTGGGAGTTGGCTGATGTTGCAAACTTGACCGTAAAATCATTCCCTTTGGTAAGCTTAAAGTACTCTTCAAACCCGCCACTTGTAATCTTCTTCTCTGCTTCAGTAATAATATCTCCGGAGTTAAGAGCTCCTTTGATCGAGATATTTTCAGTATGTTTAGCCGGCGTTGTTAGACCAGCAGGAATCTTGATATCACGAATACTGGCATTCGTGTCAACGATATAGGGCGTCTTTGAAAAGTCTGCCGTCCACCCTTGGACGATATAACCATCGGCATTGACGAAATTTCCTTGTGCATCGAGCGAAAAATCTCCCGCCCTTGTATATTTGTAGGTGCGCCCGTCATCACCACTGACAATAAAAAAGCCATCCCCTTGAATGGCAACATCAGTCGCGCGATCGGTATTTTGTGTCGAACCTTGTGAAAAGATATTGGTGATCGATGAGGTCGATGTTCCCAAGCCAACTTGCATTGGATTTTTACCACCCAATGTTGCAGGGGCAGTCGCCGGTTTGATCGTTTGGGCCAACATGTCGGCGAAATTGGTGCGGGCATATTTAAAACCGATCGTATTGACATTGGCGATGTTGTTACCCTCGACATCCATGGCAACCTGGTGGGCCTGCATACCCGACACACCGCTCCAAAGTGATCTCATCATGGCTCGACTCCTTTTTTAATACCAATAGTAACTATTATTATTAATAAATGACAAAGCAATTACTATACCAAAAACTAACGACCTGCCTTCATATTAATCGCTCTCTGGATCATCTGATCTGAGGTCGTTATTGAACGGGCTGAAGCTTCGAAGGCTTTTTGCATCACGATCAGCTCCGTTAATGCTGTTGCCGTTGAGACATTGCTTGCCTCAAGCTCCTTAGGCACAATGCGCCCAAAATCACTTGTTGCCTTCATAGCCTCACCACTATTGCTTGTCGCCGAAAAGAGCAGATCCCCCTCTTTGGCCAATCCCTGCTCGTTGATAAAATAGAACATTCCAACCTTGGCAACATCCTTCACAACCTGATCGCGTCCTACCAAATTAGGCGCCTCATAGGTCTCATCAACATCAAAAACAGCCGAGATCACCCCACCATCACGCACGATAAATTGTGAGACTTTCATTGGCGGTAGCGTTTGTTGCTGGTATTCAGTATATTTGACAAGATCTTGATCAACATAGGCATCAGGAAATTGTCGCCGTAATCTCTCAATAAGCTGTGGCACCGTCTCACCCTCTTGCAAAAGAGACGCCAGAGGAAGCTCGCGATCATAACGAACCAGTGTCGTCTCGGCAGGAATCGTTTGTGTCCAATCTAACTTGATCGCTTTGCCATCCTCATCCACGAGACGATTACCAAAACCATCGACAACATTGCCATCTTTATCAACATCAAACGCCCCCTGCCTCGTGTAGTACATCCCCCCATCAAGTCCAATGACACCAAACCACCCTTTGCCATGGATAGCCAGATCAAAATAGTTTTCCGTCGAGATAATCGATCCTTGCTGCATCGAGATGGCCGATGATGAGCCGCGACTACCGTACCCAACATCGTTAATCGTTGGACCATAGCCACCACCTGGTGTGATCGCTGTTGCAAAAATCGTTGCAAACTCAGGAATATTAGCGCGGTAACCGACAGTATTGATATTGGCGATATTATTACCCCATGTATCAAGGCCAAACTGATGAGTTTTAATTCCCGAAACACCGTTATAAAATGACGCATTCATCAGTAGATCTCCTTGATTTTCGAGAGGGCGATATAGTCGTTGCCTAATTTCAGTTCAGGCTCACTTTTTCCAAAACGAACTGAAGAGATCGGAAGTGCCCCATACTTGAGCGTATAGATAGCACCATTGGCATCAGCAACCGTGCCTTCAATCATATAAAGCCCATCCTCCATCTTATTGCCATTGGCATCACGCCCATCCCAATCAAAAACAACCGTTCCGGCTTTTTGATTGGCCATATCAAAGGTTCGTACAACACCACCATCGCTTCCCTTAATCACAACAGAGCCCGATGCCGCCTGAACAGGATTAAAGAGAGCAAAACTAACCGGCCTACCATCTTGAAGCACGACTCCCTTACTGCCAGTATCGGCCATCCTGCCAATTGCGCCAGCCAAGGCATAGGTCTGACCTAATGTCATTGTCTTTGAGAGGTTATCAAGTGTTGTCTTGGTGGTAGTCGATGCCTCTAATTGCGCCAGCTGACTTGTTTGTGTGAGCATCGTCTGTGTATCCATCGGCTGCGTGGGGTCTTGATATTTGAGCTCCGTTAGCAAAAGCTTAAGAAAATCTTCTGATTTCAAAACACCTTTAGGATTACTAACCCCAAGTGCAGCCAAATCGGTCGTATTGGTTGTTGTTGCAAAAGATGTAATCACTTCCCACCTCCATAAGAAGCGCGCACCAGGTCATACCGGTCGCGAACATAAGCTCCGATGAGCAATAGCGCTACGGCAGAAATGATTTCCATGGTCGTCCTCCTATCCATACATAGGTAAAGTTAGTTCAAGAAAATCTGGAGTATCACTCATCTTTTCCTCATAGACCCTAAGGGCGCGTTCTTGGTGGTGGCCTGCGTGATCAAAGGCATGGCCTCCACTACCGCCCTCGCCATTAAAACCAAAATTCATCTGCAACCCTTGAAAACCCAGCGACTCCATATTGGCCCTAAACTCGCTGCTGTTTTGATATAGCAGTGTCAGAGCCTGGGGATTGGCCAATAGAGTCACTTGCAAATTTTGCCCCCGCGTCAAAAGCGTCACCTCAACCGTTCCCATCGCTTCAGGTTTAAGCTCTAAAGTCACGCGTGTTAAAGGGGGTTTGTAGGCTTCAATTGCCTCTTTAATATCTTCACTAAGATAACGGATCATCTGCTTGGCTTGAACGATACGACCTTTGACTTCGTGCACCAATTCGCCCTCTTCCATCTTACCAAGCGGCATTGACTCAACCTCCTCGATCGCTGGTGCCTTTTGAGCCGCTTCAACAGCCATAGAGGTCTCGGGCGCCGGTGCGCTCAGTCGCTCAAACATCGCCGCAAGTGTTAGTGGGGCAACAGATGGCTGGGGGGCTGTCAGTGATGCCATACTCGGTACTGGTGGTGCAACAAGCTCTGATAGGCGACTCTCATCTTTAGAAGCTCGCCTCCCTTCAGGCTGCTTTGAGGTAACGACAGGGCTCTCTTGAAGATTGGGCAAGGCTCCTTCAACCTGCAAAGAAACACCGGACTCATTATACGTCACAACCTCTTGCGATGACACCAATAACGAATCAACCCCTTGAGGTGATACCTGAACAAAAGCATGGGGCGTTGGGGTACCTTCATCAACCAACGGCACATAGGTTGTGGCTAAAGGCTCTGGTACAAACCCGCCAACCTCCTCAAACGAGACACCAGGGGTCATCAAGTTTTCATGTATCATGGCATCAGGAGTATGTACCGCTCCCAATGGTATCTCGCAATCGCGCCTCAAAGAAGATTCATCCAACTCAACGCTGCGCCGAGCAAGAGACTGAGGCTCTTGTGTTGGCGTCGTCAGACGAGATTCAAGGATATACTGTCGATCATTGCTCTTGCTCTCACCCTCATTGATGTCACGAATAAAGACCGCAGACTCTTGCTTAGGAGGTGTTGAGGCATCTTGCGTTCCGCTCTTAACTGGGTGCTCTAATTGTTTTTCTGCGACTTTCTTATCACCATCTTGATGCTCAGCAGATGTTTGATGGATAGCATCTTTGTTCTGTGAAACTTTGACCTCTTGCGCCGCAACCTTCTCTTGTGTAGAGTGCGCACGAGTCGTTTGCCCTGTCATAGCCTCAGCCGACCGGGCAGCGTTATTCGATGTGTTCAATGGCGTAAAATCTTTTGGTTTTGGCGTAACCTCTAACGACTCCTTAGCCAAGACATGACCTGAAGGGTCTGATTTTACGGGGCGTTTTTGTATTGACGCACCTTCAGTCCCAGTCGGTTTAGCCTGCGACGAGAAAGCCACGCCTTCAGCATAATCTCTTTGGATGCTGTTGTTGTCAGCCCTCTGCAACTGGCGCATCATCGCAGAAGCGTTAGCCTTTGCACTTGCCTTCGCGCCACTCTCTTGCCTACCACTCTTAGCCCCAGATAGAATGTGCTCAGGCAAGCTAGCAGCCAACGACAACGCCGCCTTCCCGTCACCAACACTGCGCTTCTCGTCTTGCACAACCGACAAAAGTTGCCCAAGCACACCCGCCTCTTGCCTAGACTCCCCGCGCTCTAAAACCATCTTGACGGCTGGATGCGCTGGTGTATCACGAAGAGCAGTCAACTCTGTTTTGGCAAATCTGGGTTGTGGTATGATAGGGAGTGTGGTAGGCGTCGTGGGAGTTTCGCGCTCGATACTAAGCTTTGTCACAACGATACCAACCTGCGTAGCTCTCTTGATGAGGTTCTCTAAGGTTGGTTTTTGGGGAAATGACGTTAACCACCTCTCACGTTCGGCGAAGCTTCTAGACAATTGCAGCTTTCCGCGAGCCTCAAGAAAAATTGCTTGTAGCACAGGAGAGCGAGGGGTTTTCGCTGCAACTTCCTGGGTCATCAAAGAGATCTTGGGCGACGGGTTTTTGGCCGAAGCCGTCGAGATCTCGGAAGTCAAAGCCCCCGCCAACAAATGACTAAACCCCGACTCCGATAGTGATTCTTGAGCTAAAACATCCACTCGCGCTGCTGCAGTGAGTCTCTTTTTGGTAAGGGTTACAAGGAGTACTTCTTTCATGTCGATTTTAAGCAATAATCATTCCTGATCATCTTGTCCTCAATTTATGACAAAGAGTTCTTCAAAAGGGCCAATGATTGAAATGGGTCCATTAAAATTGACCACAAAAAAGCCAGTAGATCTGTCTGATTTTAGGTAAGTTATACTATACTTCATCCATGGAGAAGAATAAATCGATCTTATTTGATAGTTTCACCGTCTTAGTCGTGGATGATAGTGATACTCTCTCGCACACACTCAAACTGCATGGTGTGACAGTACGTAAAGCAACCAATGGCCTCGATTGACTGAATATCGCACTAAAAGAAGAGATTGACCTTGTCATCAGTGATATTGAGATGCCGCATATGGATGGTCTTGAGATGACCAAACAGCTCAAGGCAGTCAAACCAGATCTGCCCATCATCCTCATGGTCGCCTTTCACGAAGAGAGCTATCTCCTTAGGGCGATCGACATTGGGGTTAACCATTTTCTCTTTAAGCCCCTGCAATCAATACAACTGCTAAACATCATGTCACTCTATCACACCACCACATCCACACGCGGGCGTTAGCCGAACACAAAAAACTTCTCGACGAGTACAAAAAAGCTGTTGATGCGAGCTCACTGATCTCACGCTTTGATACCAATCGCATCATCACTTATGTCAATGACGAACAGTGTCGTATCTCTGGCTACAGCGCTCAAGAGCTCGTTGGCAGCTCTGTTGTCATTACGCGCAGTCCCAACACACCAGCTGAAAAAATTGAAGCAATCTGGCAAACACTCTATGCTAAAAAGATATGGCGCGGCATTATCGAAAATAGGCGCAAAGATGGCAGCAGCTACTTTATCGATGCAACCATTGTCCCTATCCTTGGTGTCAATGATGAGATCACCGAGTTTATCCGGATCGGCCATGATGTTACCCCGATTGTCGAAGGAGATGAAAACGACTCAGGCTCCTCTTTGATGCCGAGGATGCCATGATCTTGTTTATGGATGAACACTATCATCTTCTGGGTATCAACAAAAAATTCCGTAACTTCTTCGATCTGCCCCCCAGCGCTACCCTCGAAAGCAAAGGTATGTGCCTATGCGATGAATTTGTTGGCGCAGAGGGTTTTCTTGCACCACCCAAGCGACAAGAGTGGAGTAGGGCCAAAAAATTGCAATGGCTTTACATGACGATCATACAAGACCACAAAAAACAGCTCAAGGCTCTTTTGCGACAAAAAAAGAGTGG
>JAINCO010000021.1:0-1828 GCA_036574095.1 Campylobacterales bacterium | reverse complement strand
AATGCCTTTGAGGAGCTTGATGACTATGGTTTGATTGCCCGTAAAAAACATCTTAAGCGAAAACTTTTTGATATCGTTGCCGATCAAACGGGTAAATTATTTGATCCTGATGTTCTGACAATTGTTTGGGCGAGGCGTTTTACAGAATATAAGCGTCCACGCCTGATTAAGAAAGATATGGAGAAATTCCGTGAATTGGTGACGCGCGGTTATCAGCCAATTCAGGTGATTTGGGCTGGCAAGCCTCATCCAGCCGATACCGGCGGAATTAATGTCTTTAATGAACTTGTTTACACAACCAAAGATCTAAAACGATGCGCCGTACTTGTCGGGTATGAATTAGAGCTTTCAGCTCACTTAAAAAAAGGAGCCGATATTTGGCTTAATACCCCAAGAGCCCCCAGGGAAGCATCGGGGACAAGTGGCATGAGTGCGGCGATGAACGGGGCGATTAACTTTTCTATCAATGATGGCTGGCATGCCGAATTTGAACGACATGGAATCAATTGTTTTACTATTCAGCCCAGCACCGCAAAGGATCCTGAAGCTCAAGATATTGAAGATAACAAAACATTAATGAGGATCTTGGAAGAAGAGATTATCCCTATCTACTACGAAGATCAGCCACGATGGATCGAGATTATGAAAAATTCAATGATCGATGTTGTTCCCTATTTTGACACAGGTCGTATGGCGAATGAATATTACGAGAAACTTTACAACTACGAAATGGAGTAGCTGGTGAGAAAGACGAAAATTGTCGCAACACTTGGCCCAGCCACTAGCAACGTTGAGACGATAAGGGCATTAATCAAGGCGGGCGTCAATGTGTTTCGATTCAATTTTTCTCATGGCAGCCATGACCAACATGAGGCCAACCTTACAATGATTCGTCGCATTGCGCAGGAAGAGGGTGTTTATGTTGCTATTCTTCAAGATATCTCAGGCCCTAAAATCCGTGTTGGAGTTATTGAGGGCGTGATGAGTCTCAAAGTCGGGGATCGACTCTCGTTTTATCGTGAGGGATCGCACCAGGATCTCTTTGGCGTGACACTTAACTATCCTCAAATCCTTAACGATCTAAGTATCGGGGAGTTGATCTATTTAGCTGACGGAACGATCCGCGTTGAGGTTGTTGCTATTGAAGATGGGGTGGTGCATACGAAGGTTCTCGTGGGTGGCGATCTGGTTAGTCGCAAAGGGGTTAATTTTCCCAGCTCTCGCCTCTCCATACCCGCCATCACGAGCAAAGACATCGATGATATCAAATTTGGTGTGCGCATCGGTGTTGATTTGATGGCCATCTCGTTTGTGCGACGGGGCGAGGATATGAAACAAGCGCGCGAGATTGTTGCTCGAGTGGGTGGTAATGTTCCTCTTTTTGCCAAGATCGAAAAGAGTGAAGCCCTTGAAAATCTTGATGAGATTCTTGATGCCTCAGATGGTATCATGGTTGCGCGAGGTGACCTGGGGGTTGAGCTGGGAGTACATCGTGTTCCTGCGGCGCAAAAGAGGGTCATCGCCAAAGCCAACGAAAGAGGCCTGCCCGTCATCACAGCAACCCAGATGCTCACAAGCATGATCCACTCTCCCTATCCAACCCGTGCTGAAGTAAGTGATATTGCCAATGCTGTTCTTGATGGTTCGGATGCTGTGATGCTCTCAGATGAGACGACGATCGGTAGCTATCCTGAGTTAGCGGTCAAAGTTTTGGATGAAACGATACGAGATATTGAGCGCATCTACCCCTATCATCGCTACCTCAATGAGACCCATCCGCCACACCTAGCCGTTGCCGCATCGGCTGTGCAGATGGCTCAGGATATCG
>JAINCO010000020.1:0-4528 GCA_036574095.1 Campylobacterales bacterium | reverse complement strand
AAACTCTCAAAGATCTTTTGTCGGATAGCGTGATAGATCCTATTGACACTCTTACGGGTAATCCCTGTAAGTTCGGCTGTCTGAGTTGCTGTAAGATCAAGCGCAAATCCTCGAATAATCTCTCTCTCGTCTTGGGTTCTGAAATCTTTGAATTTTTTAGGTACTTGTTCTTTCTCATGTTCTCGGTACTTTAGCACAGTTTTGCTGCGATGTTCTACTCGAGACCCAACCATTTTATCGAGCCACTGCATCTTTATCTCCTTTTTACAAACAATCTTAGAAAATCTAAATTCTAAGCCAGATCATAGGGCTTGCTGCGCCATTGCCTCAAACTGCGAAAGCTCAGTTAGTTCAAAAAGCTTTTCGAGATCAAGGATCATGACAACATTATCGCCCACTTGTGCCATGTTGCGAATAAAGGCGGTATCGATCCCTGTCCCAAATTTGGGTGGCTCGGAGAGCTTATCTGCTTCGACAGAAATCACCTCTTCGACATTATCAACAATAAATCCGATGCTGACTTTGTTGATTTCGGTAATAATGATCGCCGTCTGCATCTCTGGTTCTTTGGGCTCCATTCCAAAACGCAAGCGTGTATCGACAATAGGGATGATGGCTCCACGAAGATTAATGACACCGCTCACATAGGCCGGAGTCCTCGGAACCTTGGTAACATTCATCATTGCGATGATCTCTTTGATCCGGAAAATATCGATACCATAAAGCTCATTCTCAAGCTTGAAGGTTAGGTAGCGATCTTTGAGCGTCAGTTTGGTTGATGTTGTATTATCACTCATGGCTATACCCCTAAAACCATCTTGATCGATTTGACCAGCTTCTCGTCGCTAAAGGGTTTAACCATCCAGCCCGTTACACCAATCTCCTTGCCCATCATCTTCATTTCTGCGGAGCTTTCAGTTGTCAGGATAAGGATAGGCTTTGTCTTATATGTGGGATTTGCCTTAACCTGGCGCGCCACATCAAGGCCATTCATCTGGGGCATATTAATATCGGTGATCAGTAAGTCAAAATCTGCCAACCCTTGCCCCAAATCCTGAAGAAATTCAACTGGATTAAGATAACCTCGAAACTCAATGACCCCCCTATTGGTCAACTCCTCCAATGCCATCTGGGCTGTTGCCAGGATTGTTTTGGAATCGTCCACCAAAATAACTTTTTTGGCCACGCATGCTCCTTTCTCGTTATCTTTTAGTTACGCAAACTGTGTCATTGTAGCACATTGTATCAAGAGAAAATAAAAGTCAACTGAATTACTAATCACCACAGTAACATTTCCAAGACAACCTCTCATTTCAGTCCTATTTCAGTGATATTTTACTAAACTGGGATCGATGAAGTGGACTGCACTCTATAGTCAGAAGCGAGGGGGAGATGCAGAAAGAAGAGATCCGTTTCGGTGACTACCTTAAAGAAATGACCGTCAATCATGTCCACATCAGTTACAACAATCTAACTCAAGAGGCCAAAAGTGGGGCCAAGATCAAGTTAAGAGTGCTTGATATCTATCGTCTTCTCGCACCCTACCTCTCCATCCGATTTACCGAACAACTTCGTGCCGTCATTCCTCTGTCGTTCTATCTGGTCTTTTTTCAACTCTTTTTTTTGCGACAAACGATTCAAGACTCTGTAACAATAGCATTAGGCCTTTTGGCCGTCATGATCGGCTTGATGATGTTTATGGAGGGGATCAAATTAGGACTGATGCCCTTTGGAGAAACGCTTGGCAATACACTACCTAAAAAAGTTAAACTCGTCACTGTTTTGTTGATTGCCTTTTTATTGGGTGTAGGTGTGACATTTGCCGAACCTGCCATCGGGGCTCTCAAAGCTGCGGGAAGCCTCGTTGGCCCCAAAGAGGCTCCCTATCTTTATGCACTGCTCAATCTCTATACAGAGCAACTGGTGGGAGCTATAGGAGCTGGCGTTGGGTTGGCGGCTATTCTTGGAACGCTACGCTTTATCTGTGGGTGGAGTCTTAAACCTCTCCTTTATCTAACCATTCTTCCAACCCTCTTAGTAACCCTCTATTTTGTTAATGATCCAGCCTTGACACCTGTCATCGGGCTTGCGTGGGATAGTGGCGCGGTTACAACAGGTCCCGTGACAGTTCCACTTGTTTTAGCTTTAGGTATTGGTATAGCGTGCGCCGCCGGCAAAGGAGACTCATCACTCTCTGGATTTGGGATCGTCACGCTTGCCTCGATATTGCCCATTTTGGGAGTCATGCTTCTGGCGTTGATGGTACGCCTGAATGTTACACCAACCGAAATCATCCAATTAGCCTCCACCAACGCCACCAATACACAACCATCACTGTTTGAGCAATCCCCAATGATCGAAATCATCCTAGCTCTTCGTGCAATTGTGCCCTTAGTTCTCTTTCTCTTTTTTATCATGCTCGTTATCTTGCATGAGCGAATCAAAAACGCTCCTATTCTTGCCTATGGACTCACTCTTTCGGTGATCGGGATGGCAATCTTCAACATCGGACTCACCTATGGCCTGGCTAATTTGGGCAATCAATCAGGCTCATGGGTACCCTTGGCATTTAATAACATGACAACCGCCGATGGGGTCAAACTTGAAGCCCTCTACCCATATCCAGTCGGCCTGATGGTTGCCCTCTCGTTTGCTTTTATTTTAGGTTTTGGTGCCACACTCGCTGAACCAGCCCTCAATGCCTTGGGCTTAACGGTTGAAAACCTCACGAATGGGGTCTTTCATAAAAAAACTCTCATCTATGCTGTCAGTTTGGGTGTGGGAATTGGCCTGGCGTTGGGCGTTGTTAAAATTATCTTTGGACTATCATTGGCATGGCTTCTTCTGCCACTCTATCTTTTGGCGCTTATTTTATCTTATTTTTCAACTGAAGAGTTTGTCAATATCGGCTGGGATAGTGCTGGTGTCACAACAGGCCCCATCACTGTTCCTCTTGTCTTGGCGATGGGTCTAGGATTTGGTAATGCCCTCGGTATTAGTGATGGTTTTGGGATATTGGCTATGGCGTCAATTTGTCCCATTCTCACAGTTCTAATCATGGGGCTTTATGTTCAGCGTCAAACGCAAAAAGGATAGCGATGAAGAAGATACGACAAATTACCACACTCGTTGATGTCGAGCTGATTACCTGTATCGTGCAAAAAGGAAATGCCGACGCGATTATCAAGGCAGCTTTTGAGGCTGGAGCACAAGGAGCTACCGTTTTTTATGCCTATGGCAGTGGTGTGCGCGAACGACTGGGTCTGCTTGGTGTTACCGTCGATGCAGAAAAAGAGGTCATTAAGATCATTGTCTCAAGCGAACAGGTCAATAGAATCTTTGATGCGATGTATTTAGCAGGTAAGCTTGACACGCCTGGCATGGGGATCATCTATGTTGAGCGTCTTGAAAAAGCCGCGACCTACATCCCTCTGGAAGTCATTGAAAAAATCAAAGCCAAAGAGTCCTCGCATGAGTAGACTGATTACCGCCATCCTCCCCAATCACCATGCCAGAAAGGTGTTGACACTCCTGCATGAGCGAGGTATCGTAACAGCCAATCGTTACTTTGCGCGCGGAACAAGCATCATCTCAGGCAGGCAAAATCGTGAGATGGAGGTTCTTGAGGTCGTGGTTGAAGAGGATATGGCAGAAGAGATCTTTGAATTCATCTATGATGCAGGAGAGATCGGGCGAGCAGGTGGTGGCATTATCTACCAGCAGCATCTTACGCGTTCAACAAAATTTATCCTCCCCCCTGAGCTACTCAAGTAAGAGTGCCCAACCGTTGCCCGACAATAACATCACGAGTCTCTGAACATACTAATTGACTCATCCCCTCGCTAAAAAAGAGGAGGATTGTCGATCCCATCATGAACATCCCTAACTCATCACCCTTATTGATCCAGAGGTTCTCATAGGTATAGTGTGTGGGCTCGCTGGGGTGGTGGTTGGTTGTGATGCGCTCATCAAAATGAAAAAGCATCTTGCCTACATTCAGTGCCCCAACAAAAACCATCACAAATTCACGCCCTCTCTCATCAAAACATCGAAGTACAACCCGTTCGTTCTCTATATAGAGATTTTTGATGGTCTTAAGAGCCTTCAGATGCACGGGATAGAGCTTGCCAGGGATATGGTAAGCCTCGCCGATACGCATTGTTAGAGGAGCATGGTAGCGGTGGTAGTCTTTGGGCGAGAGATAGAGGTTAATAAACTCCCCTCCTTCATAAGGACGAACATCCAAATCAAGCAAGAGCGCGCGCAGGCTATAGGTCATGAGCTTGATTTGATAAACCTCTCCATCCTCGATCTTGCCAACGCCTACAATTTTTGCATCACAAGGACTAACAATTGCCTCTGGATCGCTATCGATAACGGGGGGTTCTTTGAGGCGACGGGTAAAGAGGGCATTCAGCGATGCAAAAGGCCCCTCCTCAAAACGACGCATATCGATCTTAAAGAGTCTGATATAAAGACGATTGATATTCTCTTGAATAGCGCGGGGAAAACGCTTGGAAGCGACATG
>JAINCO010000019.1:0-1102 GCA_036574095.1 Campylobacterales bacterium | reverse complement strand
AGGGTGCGACAGTCTTCTCGACCTCGACGCGTAACTTTGATAACCGATTGGGTAAAAATACCCGCGTCTATCTGGGCAGTGCTGAGCTGGCCGCTGTTTGTGCGAAGCTTGGTCGCATCCCGACAGTCGAGGAGTATATGAGTATCGTTCCATCCAAACTCGCAGGCAAAACCGATCAGGTCTATCGCTATCTCAACTTTAATGAGATTGCAAACTACCGCCTCGAGCCTCGGACTGTTGCCGAGACCAAATACGGCGTTACGATCAAACCTGTCTAAGTATAGATTTCACCAGAGGGCTTCACATGGAGCCCTCACGATTTATCAATGCTACCACGCCCCGCAGCAATATCTTATTTCACTACCGAAACAAAAAGGTGTCAGAGTGTTTTTTAAATAAATCGATTACCATTTATTTACACCGACCCCTTTTATGACTCATTTTAGGCGCGATCTGTTACTCTCTCTTTGGAACTTTTTGCTATGATAGCCTTATCAAAGCAAAGGAGAGATCGTGGTCAACATCGACGAAGAGCATTATTTAAAGACTGGCGAAATCATTATTGATGCCAACACTACCGACCATCGCCGCTCTCATCGTCCAACACCTATCCGTTTTGGTCGTTTTGAGATGGTTCTTTATCTCATTCTTACGGCAATCGCTCTCTTGATGACAGGTCAGGCGATTGAGGGGATTGAGATGGGAGCGCTTTGGTTTTTTTGGTTTGCGATTATTTGGCGTGGATTAATTCTCATCATTGTTTTATTACTTATTTTGGGACTCAACGCTGCAACCTCTCTTTTTGCTCCGCTGCGCTTTTTTATCGCCTCACTTCCCCTAACACTCCTCGTGCTTAGTGTACTTCTGCCTCTTGTGATCGTCCCGCTTGGTGCCTGGCTGATCGCTTATGCCAACGGCGATTTTGCGCAAATCATCGCTGGGACAATTGTGCTACTATTGGCATGGAGTGGGGCATTAAAAAGGGTCTTGCGTAGAATATCGCAGCAAAACTGCGATAGAATACCGAGAACATGGGAAAGAACAAGTATCTAAAAAATTCAAAGATTTCAGAACCCAAGACGAGAGAGATTATTCGAGGATT
>JAINCO010000018.1:0-5102 GCA_036574095.1 Campylobacterales bacterium | reverse complement strand
GCCTGTGCTAATGTCTGCATGAGTCGCTGGGTCTCTAAAGAGGAGGCTTTGCTTTGTAAGAGAGAGCGATAAACCTCAAGTTTCGACTCTTTTTCGGCAATGTGTAATCGAAGCTCGTCGATCATTTGACGATCGTTAGTGCGTTGCTTTGTCACGCTTGGCACCAAAAACTGATAGGAGGCAAAAGCACTAACAAGCAGTGGCATCAAAATCAATAACCATTTCTCGCGTGTCTCTTTGAGCTCAAAATAGCCATCGAGCGCATCTAACAGAGCCGTCAACCTCTCTTGTAGCGCCTTCATCGTATCCTCACTGTCACGGTGCTTTTATATAAAGAGGTATTCAAATCAAAAACAAGACCATCTGTTTTAATTTTGTAATCAGGATGGCTAAGAACAAATTGCCGGATGAGTCCTGTCATCTTTCCGGCCTCTTTGGTATAAAGATAAAAGATAATGCTCTCTTGCGTAAAAGAGAGAATCTCAAGTTTAGCGCCAAAGCGGCTAAAAAAGGTGAAAAAATCTGTTAGTGTTGCTGCTTTGGGGATGTAACTACTGCTCATCTCGTGAACTTTGGTAATGAGTAGTTCGCGCTCCTTAAACAGCGCCTCTTCGGCAGCTATTTGCTGTTCAATCTGGTGGTGCTGGTCTTGTCTTTGGCTAATTTTGGCCTCAAAAGCTGCTACTTCATCAGCTAATTGGCGGTCGCGACGCTCAAGTGAAGCTAGCTCTTTTTTTAAGATCAGTTGATCATGCAGCCACAAAACCCCTGGATAGCCCACAACCAGGAGGAGTGATGCTGCTATAGATAGGATAAGGCGCCCGCCATCGCGTTGATAAAGAGCTGGAGGACGGGGGAAAATGGTGAAGTTGGGGATCTGTACACCTATTTCACCCGCGATCGTCTCAGAGGCAGCCATTGCCGCTAACATGATGATCAACGGGGGACGGTGCGTCGGTTCTACCACGAAGCCTGCCGTTTCATGGGAGGGAAAGGGGGCAGGAATCGTAGCTATGCTAACGCCTAAGTAGTTTTGGGAGAAATAGTCGATCCCATCAATTTGGCCGATTTCGCTATCAAAGTAGAGCGCTTCGTACAGATCGATCATATAAAGGCGCTTCGCATGAACAAGAACATCGCTAAGAGCTAAGAAAAGCTCACTTAACACACGTGTCAAAGCCCCTAGTGGATCACGACTTTGGCGCTCTTCTTCATTGCAGGCTAACAACTGGAGAAAGTCATCAAAGGTGATCTTTTCGCCAATCGCATCACAGTAGCGCTCATGCATCAGTGTTAGATTAAGCTTGAGGGATTTGCTGTAGCGGTATGCACCATTCTCATAAATCGTAACAAAAAGATCCTCTCGTCCAAGGTGAACAAAGATATGAGCCCCTTTGGGACGAATGATCTCACGATAATAGAGAAAGGCATAAAGATGGGGTGGAAAGATCAAAAGATCGATAAATGGCCACTGTCCTAGCAGCTCACGATAGAGTCGTTTGAGGGCTTCACGCTCAGTAACATAAATCTCATACAGTGTCGCATCAGCAGAAGAGACTCCTGTCTGAGGGCTTTTTTCATAAGGGACAATGAGATAGTCTAGGCTTTGGTCAAGACCCATCTCCTCATAAGCTTTAAGTTCGATGAATTCACTCAAATCATCACCTACCTCAGATTCATTGATACTGAGTGACCCATAGATAACCGATTTAGGCAACAGAAGAGAAGTGATGAAGTAATCTTTAGAGGCTAAGTTCCTATCTAAAGGACGAAAGATACCGTTATCGATAAACCAGGCAAGGCGTGTGGAGGAATCGATGATGACGACGCCACTAAATCCTCTCCCTTGACCAAATCGACCCAACAAATTCCAAATTCTACTCAACCTCATACCCTATCTCACGCAGAAACTCTTGATTATTCATCCAATTCTGTTCATGTTTGACAAAGAGTTCTAAGTAGATTCTCTTATGGCTAAAGGCTTCAATTTTGCGCCTTGCGGCTATTCCGATGCGTTTAATCGTCGCACCCCCTTCCCCAATGACAACCCCCTTTTGGCTTCTTCTGGCAACAACGATGGCAGCTTTGATATGATCCACATTTTCAGATTCATCGATCTTTTCGATAATAACATCGCTTTCGTAGGGGATTTCATCACTTAAATTTTCAAAGAGGGATTCCCGGATAAGTTCACGATAGATCTCGCGACTCCACTCTGTCGTGAGGAGCTCAGGATCATAGTAGTAGGGCCCCTCAGGGAGTAATGAGACGATATTATCTAAAATTTTACCTCGATTGATATTATTTTTTGCTGAAACAGGGATGATCGCTGCGTAGCGATCTGCGAACGGAGCGTATTTTTGTAATGTTGCTAATATACGATCTTCATTAACCTTATCAATTTTTGTGACAAGAAGCAAGTGAGGGATTTGATTGGGAAGCAGAGTAAGAAACTCTTTGTATGCTTGGGTTGAGTCTCGAACATCGGCAAGGAAAAGAACAACATCAGCCTCCTCAATCGATTTAAGCGCTTCCTTGAGCATAAATTTATTAAGCAGTTTCTCTTTATGGTGAAGGCCTGGTGTATCGATGACGATAATTTGATGATCACCATGCATGATAATCGCATTAGAGCGACGGCGCGTGGCGTTGGCTTTGTGTGAGACCATCTTAAGCCGTTCGCCAACAAGCCAATTCACAAGCGTGCTTTTTCCAGCATTTGGTTTGCCAACGATAGAGACAAATCCCGATTTGGCCATTAAAGGATATACCTTGTCATATCAACATTCTCGATCAATGTGTCAAGTTTATTGCGCACATCCTCAGCAGTAATGACAATTTTCTTGCCACGGTAACGATCTGCGTTGAAACTCATCTCTTCCATCACCTTTTCAATCACCGTATGAAGTCTTCTGGCACCAATATCTTCGGTTTTTTGGTTTGCTAGTTGACTATAGCGAGCCAGCTCACGCACGGCCTCTTCTTCAAAAGCAAGCTCTATTCCCTCAACGCTCATTAGCGCTTCATATTGGCGAAGCAGTGAGTTTTTTGTATGGGTGAGAATCTGATAGAGTGCCTCTTCATCTAAGGAAGAGAGCTCAACCCGCAGTGGAAAGCGGCCTTGTAATTCAGGAATCAGATCGCTGGGTTTAGAGAGATGAAAAGCGCCAGCGCCAATAAAGAGGATATGATCAGTCTGAACCGGCCCATATTTTGTCGAGACTGTTGAGCCCTCGACGATTGGTAGCAGATCGCGCTGCACCCCCTCTTTGCTTGGATCGTTGCGTCCAGAGTTTTTTTGATTCACGGCGATCTTATCGATCTCATCGATAAAGATAATTCCCTCATTTTGGGCTCGCTTAAGCGCCTCTTGTTTAATCGCCTCCATATCCAAAAGAGCCTCAGCCGCTTGGGCGCGTAGCAGCTCCTTTGCTTCTGCAACCGTAACTTCGCGTTTGATGAGTGTCTCTGAACCACCAAGAAGCTTCATAAAAGACTCTTGGAGCCGCTGCATCTCAGGTGGAATAGTGGCATCATTGATCTCTGGTGTTTTGCGTGGTATTTCGACTTCGATTTTAAGATGATCAACTTCGCCAGCAGCAATGCGACTCTTCATCTTCTCAAAGTTACGCGCATACTCCTCCTCTTTTTCTTGACTTGCTCCCTTAGGGAGTGGTGGGAGAAGTTTTTTGGCAATGGTATCAAGAACATGGGCAGTGATTGCCTCGCTATTTTTTGCCTGATGCTCATCACGCACAAGATTGATCGCCGTTGCAACAAGGTCACGCACCATCGATTCAACATCGCGCCCCACAAAACCAACCTCAGTATATTTACTTGCCTCTACCTTGATAAAAGGAAGTCCCATTATGCGTGCCATTCGGCGTGCTATTTCGGTTTTGCCTACACCTGTAGGACCAATCATGAGGATGTTTTTGGGTGTTATCTCAGCTTGCATCTCTTTAGGTAGCTGCATGCGACGCCATCGGTTACGTAGCGCCACGGCGATCGTCTTTTTGGCCTCTTGTTGGCCGATTATATACTCATCGAGATAGGCAACAATCTCTTGCGGGGTCATCATGATGCATCCCCTAGCACAAGTGTCTTGATGTTGGTGTTGGTATAGATACATAGCTCTCCAGCAATCATTAGCGCCTCTTTCACAAGCTCTTCAGGCTCCAAGGAGGCGTGTTTAGCTAACGCCCTCGCAGCAGCAAGCGCATAATTTCCTCCGCTTCCAATAGCAGCAATCATCCCATCTTCTGGCTCAACAACATCGCCATTGCCTGTTAGAATGAAGAGGTTATCGGTATTTAAAACGATCATCATTGCCTCAAGCCGACGCAAGAACTTATCCTTGCGCCACTCTTTTGAAAAATCAACGACAGCTTTTAATAGATCACCTTTGCGGCTCTCAAGGATATTCTCGAACATATCAAAAAGATTAAAAGCATCGGCGGTACTGCCAGCAAAACCGGCCAAGACTTTGCCATGATAGAGGGTGCGGATTTTGGTCGCGTTTCCTTTAAGGATAGCGTTACCAAAGGTGACCTGCCCATCCCCTCCAATCACCGCCTTGCCGCCATGACGGTATGCTAGTATGGTTGTTGCGTGAAGCTCCACTTAGAGTGCCTCCACATTGAGTTTTAATGTCGCATGAATCCCATGACCTAACTTGCAGTCGATCTCATAATGTCCTGTTGCCTTGATTGCCTGCTTGATCTCAAGGCTTTTTTTATCGACCTCATATCCTTGAGCCTTCAGTGTCTCGGCGATATCTTCTTTTGTGATAGCACCAAAGAGGGCGCCATTGGCACCAACTTGTTTTGTGATTGTGAGCGTCAACGCATCAAGCTTTGTTTTGAGCTCTTGAAGGCGAGCAAGCTCAGCCACCTCTTGCTCTTTGAGGGCGCGTTGCTTTGCTTCCCACTTGCGAATTACTTCTGTGGTTGCCAGTTGCCCAAAACCTTTAGCAATAATGAAGTTTTGTCCATATCCATCTTTAACCTCTTTAATATCGCCCGCTTTGCCTAAACCTTTAACATCTTTTGTTAATAAAACTTTCATCATCTCTCCTTTAAATTAGTGCATGGGTGAGTACA
>JAINCO010000017.1:0-5326 GCA_036574095.1 Campylobacterales bacterium | reverse complement strand
CGATCCCTCGTTTGAGTTCTGCGACGCTGGCATTCTTGTTTTTAAGCTCTTCAATCTCATCTTTGTACTCCTTGACGGCCTTAGCAGGATCAAAGGCAAGATTGGCAGCCACCTGATTGAGTGTCTGGTCTGCTCGTAACAGTTCAAGCACAACTTGGGTCTTGTACTCTGCTGTATAGTGTGTTCGCTTCTTGCTCATATCAACCTCTTTGAGATTTGTTTTATTGGTGATTCGATAAAGGAATATCGGCTACAGGTTTTTCTGTCTGAATTGTTGGGGCATTATATTATACGGGAGTTAATTATTTCATACTTTTGTGCCGTACCCAATTGATTTAAGGCATCATAAATAATCACTCTGACCCCTTTTTAGTAGTAAAGGTGGATGATTGGTGGCAAAGAGAGTAGGAGAGTGGAATTAACCCCGACCCCTTTTAGTATAAAAACAAGATCATCTAAAATCCCAGGTCTAAGCCTGTGGTATGAAATACAGCGTAATCTTGTCGTGAAGTGAGGAATATGATGCCCGTGGCGTGGCGGGCATCGATGTTAGGAGTGATTTTCTTTTTGAGGGATGATCTCGTACCATCGGCGCAGCCAGGCGTCGATAGGGTAAAGGAGGCGGTAGAGGACAGGTACGACAAGGAGGGTGAGAAACATCGAACTTAAAAGACCACCGATAATTGTTGTGGCCATCGGGGATTTGGATTCGCTTCCCTCACCCAAAGCCAGAGCAACAGGAAGCATTCCAAAGATAATCGCTAGTGTTGTCATCAGGATCGGGCGAAGTCGTTTTTCACCAGCAAGCAGGAGTGATTCATCGACACTTTTGCCCTGTTGTCGGTATTGGTTGGCAAAATCCATCAGCAATACAGCATTTTTACCAACCATACCCATCAGCATAATAATACCTATCATCGTAAAGAGCGATAGGGTTTTGCCAGTGATAAAGAGAGCGATAAAGGCACCGATGATCGCTAAAGGAAGGGTGACGAGGATAATCAGTGGTTGGAGTAGCGATTCAAAGAGGCTCGCAAGAATAAGGTACATGATAATCACACCCGCAAGAATGGCGATCTTGATGTTGGCCTGTGTCTCTTTCATCCTCTCAGCAAAGCCGATAAATTTATAGGCAACACCTTGAGGAAGGATCTCTTTGGCGGATTGCTCAATCATCGCAACAACATCACCCAATACGACTCCTTGGAGATTGGCTGTTACCATCACTTGTCGTTCACGGTCGTAGTGGTTGATGGTCGTTGGTGAGGTGCCGGCTGTGATATTGACAACCCCTTCGAGGCTGATAAGCTGGCCATTGCTGGCGCGCACCTGTAAGCGTTTGATCGCCTCCAGATCACCCCTTGCCTCATCAGGTAGGCGAAGGGTGATGTCAAATTGGCGACCATTTTCGTCGTATTGACTGATGGCGCTATCGCTTGAGTAAGCGCTACTGATAGCTGTGGCGATCTCTTGGGCATTGATACCGTAGCGCTCCATGACAGCGCGATTTAGTGTGATGCGCGCTTCGGGTTTGCCCTCATCAACATCGGTATCGATATCGACAATCCCCGGTTTTTCTTTCATCTTGGCAATAATTGCCGCCGCTGCTTGAGAGAGTTTTTCGATCGAGTCTGATTTTAGAACTAGCTGCATATCGGCACTAATACCCGCTCCTTTGACCTGCGGAACAAGACTAATGACCTTTTTAAGGCGTGGGGAGATCGGGGCTAATTTTTGACGGTACTCTTTGATCATCTGCGTTTGGCTTTCGTTACGTTTGCTTTTTTCGATTAACTTAGCAAAGATGATCGCCTTGGAGATATCGCGCTTGGAGTCATAGCCGATAGTAAGCGTCGTGTAGGCAACTCGTTTGTCGGCATTGATAGCTTGCTGGATCGGGGTGCTTTGTCTGATCATCTCCTCAAGACTCACGCCAGCGGGTGCTTCGAGGGCAACTTGAAATTCGCTGTTATCTTCGATCGGCAAAAACTCTTTGCCAATGTAGCTTGCGAGCTTCATCGAACCAACAAAGAGAAGAGCGACGGCGATGAGGATAAGGGCTTTGTGACGCAATGCCCAGCCTAAAAGACGGACATAACCGCGATCAATGGCGACAAAGAAGGGTTCTGTTGCATGATAGAAGCGGCTCTCACCTTTATTAAGAACGCGCGCCGAAAGGCTGGGGATGAGAGTCATGGCCACGATATAGGAGATGATAATCGCAAAGGCGACAGTGAGCGCAAAGGAGTTAAAGAACTTACCCACCATACCCCCCATAAAGGCAACAGGAACAAAGACGGCAAGAAGCATTGCACTAATGGCAGCAACAGCAAAGGCGATCTCTTTGACGCCTTCTAAGGCTGCTGTATAGCGATCCATACCATGTTCAAGCTTTTTGTAGATATTCTCGATAACAACGATGGCATCGTCGATGAGGATACCGATGGCCAGAGCAAGTCCTAAGAGGGTCATCTTGTCAAGGGTGTAGTCAGCATAACTCATCAGAGCAAAGGTACCCAAGATCGAGGAGGGGAGGACAAGCGCTGAGACGATGGTAGCACGGAAGTTGCGCAAAAAGATGAAAACAATCAACACCGCGAGGATCGCGCCATAAACAAGATCAAATTCGACCTCATTAAGCGATTTGAGGATAAAGACCGATGTGTCGTTGACAAGTTCGATGCGATAGTTCTCACCAGCGATTGCTCTAAGATCGGGAAGGATCTTTTTGACATGATTAACGACCTCGATGGTATTGGCGTCGGTGATCTTTTGTACCTCTAAAATAACGCCAGGTATGCCATTATAGGAGGCGAAGCTACGCGCATCCTCGAGGGAGTCTTCGATGCGGGCAATATCGCGCAGCCTCACACCATCTTTGATCATGAGGTTGCGAAGCTCATCGAGGCTTTTGCTATCGGCTTCGGTTTTGACAACGATTTCAGTGGTGCTACCTACGGTGCGTCCACCTGGGCGTTTGATATTGGAGGTGGCGATCTTGTTTCTCAGATCGGCTGTGGAGAGACCATATTTAGCGAGCGCAAAGGGGTCGGGGTAAATCTTGATTTCGCGTTCGCGATACCCGATAACATTGACGCCACCAACGCCTGGAATGCGCTGGAGTTTGGGCTTGATTTTTTTATCGATCAGCTCCATCATCTCGGTTGGTTTGGCCTTATCAGAGGCTACAAAGACCGAGATAACGCCAGCCGCTCCAATGTCAAGCTTGCTAACAACAGGTTTTTCGGCTTCTGGAGGGAGGATGACACCTGAGACCTTATCGCGAACATCGTTGGCTGCTTCGTTGATGTTTTTATCTAAAAGAAATTGCAGAACAACGACGCTCATTCCCTCGGCACTTTGGGAGCTAATAACATCAAGCCCCTCGATGCCGCTCACTGCCTCCTCGATTTTGTCGGTAACGCGACTTTCGACAGTTTGGGGATCAGCACCTGGCATAGGGGTTCGGACGGTGACGATGGGAAAATCAACTTTAGGAAAGAGAGCAACAGGCATCGTCTTGAATGCGTACCATCCAAAAATGACGGTCGCAAGGACAAACATCAATGTCAGGATAGGGCGGTTAATCGCGATGCGGTACATTATGGAACCTTAATGGTGCCCTCGCCAAAGAGACCGGGCTTGAGAGCGGTGTTGCGTACGATGGCCTCGGCGGTGGCTTTACGATTTTTAGGATCGACAGTGGGATAAACTTTTGTGATTTTGGCGCGACCAGCAATCTTTCCATCAATTACATAGCTAAATTCCTGACCGGGCTTGACTTGATGAGCATACTTTTCATCGAAATGGATCATCAGCTTGCGCTCATTGGCGCTAACAAGAATGAAGATTGTTTGATTGGGGGCGACCCCTTCGCCAACCTCAACCGCTTTTTGGGAGATAAGACCACCAAAAGGAGCGCGTAGGCGGCTTTTTGAGAGAAGAGCCTCTTTGTAGGCAATCGCTGCTTCAACTTGTTTGACATTTTTTTCTTTGAGGCGATAGTCAAATTCGTAGCGATCAAACTCTTCAGCCGAGATGACGCTACGGATCTGCTTCATGCGTTCATACTGTTTTTGAGCATAGGCAAGCTGCTCCTTGGCACTCTCTAATTCAGCCCGCGAGACAGCCAAGGAGGCGATCAGATCGTCACTATCAAGCTCAGCAAGAAGATCACCTTTTTTGACACTTGAGCCAACATCGGCATAAAGTTTGGCCACAACGCCACCTACTGAAAAGGCAAGTTTGGACTCTTTCGGAGCAACAACATCAAATGTGGCATAAACATCCTCGCCCCATAGGGTGCAGGCCGCTAAAAGTAGAAAAACCAATAATCGTTTCATTGAATCATCTCCTTAATAGGGGTGCCGGTGGTATAGTAGTAGCGTGCTTTTTCGAGCTCAAGAGCGTTTCGTGCCTGAACTAAAAGTGCCTGCGCTTCATAGTGTTGTGTAAGAGCATCAAGAAAAGCGACATGATCACTGACTTGAGCCTCAAAGCGGCGGCGAGCTGCCTCAAAACTTGTTTGGGCAGCGGTGAGGTAGTGTTGTGCTGCGGTGAGCTTGACTGCGGCAGCTTCAAGAGATTTGAGGGCTGTTTGGCGCTCAAGATCTTGTTTTTCTTTGGCATCTTGAAGCTTGGCTGTAGCGGCTAGTTCATTTAGTCTGGCTGCTTCGCTCTCAGCTTTAATAGCTCCAAAATCATATAAAGAGATCTGCAGATTGAGGGCGAGGCGGTTTTGAAGTTCGGGCTGATCAAAGACAACTGTTTTGCCCCCGATTGACATTTTGACAGGTGAGAAGCCAGGGTATTGGGTGTATGAGAGGGTATCATCGAGAGTGACTGTAGGACCATCTGCTGATTTGGCCTGTTTCGTTCGCTCTTTGGCGGCTACTAGCTCCTCTTGAAGCGCTGCAATGTCAGCACGATTGGAAGTTTGGGAAGGTACAGGGTTTTTAAATGTTACAGGGGTGATTTTTTCGACCCTCTCACCTGTTAATTGGATCAAGAGATTACGCACTTGAAGCTGCTGCCAAGCCAGTTCGGCATTGCGATAGCGAACCTCTGCGAGCGCGGCGCGCGTTTTTTCCAGTGTATCTAATGCAATTCTTCCTGCCTTCCAAAAGAGCTCCATTTTGGTATGTTGGGCTTCCAGAAAGAGCTCTTTTTGACGATAAACCTCTGCGATCTCTTCGAGATTGGCAAGTTGGAGGTAGAGCTCGGTGATCTTGAGTGCTGTTGTCTCTTTGGCATAGTCATACATAAGTCCGGCTGCCTTGGCCTGTGCTTCGCGCTCTTTGATGAGTGCTTGCGTGCGACCTGAGTC
>JAINCO010000016.1:0-3559 GCA_036574095.1 Campylobacterales bacterium | reverse complement strand
GGTTAGAAAGAGAAAGAATCTCCCCACGCCTGGGGAGCAAAGGAATAAGATCGATCAGATAGCGCTTTGATCAATCTAAGAAGAGTTAAGAGAGTAATGCTTCTATTTTAGCAACAAAGTTCTGTTTGGGCGCAGCACCAATCATCTGATCGACCACTTTACCATTCTTAAAGAAGAGGATCGTTGGGATTGAACGGATGCCAAACCTTACAGCCAGATCGCTCTCCTCATCGGTGTTGACTTTACAAACAGTGACACGACCTTTGTACTCTGTTGCCAACTCTTCAATCACGGGGGCAATCATACGACAAGGTCCACACCATGGTGCCCAGAAGTCAACAACGGCAACACCGCTGCCGACCACTGAATCAAAATTTGCGCTTGTAAGATTGATATAATCAGCCATCTTTTTCTCCTAAATAAGCGAGGTGGAAAAGATTATATCTTATTTAACTTTAACTCTTCTTAGAGATCAAAGGTAATGTTTGGAAGATAGTCAATCTCGCCATCACGCACCACAATAAGATCGAGACAAAAGGGGGCAGTGATATGATGAACTTTCAAATAAAACTCGACAGAGCGTAGAAGTTTACCAATTTTGGCTCGCGTCATATTTTGAAGCGGCTCAAAACCTTGACCTGATTTGACTTCAACAAATCTCCAAACACCCGCCTGACGCGTGATAATATCAATTTCGCCAAACCGTTTGGCGATAAAGTTGCGCTCAACAATCTCAAATCCACGCGATTCAAGCCAGGCAACAGCCTCATCTTCAGCCGCACTACCCTTACTTCGGCTGGTGGAGAGCGACGGCAAGTGATTTGAACCGTGCTGTTTTGGTGATGACATCAGACTCATCTCCAAAGAGAGTGTTGATACGGCTCTCATAAAAATGAAATGACGAAAAGAGAGTCCCGCGCTTAATCGTCGGCGAACTCTTCCAAGCTAAGGGTGCACTTTGTCCATATTCAGAGGTGAGAATAATAGGCAGCTCTGGATTGAAGTGCTTCGCATCATCGGGATTAAGCAATAAAAGATCGCGAGGATAGTTTTTAAGAAGTCGCTCACTTTGGCGCGTCTGGGCTGCATTGTTATAGTGAACTATCACACGACCAGTTGTCAGATAAAACGAGCGCTCGCCACCACGCAACAGCTCATCAACCATCCCACGCGGCTGATAGCCATGATAGCAAAAACGCCCTAACCCATTCTCGGTACGAAATCTCCCTATATGCAAAACAGGCAGATCATCATCGGCCACAGGCCACTGTAATCCCGCACTCTTTCGCTCTTTTAGCTTCGCATAACTTGCACCTTGGTAGCGACTTACGACGCGACGCAGATCATCCCATACCTCTTCGGTTTTCGTATAGCCATAATCATCGCCCATTAGCTGCGCTACACGCGCAATCACCTCCCAATCATCAGGAAGATCGGAAGGTATTAGTGGCGCAGCAAGGTGCATCCTTCGCTCGGCATTCACATAGACACCCTCTTTTTCATACGCAGAGCGAACTGCAATAATCACATCGGCAGCTTTCGCAATCTCTGTTTCAAAAAGCTCATTGACCACAAGAAAATCAAGATGCCCCAGAGCTCGCTCGATCTTATTGATATTGGCATGAATATGAGCAAGATCTTCCCCAACCACCCAAAGTCCCTTCAGGCGATCCTCAAGCATCGCATCAATCAGATCGGGTGTCTTGAGCCCTTCGCGTTCTGGCACACTGTAGTCTGGTCCATAATAAGGAAGACACCCTACATCACACGCGCCTTGGACATTGTTTTGGCCACGAAGGGGCATCAATCCTGCCCCTCTCTTGCCGATATTGCCGGTCATAAGAGCCAGATTTGCCATCGCCATCACGGCATAGCTACCATCAAGATGCTCTGTAATCCCGAGTCCCCAAAAAATCATCGAACGATGTTTGGCATAATAACGGGCAACCTCGCGCACCTTCCAAGCCAAATCCTCGTACCCATCCATCTGCAAAAAAAGCTCAGGCTTAGTCATCTCATCGGCAAGAATCGCCTCTTGGTACGCCGCAAACCCTTCGGTGTGTAGTAAAATAAACTCTTCGTTATAAAGCCTCTCTTCTAAAATTACACGCGCCATCATATTCAAAAAAAGTAGATTGGCCTCATAGGGTAAAGAGAGATGCCAGTGAGCCTTTTTTGAGAGTTGGATCTCGCGCACATCAACAACAGCAAGCCGCGCCCCCTGTCGCACACGATCTAACATCCTATTGGCTACGATCGGATGACCTTCAGTTGTGTTTGAACCAATCACAAGAATAAAGTCAGTCTGATAGATATCATCAAATGGATTCGTGCTTGCACCCTCACCAATCGTCGCCCTCATTCCAGCCAAGCTTGGTGAATGGCAGACACGCGCGCAGTTATCGATATGGGGAGACCCTATTGTCGAGCGAATGAATTTCTGAAATGTAAAACCACTCTCACAATTGGTGCGTGCACCACCGATACCAGCAATTGCATCGCTACCATATTTCTGTTTAATAAAACCGAACCTCCAGGCAATCAGCTTAGCTACCCTCTCAAGATCGACCTCAAGCCACTCTCCCTCGCCCTCATTAGGAAAAGAGGCTGCAAGTTCTGGGGGCATTTCATCACGCACTTGCTCAAGAAATGCTCGCCGCACACGATGGCTTCGTAGTCGATTGGGTGAATCAAGGTAGCTATAGCCCTCTTTACCCTTGATACAAAGCTTACCTTGGCTTACAACCCCATCCGTGCGGGCTGTTATCTTTTTGATCCCCTGATCATCAACATGAGCAAGGATATCACACCCAACACCACAATAGGTACAGACTGAATCGATAAGGCGCGTTTGAGAGTGGGGCATTGTGACCACTTAATCCTCAATACCAATCATCACTGGTCGCCCATCGACAAAGTCAAGCGCCTCGATCTCTTTGATCGCCTGTTGGATATCGATCTCTTTGGCTTCGTGCGTTGAAAAAAGAAGGTTGGCATACTCCCCTTTGCTCTTTTGGACGAACGAGTCCACAGAGATTTTATTCTCAGCCAAAACTGTAGCAATCTTTGCGAGTACACCAACCTGATCTTTGGCGCGAATACGCATATAGTATCGACTTGTCAGATCATACTTCCCTGCCAACTTCAACCCTCCCTCCAAGGGACGGTTAAAGCCTAAGACCGCTGAGGACTTTCCATAGCGCGCAATGTCGATCAGATTGGCCACAACAGCACTTGCCGTTGCATCGCCACCCGCACCAGGGCCATAATACATCGTCTCACCCACGCGATCGCCAACGATGGAGATACCATTCATCACTCCATCAACCTTGGCTATCATCTCACTCTTTTTAACGAGTGCCGGGTGAACCCTTAATTCAACCTCATCTTCCCGTTTTTTAGCAATACCAAGAAGCTTAATGACATAGCCAAACTCTTTGGCAAAGCTGATATCATCTTGATTGATATCGCCAATCCCCTCAATGAGGATATCATCAGGTTTAGCATCAATCCCATAGGCAATCGATGCTAAAATCAAGAGCTTATGAGCCGCATCATA
>JAINCO010000015.1:0-7056 GCA_036574095.1 Campylobacterales bacterium | reverse complement strand
CTCTCGTACTGTACTCATCTTTTCTCGATGGCTTCGCGCTTGGCTTCGAGGGCAAAATAGCGCTCAAGAAGCGGTTCTAATGCCAGCTCAAGCTCATGAAGCTCTTCACTAAGTTTGGTGATGCCGTAGCGCTGGTAACAGTCAGGATTGCTTAGGCAGGCTTTGCACTCGGCGATTTTTGCTTCAAGTTCTTCAATCTGCTGCGGAAGCTCAGTTAGCTCACGCTTTTCTTTGTAGCTAAGCTGCTCGCTTCGTTCGCGCAATCGCTCTTTGGGGCTTGGTTGTGGAAGGGATATTTGCGCTTCAATCTCTGCCCATTCGGCTTCATTATCGAGATATTCGGTGTAGCTTTGCCAACTCTCCTCAACGATGCCACCTCCTTTGAAGATAAAAAGGCGCTGGGCAAGTTTATCGACAAAGTAGCGATCATGACTAACAAAAAGAAGGGCGCCTGGGAAGTTTTGGAGGTACTCTTCGAGGATTTGGATCGTAGGGATATCAAGATCATTGGTTGGCTCATCAAGAATAAGGCAGTCATACTTTTTAGATAACAGGAGTGCCAAGGCAACACGATTCTTCTCTCCACCTGAAAGAACACCGATTTTTTTGTCAAGAAACTCTCTGGGAAAGAGGAAGTTTTTAAGATAGCCATAGACATGCATCGAACGGCCTAAGACTTCGACGCGATCACCGCCATTAGGACAAAAGGTTTCAATGAGATTTTTATTATCATCAAGCATCTCGCGATGCTGGTCAAAGTAGCCGATGGTAAAGTCGCCTCGCGTGATGGTGCCACTGGTTGGTTGGTAGCTACCCATCAGAAGCTTAAGAAAGCTTGATTTGCCGCTGCCGTTGCGTCCAACGATGGCGATGCGATCTTTTTGAAGGATGCGCGTGGTGAAACCTTTGATGAGTGTTTGATTGCCTAATGTTAATGTGAGATTCTCAGCTTCAAAGAGCATCTTTTGACGATTTCTCTGCTGACCATCGTTAAAGTGCTTTTTTTCACGCTCAACTTGCAGGCGTATTTGGCGAATTAAGCCAGGATTTTTGCGTGCTTGCTCACGCATCTGCATGATGCGCTCTTTGCGTCCTTCGTTTCGCTTAAGGCGCGCTTTAACACCACGTCGAAGCCACTCCTCTTCTGCTTTAAGCTGCTTTAGAAGAGTCTCATGCTCTTTTTGGAGGGCGCGCAACTCCTCTTCTTTTTGGGTGATGTAGTCAAGGTAACCTCCTTTGTAGCTACGCACCCTGGCCTCATCAATTTCGATCGTTCGGGTGGCGATTCGATCGATAAAGTAGCGATCATGAGAGATAAAAAGGAGCGTAAAGCGTCCAGCCAATAACAGCTCTTCAAGGAAGGCAACCATATAGACATCAAGGTGGTTGGTTGGCTCATCAAGTAACAAAAGATCAGGTTTTTTAAGCAAAAGTCCAGCCAAAGCAACACGGCGTCTTTCACCCCCACTAAGCGTATCGACGCGACGCTCTTCAAATGGTTTGAGTTGAAACTCTTGAAGGATTCGCTCAATTCGATCATCAAGATTCCAGCCATTATGATGCTCGATCCAAGAGGCTAGTGCGCCCGACTCCTCAAGAAGTTGGCGGTTATCAGGGGATTGTTCGAGGGCTGATGCAATCTCATCAAAGCGCTGGCGTGCTGCACGAATTTCAGTTAGCTGAGCCTCAATCGCAGCGCGTACGGTGATACCAGGATCAAAACGGGGTTCTTGAGCAAGCATCTCAATCGTGACACCTTGTCGTCGGCGAACCTTTCCTTCATCTGGCTCAAGAAGCCCCGCGGCAATTTTCATCAGTGTCGATTTACCACTTCCGTTTTTTCCAACGATACAGATGCGCTCACCCTCCTCAATCACCATCGAGGCCTCTTTCAAAATCACCTGCGCTTCGTACTGTTTACTAATTCCTTCAAGATCGATCAATGTCACCCGTGCTTGTCCTTGCTATTCTGTTTGTCGTCTTGAATTGTACCACAGGGAGGATAAATTGCGGTAATGTTTATTAATTCACTAAAAATAGTTGACATTGCGAGCTATTTATGGTAAAATACACAATACATAGTGAAATAGTAAGGATTCATCATGCGTTACGGTTATTCTTGCCCTATCTCTGGAAGCAAGGTTGATCAACGAGTTGTCCGTGCTACCTCACTTTTGAGCGCTTTGCTTCTTGGAGTCTCTCTGGTGTGCGACTGGTGGTGGTTAGCCGCATTCTTAGCGGGGGATTTTTTGGTACGTGCGTATAGTGGGCGGGAGGCGCTGTTGTCTGTGATCGCTCGTGTTGGTGTTAGACTTTTTGGTTCGCATGCATGTTGGGAAGATAGGGCACCCAAAAAATTTGCTGCATCCTTAGGTGCTGCGGGTTCGTTGGCCATCGCGCTACTTCTGGCAGCCCACCTTCAGGGAGCCGCCCTTGTTGTTGCAGCTATTTTAGGAGGATGTATGCTCCTTGAGGGGATCTTCGGCTTATGTGTTGGATGTGCAATCTACCGTTGGATCAATGTGTCAGTACCTTTTCAATTCGCACCTGAGCGCCATTAAGACGAGCTCTCCAGCGGTGTGGAGATTTTGGTCAACAATATTTGTAATGCCATACGATTTGACCATCTCATACTCTTGTTGTGTTTCGACTTTAACGACGATATTTTCGACACCCATCGACAACAGATTTTGACACACAAGCAGCATTGCCTGTTCATTATCGATTGCAACAATGACAGCCAATGCTTGTGTGGCATTGTGTTTTTCGAGAATCTGACGCTGTGCAGCATTTCCAAAAAAGACAGCATCACCCCGTTCAATCCCCTCCTCAACAAGCCTACGATCTTTCTCGATAAAAAGATGGGGAATATCCATCTCCTTAAGAATAGCAGCGATTTTAAGCCCAAGCCGCCCATAACCACAAACGATGATATGGCTTGATAGAGGAGCCGACACGGGTGTGAGGTCGTTTTGTTGCTCTTCTTTAATGATCAGGCGTGTGATGGTTTTAAGGTGGCGCATAATAAAGGGTGTAGCAACCATCGATAGCGTGGCAGCAATGATCAGTGTTTGTTGTAAAGAGCTCTCAAGCATCCCCTCCATTCGCGCAATCTCGAAAATAACAAAAGAAAATTCACCTATTTGCATCAGTGTGATGGCACTTTTAAGGGCTGTGTTGGGGCGGTGGTGGGAACGGATGATTGGATAGACGACAATTGCTTTAAGCAGCATTACCCCTACAGTAATCACAAGAATAGATATGATGTTGACAACAGCATAGTTTAAATCGATTTGAAGTCCTACAGTAACAAAAAAGAGCCCCAGTAAAAGGTCGCGAAATGGAGCCAGGTCAGCCTCGATTTGATGTTTATAGTGGGTTTCGGCAATAATCATCCCCGCAATGAATGCCCCGAGTGAAAAGGAGAAGCCAAGCAGGTGAGCTAGCCAACTAGCCGAAAGAACCAGCAGTAAAATAGCACCAATAAAAATTTCGTGCGATTTGGCATCTATGACGGCGGCAAGGAATGGATCAAGAAGGCGGCGCCCCACGATAATCATCGTCAACCCTAAAAGAAGTGCACTCCCAATGGTTTGAAGAATTTCGGAAAGAAGATTGGTTCCTTCACTCGACATGAAGCCTATCATTAAAAGCATCGGGATGACGGCAAGATCTTGAGCGAGGAGGATACCAAAGGAAAGACGACCATAGTTGCGTTTAATATCCCCGTTATCATTCAGTATCTTGAGCACGATCGCGGTTGAAGAGAGTGATAGACCCAGTCCGGCAATAATAGCACTATTAAGATCAAGACCAAGGATGCGGTGCGCTACAAAACCAATGAGCATAAAGGTGAGAGTAATCTGAGCGACGCCATTGATAAGGACTTCGCGGCGCATATTTTTGAGGTGGCCGATCGAAAATTCAAGGCCAATGGTAAACATCAAAAAGGCAATACCAAACTCAGCGATCTGCGCAAGAACCTTACTCTCACCTGCTTTGAATGGAGAGAAATGGGCGATGACGGTACCTGCAGCGATATAGCCTATAATGGGCGGTATGTGGAAGCGGCGCAGGTAGATGTTGAGTGTTAGTGCAACAAATAGAGTAACAATAATCAACGGCAAAATCAAGTCGATCATAACAAATTAACCTCGATAAACTAGCAAGATTGTAACCTACAACGTATTAAAGGGAACTTTTTTTGCTCGTGGATAGGTAGTTTCACCAACAAAGGAGGCAGGATGAAGAATCCAAGGGTGCCCAATCAGTCAGTTGGCAGCGTTTTTTCGACGCGAGAAAAAGAGGGAGTTTCTCAGAGAGTAACCGACAAAGTTGTGATGCGCGGGAGTGCAACGCTGCGTGCTGTCAATGAGGCTGTTGGGTTTATTGAGGCAGCTCAGCAGGCGATTGCCATAATGTCTGACCTAATCCGTCAGCCAGGCAATGAGCAGTTTGAGATTACAGAATTTGAGATGAAAACTTTTGTTTCACAGCCTCTTTTTGCGCGCACAATTTTTAGATTAAAAGATGGCTTGATCGATCTTGATCTTTCTTTACCAGAAAGCTGTAGTGGATGGGTTGGGCGCGAGGAGCTGGCGATCTTTATTCAGCGTACAACGATGCAACTAGGTGCGGCACTTAACCTTCTATGCAATCTTATCACGCGTCATTTTGACGCCTACATGAATCCAGAATACAACTACACGGCATTTGATAGCTCGATTGGCAGAGACGATTTGATGACGGCGCATTCAGCGAATGGGCTTGATCATGATCGGGTGATGGCCCTTTTAGCAGATTAGTTGTGCTACAATACCCTCTATAGTTTAATTATAGGGGGCCTTGTGTCATTTGAATTAGTTGTTATACTCTATTTTGTGTTGATCATTGTTCGACTCTACCTTGATATTATGCAGGTGGGGTATGTGAGCGAGCGGCTTCAAGGTCAGCCTGTATTGATGGAGCAGGAGCGTTATATGGAGGCTGGTCGCTATGAGATCGCCTCCAAGAGGCTCTCGATCGTAACGCTTCTGGCTGAAGGAGCGCTATTTCTTTTTTGGATTGCTGGTGGGCTGTCATGGCTTGAGGAAGCGGTAGAGCCAAACACCCTTTTGTCGATGGTTCTCTTTTTTCTCCTTTTTTTGGGCGTGAACTATGTTGTGATGCTTCCTTTTGAAATCTATCGTATCTTTGAGATTGAGAAGCGTTTTGGATTTTCGAGGGTAACGCCTGGGCTATTTGTGGTTGATGAGCTCAAAAAAATTGCCTTGACGGTGATTTTTGGAGGAGCTATGTTGGCTGCTATCTTTTGGATCATGAGCCATCTTCCATATTGGTGGGCGTGGGGTGCGCTTGTGCTCGTTGTGTTGTTGTTTTCCATCAATCTTATCTACCCACTGTATATCGCCCCTTTATTTAACACCTTTAAGCCTCTACCTGAAGGGGAGCTTAGTAAGCGAATTAACGATCTCTTGCGCGCTCACGGACTGGACAGTGGTGGTCTATTTGTTGTCGATGCAAGTAAACGCGACAGCAGACTCAATGCCTATTTTGCAGGTTTTGGACGCGTCAAACGGGTTGTGCTCTATGACACCCTCATTGAGAAGCTAACTGTTGATGAGGTGGTGGCCGTGTTGGGGCATGAGCTTGGGCATCTTCGCAACCGTGATCTTTGGGTGCGGCTGGTGACAAGTTCGATTGTTGTGATTGGGCTTTTTGTGTTGTCTGGCAACCTTCCTGATAAGTTTTTCATGTCGGTGGGGGTTGCTCCGTTGCCCTCGGCAAAGCTTGCCTTAATCTGGCTTTTGACGCAGCCATTGATGTTTATGATCATGCCACTACTTAATCGTCTTTATCGTCACGCTGAGTTTGCTGCTGATACACATGGGGCTGCATTGGCGGGGGCTGAGATTTTAGCATCGGCGCTAAAAAAATTGGGCTATGAGAATAAGAAATTTCCCTACACCCACCCCTTGTACGAAGCGATTTACTACTCCCATCCTTCGCTTTTACGCCGTTTAGAGGTACTTGGTCATGCAAGTTAAGAGACTTATTCAAGAGGCCACAGCGCGTATCGCATCAACGAGTCAGAGTGCTAGGCTTGATGCGGAGCTACTCTTAGCACACACATTGGGCGTGACGCGAGTATGGCTACATGCTCATCCTGAGGCTGATGTTGAGGCTAAAGGTTTTGATGAGCTTGTGGCGCGTCGGGTTGCGGGAGAGCCGGTAGAGTATCTCACGACTGTTGCCTCCTTCTATGGCCATCTTTTTGATGTTACCCCGGCTGTTCTTATTCCCAGACCCGAAACGGAGCTGTTGGTTGAACGGGTAGCATCATTGATTGGATCATCTGCTGTGCGGGTTGTTGATGTAGGAACAGGAAGTGGTATTATTGCTGTGACGCTGGCACTTTTATGTCCTAATATCACAATTCGCGCTATCGACATCTCTTCTGAAGCTCTTGAGGTAGCCAAACGCAATGCCATACGCCATGGGGTTTATAGGCGCATCGAGTTTGTTGAGGCAGATCTATTATCATCTGAAAAAGAGGTGCAGATTGTTGTCTCAAATCCACCCTACATCGCCGAAAGTTATCCCTTACCACTGAGTGTTACCTATGAGCCACGATTGGCGCTAATTGGTGGCAAGCAGGGAGATGAGTTACTCACGCGTCTTGTGATTGAGGCGCGCCGTGCAGGTGCAAAAGTGATTGCGTGTGAGATGGGGTATGATCAGCGAAAGTCAATGGCATCGCTTTTGGTAAAAGAGGGGGCTGATGAGGTCGATTTTTATCAAGATTATGCTGGTTTTGACCGAGGATTTATTGCAAAATGGTTATGAATAAAATTACTTTGTTATATGTGATGTTCATTGGCATACTTGCGGGCGCCGTTGTCGCCTTAGGGGCATTCACGGCTTCTGTTGTTTTTCATCCCCAAAAAGTTGGCTTAGTCATGGATCGCTTTTCGTCTGGACTTTTAATGAGTGAGATCTTTGTTCGTTTTAACTACTTACTGGGAGCAACTGGACTGGCTGTTCTTGGTTACGAGG
>JAINCO010000014.1:0-4639 GCA_036574095.1 Campylobacterales bacterium | reverse complement strand
GAGATATCCCCGCCAAACCCTTTGCCCTGAGGCTCTTTGAGTGTAGGATCTGCTTCTTTGAGAATGTCGTAAATTTCGCGATTGGCGTTGATGCAAGAGCTAATAAAATCCATCCCCACCCCTTTTTTGCGCGCTATTATATCCACCTTTAGGTTAAGGGATGATTGAAGGAGTGTTTGGTGTGCAGGACCCTAAAAGATCCTGCACGATCTTTAGAGGGCGTCGTGATCCATCTCACCGGTACGGATACGAATCGCTTTATCAACAGTATAGATAAAAATTTTACCATCACCAATTTTGCCTGTTTTAGCGGCAGCGATGATCGCATCAGCTGCTTTATCGGCAAGTTCATTGCTAACAACGATCTCGATCTTGATCTTAGGAAGAAAATCAACCACATACTCAGCCCCACGATAGAGCTCCGTATGGCCTTGCTGGCGTCCATATCCTTTGACCTCTGTTACGGTCATGCCACTGATACCAAGCTCTGTTAGCGCCTCTTTGACATCGTCAAGTTTGAAGGGCTTGATGATCGCCTCGATCTTTTTCATTCTCTGCTCCTTATTGTGCTATCGTTATTATAGATCATTTCAGATTAAAGGCTTTTTCACCATGCATTGCCTCATCCAGTCCTGTGTTTTCCTCGATGCCGCTCACACGTGCGCCACCTGTTAGCAGCGAGGCCAGCTTGAAGACGAGGGCTGTGGCGATGGCGGCAAAAAGAATTGTCACAACAACACCTTCGATCTGGATGATCACCTGGCTGGGATTGCCATAAAAAAGCCCCTTGCCTAGCGCATTCACCTCGGGGTTAGCAAAGAGTCCAGTGGCGATTGCCCCCCAGATGCCTGCAATGCCGTGTACACCAAAGGCGTCAAGCGAATCGTCATATTTAAACGCTTTTTTGATGCTGTTAACGCCATAAAAGGCAAAGATGCCTCCGAGAAAACCGATAACAATGGATGCACCAACATCGACAAAACCAGCCGCAGGCGTAATGGCAACAAGCCCTGCAACAATACCTGAAGCGATGCCTAAAAGCGTAAATTTCTTATAGACCATATACTCAATCAGCATCCACCCAAAGGCTGCAGCTGCGGCGGCGCTATTGGTTACAAGAAAGGCGTTGGCAGCAATGCCATCAGCCGCCAGTTCACTGCCGGCATTAAAACCAAACCATCCAAACCAAAGAAAAATAGCCCCTAACACTGTGAGCGTTACCGAGCTTGGGAAGATTGCCTTGCCATAATCGTCTCGCTTGCCAAGCATCAGCGCCATGATAAGTCCGGCAACACCTGCGTTGATATGGACAACGGTGCCGCCTGCAAAGTCAAGAACACCTTCACTAGCTAAAAAGCCTCCACCCCAGACCCAGTGGGCAATGGGGGCATAAACAACCGTTACCCACAAGATAACGAAAACCATCCATGTCGAAAACTTCAGCCGTTCAATGACCGAACCACTTGCAAGCGCGACAGTAATGCCAGCAAATGTCATCTGAAAGGCAACAAAAAGAAGGGTGGGAATGTTGCCAACTGACCAGAGGTCATTGACCCCGATACCTGTAAGAAAGAGGTAGTCCAGGGAACCGATCATACCGCCAATATCAGAGCCAAACGCCATCGAATAGCCCCAACCAACCCAGACAAGAGAGGCTAGGGCATAGCCCATGACACTCATGGCCATTGTATTGAGAAGATTCTTGCTGCGCGTCATTCCGCCATAAAAGAGCGCTAAACCAGCTGGGGTCATGAGCATAACCATCGCTGTTGCGACAATCATCCAAGCTGTGTTGCCTACATCCAACACCGGAGTCTCCTCAGCTAATAAAGCTATCGGGAGAGCACCGAGCATCCAAACCACCTTTCTCATGGCTTCCTCCTTGTGATCCCAACAATCTTTTATAAAATGTCGTTGTTGGTCACGCAGAGATTATAGCAGGTCTTGATTCATTAAGATGCACAGCTTGTGTCTAAATTTTAATCATCCCCTTCGGTTTCATCGCGCTCTCCTCGACGCCTTGGGATCAGAACAACCGGAGTTCCCTCCAGATCAAATTCATCCCTTAGGGTATTGATAAGGTAGCGCTCATAGGTAAAGTGAAGAACAGGGCGGTTCATTACAAGCGCGATGGTTGGGGGTTTGCTTTTAAATTGGGTTGCAAAGAGAATCTTGACCGATTTGCCATGATCCATTGGTATCTGATGCTTCATGGTTGCTCGTTTGATAGCATCATTGAGAGATTTTGTGGGTATTTTTTGGGCATAGCGATCATAAACTTCAATAATTTTGTTCATAAGCTGTGGAAGGCGTTGTCCACTTTTAGCTGAGACGGTGACGATCGGGGCAAAGGAGAGGAAGCGAAAGCGGCGTTTGACTTCATTAAGGATCGTTTCACTCTCACCACTACGAATATCCCACTTATTAAGCACGATGATACAAGCTCGCTTATACTCATCGATCAGCCCTGCAACGCGTTCATCAAGTTCCTTGAATGGCTCTGAGGTATCCAGAACCAGCAAGGCGACATCGGCGCGTTCTAAAACCTTGCGACTACGATCAAAAGCCCATTTTTCGATACCTTGGATTTTGCTGCGCCGCCTAATTCCTGCGGTATCGATAAATGTGACGGGTCGATTATTGACAAGAATCGTTTCATCGACTGGATCAATTGTAGTACCTGCGATGGGGCTAACAACCGCACGCTCTTGGCCTGTAAGACCATTAAGAAGAGAGCTTTTTCCAACATTGACACGGCCGATGATTGCCACTCGTATGTTGCGATCCTCTGTGTGATCATCTTTGTTGCTCTCTTCATCCTCAAGCAAAAACTCCTCAAGTGTTTCATCATCCTCATTAAGGTGAAGTTCGGGCTCGGGTTCTGGTAAAAAACCTAATAACCACGAAAAGAGCTTCGCAACACCGCGGTTGTGGGTGATGGAGACAGGAAAGAGCACATCAGCACCAAATGCGGCAAAGTCGTAGCTTTTTTCAAGCTCTTTGTCGTTATCGATCTTATTGACAATCAGCGCGATCGGTTTGCCCATTTTGGCCATCGAGTGAAAGAGTTTGCGTTCAGCATCATCAACGCCTGCCTTGCCATCAACGACAAAGAGTATAATATCGGCTTCGGCCGCAGCAGCTAGTGAGCGTTTTTTGACATTCTCAAAAAGCTCATCGCGGCTTTCGATCCCGCCTGTATCATAGAGGAGAAATTCACGCCCCTCAATATCAACAACACGACGCTTCACATCACGCGTTGTCCCTGCTTCGTCATGGATAATCGCATCTCGTGTGCGTGCGATTCTATTAAAGAGTGAGCTTTTGCCAACATTGGGTCGGCCAACAATCGCCACTTTAATCATGGCTCTCCTTTTGATAAAAACTGGTGAAATTGTAACCTATCTTAGGATAGATACTCCTTTGTGGGCGTGGATCACCCCTTGATCTATATCAATGACTTTATAGGATCATATAGATTATAATCTCAATTAGAGATCTATACAACAAGGAGAGATGATGCGTTACCCCGATTTTTTTGATGATGTACCAACGATCACGCTGCGTGATCCACTCTCCGATGTTCTTGGAAGTTATGAAGATGGTATTATCGAGTATGCCTATCGTGATGCGGTTAAGCTTGCTGGACACTCATGCCCTACCGTTGCAGGTGCCTATCTGATGGCACTTAAGGCTATCACAGTCCTCTATCCTAACCAAATGCCCATACGCGGGGCGATCAAGGTAGAGATGCGAGATGGTGTTGGCGATGGGGTAACGGGAGTGATTGCCTCGGTCTTGACACTCATCACAGGTGCAGCCGCCGAAGGGGGTTTTAAAGGGATTGGTGGAAATTTTGTACGCTCTAATCTTCTCTTCTTCCATGCCAAGATCGATGGCTTAGCCAGATTGACGCGTGTCGATACGGGGCAGAGTGTGGTTGTTGACTATAATCCCAATCTCGCTCCCGGCTCACCTAACCAAACGATTCTAATGCAAAAGATCATCATGGGCCAGGCGACACCAGAGGAGAAGGAGGAGTTTAAGTGCCTATGGCAAGAGAGGGTTAGGATAATTTTGTGTGATCTTCGAGATGATCCCAGGCTGATTATCCTCAAGGATGGTTCGTAGTAGTGTTGCGTGATTAAATCGATCAAAGCCAAAAGGTGGTATAATCGCACTAAATCTATTGCTGATAAAAGTTAAAAAAGGATGCCCGTGCGTGTAGTAGAAGGGAAGCTAACACTTGATCCGGCGGCTAAAATTGCTATTATTAGCAGCCGCTTTAACCACATCATTACCGATCGACTGGTCGAGGGGGCGCGCGATAGTTTCCTGCGTCATGGTGGTAGTGATGACAATCTCGATCTTATTCTCGTCCCTGGTGCATTTGAAATTCCCATGGCATTGAAAAAGGCGGTTGAGTCTGGGCGGTATGCGGGTATTTGTTGTGTCGGGGCTATCATTCGTGGTTCAACACCCCACTTTGACTATGTTGCTGCCGAGACAACGAAGGGAATTGCTAATGTTGCACTAAGTTGTGGCCAGCCTGTGACATTTGGGGTGTTGACAACAGATACGATCGAACAGGCAATTGAGCGTGCTGGTAGTAAGGTTGGCAACAAAGGGTTTGAAGCGA
>JAINCO010000013.1:0-30084 GCA_036574095.1 Campylobacterales bacterium | reverse complement strand
TTTTTTCTTTGAAGTTTACCAAAAAATTTCGTCCACTCATCAACTAAAAATGTCAGTTAATCCTTACATGAACGCCTACAGAGTTACGCAGGGATGAATGGTCATTTAAGAGGGATGAATGGCGTGGAATTGTTGATACAATAACTTTGCTAATCTATGCTGGGGGTAGCTAATGATCAAAAGTGTTCTTACGATAGGTGGGTCAGATAGCTCCGGTGGCGCCGGAATCCAAGCCGACCTAAAGACCTTCGAGGCTTTTGGCGTCTATGGCATGAGTGTCATTACGGTGCTAACAGCACAAAATACAACCGGGGTGCAGGGTATTTTCCCCCTTGAGCCAGCCTTTGTCCTAAAACAGATTGACAGTGTTTTAGAGGATATACCAGTTGATGCGATCAAGATAGGGATGCTCTACTCTGCGGAGATTATTGACTTGATTGCCGATATCGTTTCAATGGTCAAAGTTCCTGTTGTCCTCGATCCAGTCTCAATTTCCAAAGCTGGCTCCCCACTACTTCATGATGAGGCGATAGAGGCGTTGCGCCACCTTGTCCCGCTTGCTATGGTTGTAACACCTAATCGCTATGAAGCGCGTCTTTTATTTGGAAGCGAGGACACATTTGCTTTTCCTGGTGTTCCAGTTGTTGTCAAAAATTTCAAAGAGGTGCGTGAGGGTCACGAGGTAAGTGTTGATCGACTCTATACGGCGCAGGGGGTGGTTGAGTTTACAGCGCCATGGATTGAGACAAATAATCTTCATGGATCAGGGTGTAGCTTTGCAAGTGCTATAGCCGCCTTGCTTGCAAGCGGTTATGATCTAATCGACGCGATCAAGCGAGCGCGCGCTTTTGTCACTGAGGCGATTCGCAAAGCGCCAGGCTTAGGTCATGGTCCAGGACCACTGAATCACAAAGCAGGAGGTGTCCATGCGTTTGCGTTTTGAGGGGCTTTATGCCATCACCGATGAACATTTAACGCCCCCATCGACAATTGTAGCGCAAGTGGAAGAGGCGATACGCGCTGGTGTTACAATTGTTCAGTATCGTCACAAACATCAATCTGATGAAGAGGCATTGGCAGTGTGTCGCTCTCTTCGTTCTCTTTGTTTTGATTTGGGTGCTCTTTTTGTCGTCGATGATCGACCATTGGTGGCAGCTAAAGTGATGGCCGATGGGTTGCATATCGGACAAGATGATATAAGTATCGAAGAGGCACGAGAGCTTTTCCCTAAGGGGGTTATCGGGGTTTCGTGTTATGGTGATCTCAATAGAGCTAAGGAGGCGATGGCAAAAGGGGCAGGGTATGTTGCCTTTGGCTCCTTTTTTCCATCACCAACAAAACCCAACTCTGCTCTTGTTCCTTTAAGTTTATTAGGCGAAGCGAAACAACAACTTTCATTACCTGTTTGTGCGATTGGGGGTATTGATGCTTCGACTATTGCACAGGTTGCAGCTTACGCTCCCGATATGATTGCGTGTGTGAGTGCGATTTTTGGTGGCACCTCGATTGAAGCCAATGTCAAAACACTAATAACAAGGATCTATCAATGAAAGTTGCAATTGCTCTTGAGTGGTTTTTAAATCCTGATCATCTTCCGCTTCTTGCGGCCATTGAGCTTGGATTCTTTGCGCAGCGTGGTCTTGAAGTAGAGATCATTGAGCCTGATGAGCACTATGATGGTTTTGAGGCGCTTAAAAAAGGGGAGATTGCATTCGCGATCAATGAACCTTTGCATCTGATTGAGCAGTTTGATGAGAAGATGTTAGATTTGGGAACCTTCTTTGAGACACGCGGGGGAGTTATGTTGACACGAGAAGGGGAGACAAAGCTTCTTTCAGGTCAGCCCATACGCATCTCAACACCCGTTGAGAATCCCAAAACAGATGCTATCGCCAAAGAGATCTTGCGCCGCTATGGCCAAACTAAAGGCGTTCATGTGGACATAGATACTATTACATTCGATAAAACAGACTTCTACCACATTCGTCACATCAAAGAAGGATATGATGGTGGATGGCTTGTCTTTTATAATTTTGAAGGGGTTGAGGCTAAACATGAAAAGTTGGATGTTGTATTGATTGAAGCAGCCAATGCCAGTTATCCCAACTTTAGTGCACTCGATCTTTTTACGACCAAAAGTTTTTATAATGACCATCCTGATGTTGTAAAAGCAGTGATTGAAGGGATCGAAGAGGCAATTGCTAATCTACGCGCCCATCCTCACCATGCGCGCGAGATCTACTATCGCACCACCAACGAGAGCCCCTCGCCCTTAGTCGATGAGATCATCCAAGAGACGCTGGGCTGTTTTGTCACACCCATTCGTTCGCGAGCACAAGCCCATCGACCGATCTTATCATTTTTTAAAGAGATCGGCATCAGTGATCTTGATGAAGGGCTCTTTGCCGGGGCTTTTTTGGGATGAGTGGTCGCCATGTTGCTGTTGTTGGGGGTGGGATAGCCGGCGTGTGCGCGGCAGCTTGGCTGCAGGCGCATGGCGAGAGGGTAACGCTTTTTGAGAAAGAGGCGTATCTGGGTGGATGTGCGGCAACATTTTACCACAAAGGGCGCTACTTTAATGCGGGCGCAACCACCTTTGCAGCCAATGGAGCTGGCCTACCTGTTTATGAGTTTGTGCGTTCACTTGGCGTAGAGGTTGGTGCGATCGAAAGCTCACCTGCCCTCGAGGTTAGATGGGCTGATCAAAAGATTACATGCAGCCAGGATGAAGAGCGTTTTCTCAAAGAGCTACAAGCAGCCATGCCAGCTTGGGGTCATCCTCTCTTTTGGGGATTGGTGAGGATGCTTAACAAGCTCTTTTACCGCTACCTTCCAACGATTCGCTATACCCGTTCGCGATTATCTCTTCTTTCATTTTGGCGATTGGGCTTAGCTGCTGGATGGGCAGCGCTTATACCAGCCTCATGGGCACTTCGTCTTTTTTATCCTCGAATGAGCAGGGTTTATCGGCAGTTTCTCGATGCGCAGGTACGCATTGTTGCTCAGACAACAACAAGCGAGGTAAGCCTTCTGACAGCGGCGCTGGCGCTGGGATATACAAAGTTACCAACAGGCTTGATCATGGGTGGAATGGGTTTGGCGCTTGAAAGACTTGCCGCAAGTGTGAGTGATCTGGCACTACATGTCAAGGTGCTCTCGATTGAGAAGGCAGCCAATCGATTTACCATCATCTCCTCGCGTGGGCGTGAGGATTTTGATCGTGTGATTTGTGCTCTTCCCTTGGCTGTTGCTATTGATGTGCTTCAAGGAGAGGCCAAACATTGGGTGCGTCGCTATTACCACGATGTTGACCAAGGAGCCTTTACACTCTATCTGACCTTAGCGCCAGAGATACGACTTTCGCACCATACCCAAATTCTTATGCCTGCTACACCCGAAGGGGCAATCTCAGATGCTATCTTTGTATCTGCAAGCGATCCAGATGATCCAAGGATGTCGCCTGGAGGATCGCAAAGTGTAACAATCTCGATTCATACCCGTCCAAGTTTTTGGGAGGGGTTAAGCAAAGAGAGGTATCGCGCGGCCAAAGAGAAGCTAACACAAACCCTTCTTGAGCACTTTTGTGCTACACTTGCACTACCTAAAGAGAAAATTTTGACCTATGTTGCTGCCACGCCAAAAACCTGGCAGCGTTATACAGGAAGGGCTTCAGTTGGTGGGTTTCCGCTTTATTATCGCTATCCTTTTTGGAAGATGATGCCCAATGACTCTCCGATTCCTGGACTCTATTTTGTAGGTGAGTCAGTTTTTGCAGGGCAGGGTTGGTTAGGAATTATCATAGGAGTAGCTAACCTCGCAAAGGTTTATGATGTCTGAAGAGGGATGGGATTTAGCGATTAGGCGCAGCGACTGGGTGATTGTTGCACTCATAGGTGTTGTCTTTGGTGGAGTGATCGCAGCGGCTATCTCTGTTGTTATCGATCAGCCTATGGGTGAAGGTGCTCTTTTTGGAGCCTTGGCGGGTTTATCGATCGCCTTTTGGGCTGCGCTGCTAACCATCCTTAATACCCACTTGATCCTCCCTTATCTTTCAGTGCAGTGGTGGCCGTTGGTTGCTGCCTTTTTCTCATTTTCTGCTGGGGCAATTGGCTTTGCGGCTGCCTCGTTGATGGCTCAAGGGGTTGGGATTGGTGCGCTTTTGGGATCAAAAGAGCATATCACAATCCTCTCGTTGCTTGTTGGGGTGATGACCTATCTGTTGGGGCTATTAATCTATCTCTTTGTTCAGATGCGCAATCGGCGTGAGGCTGCCCACAAGGCGCTTGCTGAGGCAAGAATTGTGTCATTGCAGCAGCAGCTTAATCCCCATTTTCTCTTCAATGCCCTCAACTCTGTTGCGGCGCTGATCGATCTTGATCCTAAGAGAGCTGAGGAGGCGGTTATTAAGATAGCATCCTTTTTGCGTCAGACAATGGCAGAGAGGGCGATGATCACATTAGACGAAGAGCTTGCCAATGTTCAACACTATGTCGATATCGAACAGATTCGTTTTGGCGAGGCTATCAGGCTTGAGATCGTTGATGAGGGAGGAGATCGCAGGATGATGGTTCCAAAGTTCTCCGTTCAGTTGTTAGTCGAAAATGCAATCAAGCATGGGCGCTCTTTGGATTCGCAAAAACTTGAGATTATCATTACCCTCCTTAAAGATCGTATCCGTGTTGCCAACAGTGGCCCCAAAGTTGTAGATCCGACATTTGGCATCGGACTTGCCAATCTTGATGAGAGGTTGAAGCATCTGTGTCAAGGTCGGGTTCTTTGGGTTGATGATGCGATGATGACATTTGAGATAAGGCTTGGGCATGAAGCTTTTGTTGGTCGATGATGAGCCTCTTGCCCTGCGTCGCCTGCATAAGATGATTACGACGATCGCCGATCATACTGTTGTTGCACTTGAGAACCCCATGATGGCGCTTGAGGTGGCCAAAAAAGAGAATTTTGATGCCGCCTTTCTTGATATCGAGATGCCAGGGATGGGGGGTGTAGAGCTTGCTCATCAACTACTTGCGATACAACCAGATCTCTTTTTAATCTTTCAAACAGCCTATCGTGACTATGCGCTTGATGCTTTTGCTGTAGGTGCAGTTGACTATCTTCTCAAACCAGCGGAAGCAAGCGAGGTTGATCGGGCATTGCATCGCGTTAGTCTTTATCGCAAAGAACCTACCTCTGTGCAATTGATGATCAAGGATGTAGAGGGTTATCTTCCTGTGAAAGCTGAGGAGATCGTTTATGTTCAAGCAGATCTTGATGATGTAATTATTCGAACAGTCAAAGCTCTTTATAACTATCCTGCAACAATGACGCGGATGCAAAAACTTTTAGAACCCCATGGATTTATACGAATTCATCGCACATTTCTTATCAATAGCCAATTTATCAAGCGCGTGGTGTCCATAGGGGGTGGGCGATTGCGCTTTTATTTTCATGGCATTGGTGAATCATTAGAGAGTAGCCGTGAAGGGGCGCGGCTCTATCGTTCTCTCTTTAGTTGAGTTCTGATATAATCAAATCAAAACAAATTAACCAAAAGAGGCAAAGATGGAGCGTCGTTGGGGATTAAAGACGATCGTGCTTGTTTGGCTGATGGTTTTGTTCTTTGCAGGTTGCAATAATCACTATGAGCGCCAACAGATGCGTATTGCCGCCAACCCTTGGGTTGGTTATTTTCCGTTAGCCTATGCGCAGGCCAAGGGGTGGATCGATCAACGCGAAATTAAAATTGTCTGGACAGTAGGTCTATCTCAGAGCCTCTCCCTCTACAACAAGGGGCTTGTGGATGCCTTTGCTGGAACCCAATATGAGTGGATGGAAGCAAGCAACCACTCAGAGCTTGCTCCCTATCTTCTCTTTAACCGCTCCTATGGGGCTGATATGATCTTAAGTAATATCCCTTTTGAAAAGCTTAAGGCTTATCAAGGTCCTATTGAGGTTTGTCTTGAAGAGGGGGGAGTGACAGCCAATCTCTTTGAGGCCTTTATTCGAGAGAAGAAGTTGACACAACTACAGACGATCAAGCGACTATTGGATCAAGAGGCGATCCTTCGTCAATGTAGCGATGCAACACCGAGGTTTGTGGTAATCTATGAGCCCTATGCATCAGTATTGAAGTCCAAAGGCTACCGTCTGATTGCCTCAACAGCAACACTCAAGACGTTCTATGTTATTGATGCCCTCTTTGCTTCCAATAAACTCTCCCCCAGCCAACAACTCTCGATGAAAAAGGTTCAGGAAGCTTTTCGGCGAGGCCTGAAGGCTCTCAGGGAAGATCCGCACGATTTTTACAAGACCATCAAAGGCTTTTTGCTAGGGCAGGAGTATCAAGCCTTTATGGCCTCGTTGGAGGGAATTAAGTGGCTTGATCGTGGTGATCGTAGCGATGTTTTAATCTATCTTGAAAAGTACAAGATGGATCTTTCAAGGCTTGAACGATGAAGCTTAAACATCTGATTGTGGTGACTGTTGGAATTATCTTTGTTGTGATGCTTCTAACAAGCTTTGCTTTTTATCACGGCTATCGCACCTTTTATCTTCACAATCTTGCAGAGCGACTGAGTGCCATTGTCCATCAAACGGAGGAGTTGGTACGAATTGAGATGTCGCGTGATGGTATTTCTGGAATTCAGCGGCAGCTTGATGGCGTTGTAGCTGCTCGTTCTATACTTGACTATATCGCGTATGCTGATGAGAATGGTACGATCCGTTACGCAACCAATCGACAGATGATTGGAGCGCATGAACCTGCTGGAGCAGTCCCTTTTAATTCTGGACTTGTTCGTCAATTAGAGGAAGGAAAGAGGCTCTTTGTTTCGGCTATACCAAAGAGGGGAGGGCGGTTTCTGATTGCTATCGATGAAGAGAATACCTTCCATCGGCTTGAGCGCAACGCCCTAAGGTTGGCAAGCCAAGTCATGGCGGCGCTGTTGTTATTCTCCAGTCTTGTAGGCGTGGTTGTCTATTTGGGGCTAATCTCTCCGCTTCGTCATGTCACAGAAATAGCGCGCAGGCGCCATGATGATGGCCGCTCATTATTTTTGCAAGAGTTTGCCGATCTTAAAGAGGAGTTGCTTGAGAGTTATGCTCAAGAGCGAATGCAAACGCTGCGTCTAAGAACTCTTTTAGATGCGATACCCGATCTAGTATGGTTTAAAGATCATGAGGGGCGCTATCTTTTTTGCAATCCTGCATTTGAGCGTTTTTTTGGTGCTTCTGAGAAAGAGATTATCGGTAAAACCGATCATGATTTTGTTGACCATGAGCTTGCCGATTTTTTCCGACAAAAGGATCTTGAGGCAATGGCCAAAGGTGCTCCGTCGATCAATAGTGAATGGGTTACTTTTGCCTCGACTGGAAAGCGGGTCTTGCTAGAGACAATCAAAACCCCGATCTATCATGAAGATAGAGAAGTTATGGGTGTGCTTGGCATTGCGCGCGATATGACAACTCATTTCGAGATGCAAGAGAGGCTGCGCGAGCAAGAGGAGCTCTATTGGTTGGTGATTAAAGAAGCTACGGATGGGATTGTGATGGTTAATACCGAAACAGGACGCATCGAACACTTTAACCGCGCCGCTTATGAGGGGCTTGGCTATACAAAAGAGGAGTTTGCGCAGCTATCATTGGCTGATTTTCATCTGCCAAGCTATTTTGAGTGTTGCGGAATACTCCCTGGCGAGAAAGTAGGTCATGATAGCCATATCCATCTAACCAAAGATGGCAGACAGCAAGAGGTTGTTGTAAGCATCTTGATGATCAATGTCGCTAACAAACACTACCGCGTCCACATCTGGCACGATGTAACCGAAGAGCGCAACTACCAGCGTCGACTTGAGGCTAAAGTGGCTGAGGAGACGGCCAGACGACTCGAAGGAGAGCGGCTGTTGATGCAGCAAAGTAAGATGGCGGCGATGGCAGAGATGCTTACAGGTATAGCCCACAACTGGCGTCAGCCGCTAAATGTCTTAGCGTTGATCATCCAAGATATTCAAGAGGCTTATGATGCAGGTGAACTTGATCAAGATTACATCAATCGCACTATCAACCAAGCAATGGCGCAGATTGATAAAATGACCCACATGATCGATGATCTTAGTGGCTTTACGGCAACTAAGGAAGAGCCTGATTGGTTTGAGATAGAGCCCTTGGTGCAAAGTGTTTTTGATCTCTTTGCTTCTGATTTCGATCGATTGGGTGTTGTTCGAACGATTGAGATAGCTCCAGAGCTGCGCGGCAAGATCAAGGGATTACGTCACGCTCTCAAGCAAGTTCTTTATCAGTTAGTCGCCAATGCCAGGGATGCTATCGCCGAGGCTGAGGCCAAAGGAGAGAAATTTGCACCCCTTTTGAAACTCTCAGCAACACAAAATGAGGGTTGGCTTTATCTTTGCCTCTTTAATAATGGCCCTTTGATACCCGATGCGATTATGGAGCGTCTTTTTGATCCATATTTTACAACAAAAGAGCAGGGTAAGGGTGTGGGGCTTGGGCTTTATCTTAGTCGTCGGGCCGTGCGTGAAAAGATGGGTGGAGAGTTACGAGCGCACAATCTTGCTGATGGGGTTGAATTTTGTATTGAGCTACCCCTTTTAGAGACTCAAGGAGTTTCATGAAACTTCTTCATGCTAACTACCTCATCACGATGGATGAGCGTGAGCCCATTGTGCGTGAGGCTGGTATTCTCTTTGATGATAGGATAATCGAGATTGGGGCATTTGATGAGCTTCGCCGCCATCACCCGAAGGCTCATGTGGTGCGTGGAGAGGGGGTGCGCGTTGCCTTTCCGTCACTGATCAATAGCCACACCCATTTTGAGTTTGTTGCCACTGATGGAGGGCTTACATGGGGGCGATTTATCGATTGGCTCTATTCAGTGATCGCCCAGCGCGAGAGAATAACCAAAGCAGCAACACCCACTCGCATCAAGCAAGCAGCTCGCGCGATGGTGGCAACAGGAACAGGGACGGCTCTTTGTGTCAGCTCCTATGGCGAGGATCTTCGCTCACTTGTGCAAACACCCCTTAGGCTTCTCTTTGCACCTGAGGGATTGGGGACTAAGCCTGAGGCGATTGAGGCTCTCAAGGCTGATTATCATGCCCGCATCGATACGGCATTGGCATTGAGTTCGCGCCTGAAACCACTTATTGCTGTTCACTCTCCCTATGCCGTTCACCCAGAGCTTTTGGATGAATTGGTGGCGATTGCCCATGGGGAGGGGTTGATGATGACAGCCCATCTTCTTGAGAGCCCCGAAGAGCGAATCTGGCTTGATAGAGCAGAGGGAGCATTTGCGAAGTTTTTTGCCGATTTCTTGGGGCAGACGAAGCCGATGATGGGGGCACTGGAGTTTATTCGACGCTTCAAAGGGATCAAAACCCTCTTTGTCCATGCCACTCAAGCATCAGAGGATGAGCTTGCCCTCATTGCTGCGCAAGGGGGTGCGATTGTTCACTGTCCTATCTCCAACCGACTCTTAGGATGCGGTAGGCTCGATCTTTTGGCACTTCGTCGCCATCATATCCCTTGGATGCTTGGAAGCGATGGCCTCTCATCAAGCTGGTCACTCTCGTTATTTGAGCAGATGCGTGCAGCCTTGATGATGCATCATGATGAGGAGGCGTCGCGTTTTGCCTGGGAGCTACTGGAGGCTGCTACCCGTACGCCAGCTCGCTATATGGGGCTTGACGGGGGGGTGATTCGGCCAGGGGCTGTGGCTGATATTGCTGTGGCTACGATTGCAGCTGAGGTTGAGCCTGATGCAGTTGCTCTTGCGCTGATTACGCAGACAGAGCGTGTTGCAGAACATTACATCGGAGGAGTTCGACATGCGTGACAAAATTGCGGCGCTTTTTTGGCCTATTTCAGCGCCAATTCGATTTATTCAAGACCATTTTAAAGCGACACTGCTTGTGCTTATCATCTTAGCGCTTCTTTGGCCAGCCGGCGAGATTCGTCAGCCCAACCTTAAGCGTATCGAAGTAACGGGTCCGATTATGAGCGCTCATGAGGTTGTTGAGCAGGTCAGAGATGCACAAAAAAATGGCTACAAAGGGGTATTGCTGATTGTTGATTCTCCAGGGGGTGCGGTTGGGCCAAGTGTTGAGATTGCCTATGCGATCAAGCGACTTGCTCAAACGATGCCTGTTGTTGTCTATGCGCGTGGTGTGATGGCAAGTGGTGGCTACTATGCTGGGATCTGGGGACATACAATCATTGCTAACCCTGGTGCTGATATTGGAAGCATAGGTGTAATTCTTCAGGGAGCGAACTTTAAGGGGCTCATGGATAAAGTTGGCATTCAGCCGCAGGTCGTGAAGGCAGGTCGCTTCAAAGAGGCTGGAACGCCAACAAGAGCGTGGAGCGAGGAGGAGCGAGCTGAGCTTCAGCGGCTTGTGGATAAAAGTTATGAGATGTTTGTGGGGGATGTCGCCTCAGCGCGCAAGCTCAATCTTGCACAAAAAGCCAACTTTGCAGAAGGACGCATCTTTACAGCGGCGGAGGCCAAGGCGATAGGTCTAATCGATCAGCTGGGAACACTCTTTGATGCTGAAGAGGAGCTGATTCGCCGCGCTAAAGTGAGCGAGCCTGTTTGGGAAGAGAAAAGCGAGATGGAGAAGTTTTTTGAGCGGATAGAGGGGCAAAGTGCTAAATTCCTTGCGTCGCTCGTGATGGGTGGCATGTGGTAGAGGTAGGTCGTTTATTCTACGACGAGAGGAGTGAGCTTAGCGTTTGAGCAAAGAGATCGTAATCTTCTAGTTTATGCAAAACAATTCTAACAAGCTTCAGTGACCAAAGATAGGGAGCAAGTGAGATAATTTCGCGTAGGGCTACCTGTGCAGCCTCGCCAACAGGATAGCCATAGATGCCTGTAGAGATCGCCGGAAAGCCAAGGGAGCGGATATTGTGCTCCTCGGCTAACATCAAGGCATTGTTCCATGCGCGTCGCAAAAACTCCTCTGAAGGTTCATCAACGCGATAAATAGGACCCACAGCATGGATGACATAACGATTAGGAAGACTAAACCCCTCGGTAATAACAGCGCTTCCTGTTGGAATCGGTGCTAACTTAGCGCATGCCTCACGCATCTCATGGATACCGGCACGACGAAAGATCGCACCACATACACCGCCGCCCATCGTGAGGTTGTTGTTCGCGGCATTGACAATTGCTTCCAGATCGGACTGTCTGGTTAAATCTCCAACGATCAGCTCAAGGGTAATGCGCCCAGTCTGAACCCTCAATACCACACTCCCGCAATCACCTCGCCACAAGCATAGCATTGTCCATGATCAAGACGGTTGGTGATGATGCGATACCCTTCTCGTTCGATCACTATTGCGCCACAGTTAGGGCAATGGGTGCGCGCATGTTCGTGCCAGACATTTCCTATGTAGATATAGCGCAAGCCCACGGCCTTACCCAAGGCTTCGGCCTGCTTGAGGCTGGCAAGGCTCGTTGGTGGTGTTGAAAGCATCTGATAGTCTGGATGAAAGGCAGAGAGATGCCAGGGGATATTAAGGTCGATACCTGCCAAAAAAGAGGCCATAGCCTGCAACTCGTCTTTGGTGTCGTTGATGCCAGGGATGATGAGGGTGGTTACTTCAATCCAAATTCCCAACTGATGATATAAAGCGATATTCTCCTTAATCGCCTCCAGCCCACCTTTGAGCGTTTTTTTATAGTAGGTGTCGTTAAAACTTTTAAGGTCGATATTGGCTGCATCAACCCATGAGGCCATCTCATGAATAAGCTCGGGTGTTTGGAAGCCATTGGTTACGAAGATGTTTTTAAGTCCTTTCTTTTTGGCAATTTGACCGATATCATAGGCATAAGGATAAAAAACTGTTGGTTCATTATAAGTATAACTTATTGATGCGCACCCATGTGCGATTGCCAAGGTAACAATCTCTTCAGGGCTTACATAGCGATGGGTATCGACTCTATGGTTTTGTGAAATCTGCCAGTTTTGACAAAAAGGACAGCGGAAGTTGCAGCCAACGGTCCCTAAGGAGAGAGATGTAGAACCAGGCAGGAGATGGTTGAGTGGTTTTTTCTCGATTGGATCAATGTTGATCGAGGCAGGGTAGCCATAGACAAGTGAGGTAAGATGACCCTCATGATTGGCCTCAACACCACACATCCCAACCTGCCCCTCGGCGAGTGTGCAATGGTGGCGGCAAAGATTGCAGATAATTTTATCACCCTTAGGAACGCTCCACTGCTCCCTCATCGTAACCTCTTGATTAGAAGTTATAGAAAATTTTTAGCAGATAGTGATCCTGCGGAAATTTATTGCCCCTAAAGTCAAGTGTCTGCTCAATCATATCGAGCTGTCCAATCTCGCGCTGATACCACATCTCAAGGGTCACTTTTTCAAAGAACACATAACGAATCCCGCCTTTGACGGCGATACTTTTGAGGGGGCTGCGAGAGTATTTAGCTCGATAATGCGCGTTCCAACAAGTGGTGCGCCAAAGACCTTCTCATTCCAAAAGGTTTTGATCGCTCCTTCTTTGTTGATGATTTGAGTTTCTAAGATATTATCACCCCATGCCAGTGTGGCAGCCAGTAGTAGTATTAGTCGTTTCGCCATTTGATTGAGCACCCCATACTTGGAATTTGTTCGGTTGGCGGTCTATCACCCGCCACGAGTCGATCGATCGCCTCTTTAAGCTCCTCGCGCCCCACATTTGAGGCATCCTTCCAGTTATCATCCAGGCGACCATGGTAAAAAAGCCCAGTGTGGCCAAAGAGATAAAATTCAGGCGTGCAGACTGCATTGAGTGCGCGCGCGATCTCTTGTGTTTCATCAACAAGATATGGAAAGCTAAGGTGAAGACGACGCGCAAGTTGTGCCATCTCCTCAGGTCTATCCTCAGGATAATCAGGATGGATATTAGGATTGATCGCCACGGCGCCAATACCATGAGCCAAGGCATACGCGCCAATCGCCGCGATCCTCTCCCAGACTGCTTTGACATAGGGGCAGTGGTTGCACGCGATAATAACAAGGATACCCTTGGGGCCAGTTAGCTCTTTGCTTGTATGAATGATGCCAGCTGGATCGGGCAGGGCAAAGGAGGGGAGCGCAGTTCCTAACGGTAGGGATTGAGAGGTAAGCAAAGCCATTAATACTCCTCTTCGCGCGCGGGGAAGGCGCCACTTCTAACATCCTCAGCAAATCGCTTCGCTGCCTCACGAACAAGTGCTCCTCCCTCAAGATAGCGGCGGACAAATTTAGGTTTAAACGCTTCAAAAAATCCGAGCATATCCGAAAAGACCAGAACTTGACCATCAACACCCGCTCCGGCACCGATCCCAATCACAGGTACCGACACAGTCTGAGCGACCTTGGTTGCGATTTCACTCTTCACCCCTTCAATCACTATAGCAAAAACCCCTGCTGCTTCAATGGCTTGGGCATCGCGGATGATTTTCTGGGCTGAGAGCTCATCGTGTCCTTTGATGCGATAGCCCCCTTCGGCACGAACAAATTGAGGCAACAATCCCACATGTCCCATGATGGCAATCCCATGCTCAGTAAGATGACGAATGAGGCTAGCCTTCTCTTCACCCCCTTCGATTTTGATCGCATGTGCCGATGTTTCGCGATAAACACGCACTGCATTGGCGAGTGCCTCATCTGAGGTGGTTGTTGATCCAAAGGGCATATCGCACACGACAACTGCTTTTTTCGCGCCACGGCAAACCGCTTGCGTGTGGTAGATCATGCTCTCCATTGTTGCCCCTAAGGTATCTTGGCGACCGGCAAAACTCATCTCTAAGCTATCACCCACCAAAAGAATATCAGCCGCATCATCAAGGAGTGAGGCAAAGAGGGCATCATAGGCGGTGATCATGACGATCTTTCGCTGCCCCTTGAGGTTGCGGATGGTCTGAATCGATGGTTTCATAGGGCTCACTTCTCTTTGACCAAAATCTTTTTCTTCATTGTAGCAAAATTTTGCATAAGATAGAGCCCAATAGGGCTTAGTTGATGATGCAGCGATCTATGTGATAAAATGTTACAAAAAATTGCAGGAGGGGTAGATGATCGACAAAGGATGGATGACCAATGGCGTCGCGGCCGGGTGTGTTGTTGGATCATACGTCTTAGAGGGGATGGCATCAGAACTTGTGCGCAATGCCGGCCTCTTTGCCCTCTCGGGAGCTGTGACAAATCAGTTAGCGATCCATATGCTCTTTGAGAAGGTTCCTTTTCTTTATGGCTCTGGTGTGATTGAAGAGAAGTTTGAGAGCTTGCGCGCATCCTTAAGGAAAATGATTATGGAGCACTTCTTCACGCCAGAGAGGATTGAAGCTTTTGTCGTTGGGCGAAAGGAGGTTGATCTAGTCTCGGTGTTGGAGGCGACCGATTTTACACCAGCTTATCATGCACTTGTTCAAAGTGTGATGGAGTCACCCTTGGGTGGTATGGTCGGGATCTTTGGTGGTGGGGCGTTATTAGAAAAACTTAAAGAGCCTTTCGTAACCAAACTTAAAGAGGCAACGATTGAGATCGTCCAAAGTGCCTCATTTCAAGAGGCGTTGCATGAGTTACTCCGCAACAATTCGACCCATTTGTCGAAGGCAATCGAGGAGATTGTTACAGCACGATTGGCTGAGCTAACCCCAGCTGCTATCAAAGAGATGTTGCTTTTGCTCATGAAAGAGCACTTAGGATGGCTTGTTGTGTGGGGTGGTGTTTTTGGTGGACTCTTTGGCCTCATCTCTACACTAATCTAAACTCCTCTCGCCCGCCACCCACCCAAGACAGGTCATCAACAAAATGGGGTCAGATTAATTTTTATAGTAAGCTGAATTCTCTTCGATTTATTGACCACGACCCCTTTAAGTGCAGACTTTCAAAGAGAAGGTTCGCTAAAAGGTACATTAAACTTTTGGATTCGTGTACATTGAACTGGACTATTTTAGAGGACTGAAGTGGTCAAAATCTCGATTTTATAAGGGTCTTTTACTTTCTGATGATAATAGAGTAGGAAGATGGTGGAGGTGCGGGGAATCGAACCCCGGTCCAAAAGCTCTGCCCGTGGCAGCTTCTACGATGTGTAGTCTGGTTGATTTTACCTTGATGGCGGCTCAACCAAACAACGCCGTCTCATCAAGGGGATGATAATTTCGGGATCGAACCCCATCCAAGGTCCTTCACCCTATCCGTCTAAATGTTGATGCCCTCAGGCTGCCCGACGGCTAGGCAGAAAGAGGACAGCCCGATACTCTTTGACTTAGGCTGCGAGTGCAGCTGCAGGGCGGTAAGAGACGTTGTTTGCGTCTATTTGTTTCGGACAGTTTTACGGGTTATCCAGCCCGACACGCGACTGCCCGCACAGAACTCCTGTCGAAGCCAGTCACCCCCACAAATAAAGTCACTTTAAGAGTTGATGCTCTCTTTGATGACTCGAACAGATGTTAGAATTTTATCCATTTTTTCAGAGGCTGTCAAGGTATTATCAATCAGATGTTTGATAATAGCACTACCCACAATCACACCATCAACATCTTGCGCTTTTTCTTTGGCATTTTTCTCATTGACGCCAAAACCAAGAAAGATTGGGACTTGAGTGAGCAAACGCGTTGCCTCGATAACGCTGCGCAGATCCTCGCTCTTATCTGCTCCTGTGATGCCAGCATAGGCAACCAAATAGATAAATCCTTTGGCTTGGTTAGCAATCAAGCCGATACGCTCCTCACTATCAGTCGGCGCAACAAAGGTAATGTTGTGGATGTTATGCTCATCAAAAAGGGCACGATAGGGAATAAACTCTTCGTAAGGCAGATCAGGAATAATAAATCCTTTGACACCCAGCTCTTGAGCACGCGAGAGCATCATCGCCATCCCTTTATGATAAAAGGTATTGGCATATCCCATCCAATAAAGATCGGTGAGGCTGGCTGTGGCCTCTGAGATTTCAAAAATATCGCTAACTTTGAACCCATTTGCCAGAGAGCGAAGATTGGCTGTTTGGATCACATCACCATCAGCGACTGGATCAGAAAAGGGGATGCCAAGCTCAACACGATCGGCTCCCACCTCGGCCACACCAGCGATTAACTCTTTGGTAAAGGTGATGTTGGGATACGAGGCAGTAAGATAAACGATTAACTCTTTAGTCTTCATGAAGCCCCATCTCCTTGTTGCTGTTCAAAAATTGTTTTAGGTAGCCGAATAATTTGACGACGTGTTTTTCTTAATGTAGCTCTATCTTGTTCAAGGTCTTCTTGCCAATCGCTCATCTGATCGGCAACAATGATTAGCCATTCTGCCAACTCCTGACTAATCTGTTTGCGACCACTTCGAACCTCTTCAAGGTACTCCTCAGCTAATGCCGCTAACTTATTGATCTTGTTAAGCTTAAGAAACCCTGTTGCAGATTTGATATTATGGAAAATTCTAAAGAGTTCATCCATATTACTCTCAATATCATGACCTTGCCTTAACGCCATGATATGAGGGATCATCGCTTGACACATGATACCGAAATGATCGATGAATTCGCTGACTATTTCCTCTTCAAAAAGGCTTTCTAGTTCCTGCGTTATCCCCATCTTAACCCTCTCGCTTGACAATTGTATCAAATTCTTTTTTAAAATTATAGCGTTTGGTGTGATGTGATGAGCAATTTAGTAATCATCTGGTTGCGCCATGAAAATGATGCTAAGCAATTAGGTAAAGGGCAAGCTCGTCAGCCAAAAGAAAATTGGGATTGTAATAGCCATCCGGATGGCATTGGAGTTTGCCCTCATTAGCAAGTAGCTCGGCTCGCTCTCTTTCGATGGGTGTAAGGTGTGCTGATTTAAGACCAATATAGGAGCGCAAACCCAAAAAAATCTCTTCGATATGTCGATCGTGGGGCGAGAGGGGTTCGAGGGTGTGTGTCAGAGGATCGGCGATATACTCATCGATGTTTTTCTTAGGATAGTAACGAACCCCATTGCGTAGCCCCACGGCGCCAGCCCCTAAGCCAATATAGTCGCGTCCTTCCCAATAGCCGCTATTATGGCGACTGATGTAGCCTCTTGAAAAGTTGCTAATTTCGTAGGGTATAAACCCAGCCTGCTTAAGCAAAGAGAGCATCAACACACTAAGCTCCTCCTCATGCTCATGAGTACAGCGCCCTTCCTTGGCAAAAGGGGTTCCCTCTTCGATAGTAAGAGCATAGGCTGAGAGGTGATCGATCGGTAGTGACGCCGCACGCTCTGCTTCGGCTTCAAGCAGCTCTGGGGTATCAAGGGGGGTGGCATAGATAAGATCGATCGAGAGATGCTTAAATCCTGCTTGTTGAGCCATGTAGACGCACTCTTCGGCCTCCTTGTCGCTATGTCGGCGCCCTAACCAAGCAAGTTTGTGTGGATGAAAACTCTGCACGCCAAGGCTTAGTCGTGTGGCTCCTAAGTTTTTGATCCCTTCAAGCCATGCGCGTGTTGCGGAGCCCGGATTGGCTTCAACAGTAATTTCGGCATCCATAGCAAGATAGGGCAAGATCGCATCAAAGATCTTCTCCATCAATGGTAGCGGCAATGTTGATGGTGTTCCACCACCGATGTAAAGTGTGGGGAGGCTTTTTAGGGGAATCTCGAGTGTAGTTAACTCCTCGTTCCATTGCCGCAGAAGCGCCTGGGTATAACGCTCCATTTTTGCTCGCTCTCCAGCCGTTGAGTTGAAGGCGCAATATGGGCATTTACTGTCGCAAAAAGGGATATGAAGATATAAAAGTGGATACATATCACCATTATACCTACTCTTTGCTTTCAAGCGCTTCTAATTGATTTTTCGCTATGATGAAAACAAAAAAAATGGCAAGGAAGAAATGGCGCAGACGACCAAACGCTATCGACCCAATGTAGCCGCCATCATCCTATCGCCGCGCTATCCTGAGCGTGTTGAGATTTTTATCGGAGAGCGCTCCGATATCAAGGATGCCTGGCAGTTCCCGCAAGGGGGGGTTGATGAGAATGAATCGGCACGAGAGGCGCTTCTGCGTGAGCTCAAAGAGGAGATCGGAACCGATAATGTCGAGATTTTAGCAGAGTATCCTACATGGCTTACTTATGATTTTCCTGAAACGGTTGCTGCGAAGATGTACCCTTTTGATGGTCAAAAACAAAAATATTTTCTTGTCCGTCTTAAGCCTGGCGCAACGATCGATATTCGCACACAAACCCCGGAGTTTGCTGAATTTAAGTTTGTCGAAGTGAGTGAGCTTTTTAAGTTTATCTCCCATTTTAAACGCCCCATCTATAAAAAAGTATTGGGCTATTTCCAAAAAAACGGTTATCTATAAGAAGGAGAATCGATGTTGATCGTTCAGAAGTTCGGCGGTACAAGCGTCGGCAATCTGGAGCGTATTGAAAATGTTGCCAATCGCGTCATCAAGACGGTGCAAGAGGGCCATCAGGTTGTTGTGGTTGTTTCGGCGATGAGTGGCGAAACAAACAAGCTCATTGAGTACGCTCACTACTACTCCAAAACCCCCAATCAGCGGGATATGGATTTTCTTGTTAGCTCGGGTGAGCGCGTAACGGCGGGTCTGTTGTCGATTGCACTGAACGCAAAAGGTTACCCGGCAATTAGTCTTTCTGGGCGACAGGCGGGCATTAAAACCGATAGTGCCTTTACCAAAGCGCGCATCTCTCATATTGATGGCTCTAAGATCATGAAGCATCTGAATGAGGGGAAGATTGTTGTTGTCGCCGGATTTCAGGGGATTGATGAAGAAGGGAATGTAACGACACTGGGTCGTGGTGGCTCTGATTTGACCGCTGTTGCTATCGCAGGTGCGATCAACGCTGATCTTTGTGAAATCTATACTGATGTTGATGGTGTTTATACGACCGATCCGCGTATTGAGCCACGAGCGAAAAAACTTGATAAAATTAGCTATGATGAGATGCTTGAGTTAGCCAGTGCCGGGGCGAAGGTATTGCAGAATCGTTCGGTTGAATTGGCCAAGAAACTTGGCGTTCGTCTTGTAACGCGCAGTAGTTTTAATGAGAATGAAGGAACATTGATCACAAAGGAAGATGAGATGATGGAAAAAGTATTAGTAAGCGGCATTGCGCTTGATAAAAATCAGGCGATTGTATCGGTGCGTGGCGTTGCTGATCGTCCTGGTATTGCAGCTGAGATCTTTAAGGCTTTGGCGGATGCTAATATCAATGTCGATATGATTGTTCAAAATGTCGGCTCGGACCGCTATGCCAATATCGACTTTACTGTTCCAGAAAGTGAGCTTGAGAACACAAAGGTTGTTATGGCGCCTTTTGCCTCAAATTCTGTCATCGCCTATAACACCCATGTTAGTAAGGTCTCTGTTGTTGGTGTTGGAATGAAATCTCATAGTGGAGTTGCAGCCACAGCCTTTACGACATTGGCCAAAGAAAATATCAACATCCTGATGATTAGTACCAGCGAGATCAAAATCAGTATTGTTATTGACGAAAAATATAGTGAGTTGGCAGTGCGCGCTCTTCATGAGGCTTATGAGCTTGACAAATAAGTTATGGATGCACTGTTAACATGGACCCTTTCAGCTATTCGTGAAGAGGGGGCCTCGGCTAGTTGGTTAGAAGAGCGTCGTTATGATTGGGTGCCGTTGGCGGGGGAGGTGATCCCACGCATTCTTGAGGGTGCACCTGTGATTATCGCAACCGATACGCCCCGTAGTTGGTTTGGCCGCTATATCCTCTCGGCAGTCAATCGCTCAGGCCGAAACCGCCCGCTTCTTCCCTTTGTCGCGATTGAGGGGATTTTGCCTGAATTTTTTCTTTGGCAGAGTGAGAGTGAGCTTGAGTTGGTTCAAGAGATGCTGAATATGGCTCTTCCCAACCATTTCTTTTGGTATATTGGACGAGGTGATGATGCCAGGGCGAGGCTTGCCAAGCGGCGTGATGATACCTTTCTTTGGCTCATTGATGAAGAGGCACCCAATAGTTTTTATCTTCGTTCGGCTGATGAGCAGTTAGATAATAAGCTCTTGACGCTTTATCGCCTCTTTGAGAAGAGCCTCGAAGCAGCTCTTTTTGGAGAGATCGGGGTATAGATGCGCCTATTGATGGAGGCGCTGCAGTCTGGGCGAGGGATTTTATGGATTCCCTCAAGCTTAGAAGAGGCGCAATCGCAGCTAAGTAGTCTCTTGGCTACCTCACGCCATCGCTTCTTTCCAGGTGAAGAGAAGGTACGCGATTTTTTGATCGATGATGCTCATGCGATGATTGCTGAAGCCGCCATAGCTTCGCCAGAACCAAAGTACTTGATCGCTATTGCAACAAACTATCGCCAAGAGGCTCAGAATGCCCTGCTGAAGCTTCTTGAGGAGCCCCCATCCAATGTTCGGTTGATCCTCGTTGGTCTTCGTCAATCCTTCTTTCTTCCAACAATTCGCTCCCGTTTACTCTGCATTAGACCCCAAAAGAGAGAACAACACAAGGTAATCTCTCGTATCGATCCTTTGCGTTTAGACCTCAAGACAATCGACGAAGAGATTGGATTGTCGGCAAGCATGAGTAAAGAGGAGTTAAAAGAGTGGATTGCTGCTCTTTTTGCTCGTTGTGCGCAAATACCCTCTCGACTCTGTAGCGATCGTGATCTGCTTGATCTCTTTGCTGAGGCGATGCGTTTAAGTGATCTGAATGTGTCGGCACAACTTGTTGTATCGGTGTTGTTACTCAAACTTTATAGGCAGCAGCGATGATCGAGATACTTTCGCTCTCACCCGAGACAAATTGGCGCGCATTGATGGAGAAGTTGAATGTTGATCAGGGTGGCATTGCTATTATGGAGCGCAAAAGCTCAATGCACCATCTGCTGATTCGAGGTATCTCCTCACCAGCCGCCAATATCCTCAAACAAGATGCCCTCTCTGTTGGTGCTGAAGTTGCGGTAGCAGCCGGTGTTGTTTCGTGTGAGGTGGAAACCTCGGATGCTTTATTGATGGCAACCGAAAAGCAGCTAAGGTTATTAGCGCGTAAAGAGCTTGCGCAGCCATATGGTCTGAAGGAGCTTGGGCGAAAGCTCTCGATGCTCTTGATGAAGCCAAAAGATGAGAAGATCCGTCTCATGGGGGTCGTGAATGTCAATAGTGATAGTTTTTATGCGCAAAGTCGAAGCGGGGTCGATGAGATTGTAAGTCGTGCGGCAGCGATGATCGAGGATGGAGCTGATATTATTGACATAGGTGCTGTTTCAAGTCGCCCAGGTAGCCTATATCCAGGCATTGAAGAGGAGATGCGACGATTGCATCCTGTTGTCTTGGCTCTTGAGGCGGCGGGATTGATCAATGAGGCAATCTTTAGTCTTGATTCTTTTGCACCAACGGCTATCGAATTTGCACTCGATCATGGTTTTAGGATGATCAATGATATTACAGGATGCAATGATCCTGCCGTAGCAAGACTTGCCGCTCGTTATGATGCTGAGCTTGTGATCATGCATATGAAAGGGGTTCCAAAGACGATGCAGATTGCCCCAACATACGATGATCTTTTATCTGAGATCACAAACTTTTTTACAGAGCGTATCGCAAGGGCACAAGCGGAGGGGGCTAGGAAGATTATTTTGGATGTGGGTATCGGTTTTGGGAAAGAGTTGGAGCATAATCTGATGCTCATCAAACATTTAGGTCACTTCAAGCATTTTCAGTTGCCATTACTGATAGGTGCGAGTCGAAAAAGCATGATTAATGCGATTATACCTGCGGCGATTGAGGAGCGATTGCCTGGGACATTAGCGTTGCATCAAAAGGCTCTTGATGCAGGAGCCACCATCATACGAGCACATGATGTCAAAGAGCATAAGCAGATGATTGAGGTATGGAAGGCGTTAAAAAATACACTTATTTAGTCTACGCGTAGGAGGCAGCCCCCGCGAGGAGGGGCGGTGTTAATCTTGAAGAAGTTGTCGATTGCGATAGATACTGTGAATAAAGGCGAGAGTAATTGGCACGATGGCGATCGTTGTCACTACGGCTTCAGGGAGGTGGACGAAGATTTGAATAATCATTGACAGCGACAAGAAACCAATCGACCACATCGCACCATGCTCAAGATAGACATATTTGCTGGTCACCTCACGATCGACCATATAAAGTGTCAAACTTCGAACTGCCATCGCACCTATGCCAAGTCCCAGCATAATAATGACAACATTTTGCGTTACCGCAAAGGCACCTAAGACACCATCGAGTGAAAAGCTCATATCGATTAGCTCGAGGTAGATAAAGCTGACAAACCCTCCTGTGGCAATCTCGCTACCGTGACCTTCGAACTTCTCCTCTTTGGTCTTCTCCATCCACCCTTTAAGAAATTCAATGGCGTAAAAGATAATCATACCGATCAGCATCGGAGCCAAAATTTCGGCTTTATCGACTTTGATCTCATGACCGTTGATTGGAACGATGGATGGAGCGGCATAGGCAATAGCCAGCATGAGCGCTAAGATGGTAATCATGCGAAGATCGCCGATTTTGGCCATACGGGAGGTATATTTTTCGATAATGGCAATCCAGTGAAGCTCTTTCTCCTCATCAAAAAGAAATTTGACAAAGAGCATAAAGAGGAACATACCACCAAAACTCATGATGGTATGGTGCGCTTCGCCGATGAGTCGTTCATACTCTTTGGGGTTATTAATCGCAAGTTCAAATGATGCAAAAAATGAAAGATCGGTCGAAAAATAGACGATCATGATAGGAAAGATAAAGCGTACACCAAAAACGGCAATGATCATCCCCCATAGCAAGAAGCGCTTGCGCCAAATCAGTGCCATTGTTGACAAGATGAGGGCATTGACGACAGCATTATCAAAGCTCAAAGAGAGCTCTAAAACCGAGAGAACAGTTCCTTGATAAACAGCAAAGAGACCGCCATACAGATATAGAAGGGCGGTCGCAACCGCCCACACCCAGAAAAAGGAGGTAAAATAGCTTAAGATCGGTTTAGCTGAAGCAGACATTGACGATTAGCATCCCAGTTCTTGCTCAAGTTTGGCAATATTTTGCCATGTTGAGATGATGGAGTCAGGATTGAGTGAAATAGAGACAATCCCCTCACGCACAAGCAGTTCAGCCACTTCCGGATAATCTGAGGGTGCCTGACCACAAATACCGACATATTTGCCGGCTTGTTTACATGCAGCGATGGCCATCTTCAGCATACGACTCACAGCCTCATTGCGCTCATCAAAGATATGCGCAACCAATTCACCATCACGATCAACACCAAGCGTTAGCTGGGTTAGGTCATTAGAGCCAATCGAGAAGCCATCAAAGTCTTTGAGGAACTCTTCAGCCAAGATCACATTGCTAGGCAGCTCACACATGACATAGACTTCCAGACCATTTTCGCCCTGAACAAGACCATTATCACGCATGATGGAGAGGACTTTGCGCCCTTCCTCGGGTGTGCGTACGAAGGGAAGCATCAGTTTGACATTGGTTAATCCCATCTCTTCGCGTACAATCTTCATCGCCTCACACTCCCAGTCAAAGGCAGGACGATAATTCTCAGAGTAGTAGCGGCTCGCGCCACGATATCCAATCATTGGGTTCTCTTCGTGGGGTTCATATTTGCTACCACCAATCATTCGTTTATACTCATTTGATTTAAAATCGCTCATGCGCACAATGACAGGTTTGGGGTAGAAGGCGGCCGCGATCATACCCACACCTTCAGCGACTTTTTTGACAAAGAAATCTTTGGGTGAAGCGTAGCCTGCGATAATGCGTCGAATCTGCTCTTCATCCTGGACATCTTTTTTACCATTGTGCATATCCAGAAGTGCCAGCGGATGAGCTTTGATGTAGTTATTGATGATAAACTCCATGCGCGCAAGCCCTACGCCATCGTTAGGTAGCTGAGAGAAGCCAAAGGCTTTGGTGGGGTCACCGATATTCATGTAAAGTTTTGTTTTAAGTTTGGGTAGGTCAGAGAGATTGACGACATTCACATCATACTCAAGGGCACCCTCATAAACAAAACCTTCCTCGCCCTCGGCGCAACTGGCGGTAACAACCATACCATCGGTAAGAATTTCTGTTGAACCAACAGCGCCAACAATCGCAGGTACACCGATTTCACGAGCAACAATAGCAGCATGGCATGTGCGTCCACCGCGGTTGGTGATGACAGCCGCCGCTTTTTTCATGGCTGGTTCCCAATCAGGATCGGTGTTGTCAGTGACGAGAATTTCACCCTCTTTAAACTCATTGATACGCTCAAGAGTCGGGATCACGCGGACTTTACCGACGCCAATTTTGCCACCGACCGCTTTACCTTGAACAAGGATTTTTTTCTGGCTTTTGTCGGCTTTAAGGGTATAGGTTTCAAGGGTGCTTGCAGCTTTTTTAGCTTTTTGGCTCTGAACTGTTTCGGGGCGCGCCTGGACGATGAAGATATCACCGCTAATACCATCTTTGGCCCACTCCATATCCATCGGGCGATATTCACCTGCCTCTTGGCAGTAGTGATTTTCGATCAATACAGCATAACGGGCAAGCTCAAGAACTTCATCGTCTGTTAATGAGAAGCTATTAAACTCCTCTTCTGTTGTGGGGATATTGTGGGTAGGATGGGAGGCTGTTTTGGCCGCATAGACCATTTTGATATGTTTGTGGCCTAACTGGCGTTTGAGGATTGGCTTTTTCCCTTCATTAAGAGTTGGTTTAAAGACATAGAACTCATCGGGGTTAACATTACCACCCACGACATTCTCACCCAATCCCCATGCTGAGGTAATAAAGACAACATCGCGAAAACCTGTCTCTGTATCGATCGAAAACATAACGCCACTTGAGCCTTTATCAGAGCGAACCATTTTCTGCACGCCAACCGACAGTGCAACCTGGAAGTGGTCAAAGCCACGGCTGGCACGGTAGCTAATAGCGCGGTCAGTAAAGAGCGAGGCAAAGCACGATTTGACATAGTGGATCAGGTTTGCTTCGCCTTGGATATTGAGGTAGGTATCTTGCTGTCCAGCAAAACTGGCGTCGGGAAGATCTTCGGCTGTTGCAGAGCTTCGGACTGCTACATCGGCCTCTTCCATGTTATACTCAGCTGAAAGCTTTTTATATGCTTCAACAATTTCATCTTTAAGCTCTTTGGGTAGTGGGGTGCCAAAGATCAGATCGCGAATTTTACTCGCACGGGTGCGAAGGACATCAATGTCGCTAGTATCGACATCTTGAAGAAGCTCTTTGATTTGCGGACGAAGATTGGCGCTGTCAATAAGGTGCCAGTAGGCCTCTGAGGTAATCGCAAAACCGTTGGGGACTTTGACGCCCATGGGAACCAGTTGCTGGTACATCTCTCCAAGGCTCGCATTTTTTCCGCCAACAAGGGCAACATCCGTATTACGCAGGTCACTAAAGAACTTAATGTACTTCATCTTGACTCCCGACAATGACTGGTTTTGAACGATTATAACACAAAGAGGATTAAGTCTATCTTCGAAAAAATTAGCGCTTGGGTGAGAGCATAGCAACAGCCAAAAGTGCAAGTGCGCCTCCAATCAGCAAGTTCCAAGAGGGTTGCTCATCCAAAAAGAGCCAGCTTAGAACTCCAGCACTCGCAGGAACAACAAAAATCCATGCACTTACTCGTGCACTCCCAAGGCGAGAGGTAGCGGCAAAGTAGATGAGTGTCGCTAAGGCATTGGTGATAACGCCAAGATAGATCATCCCCCACCAAAAGCGAGGATCGTTAAGCCAGGGGCCGAGGGCATCGATGCCAACGAGTGGCAGAAGGACGAGAGTTGAGAGTCCAAAAAGAAGTGCTGAAAAGAGAAGCAGGGGAAGATGGTTTAGAGCGCGTTGGGTAGCGATAGTAACAATCGCCCAAAGTGCGGCACAAGCAAGGAAGTAGCCATTACCCCTTTGAAAGATAAGAGTGCTATCTAAATGCCAAACCTCCAATAACACACCACCCCCGATAAAGCCAGTCAATAGTCCGACCGCTTCGCGCCGCCCTGTGTGTACACCACCCATAAGCGCTACAAACAGCCATGTGAGGATTGGGTTCAGCGTGGTGACCAAAATCCCCCCAGCAGATGCTAAGCCTTTTTGAAGCCCGATAAAAAAGAGCCATGAATAAAGAAGCTGAGCAGTGAGGGCAATGGCAAGATAGAGTAGGGTTTTGGGGTTGGGTTGGGGCACAAGAGGGCGTGGTTTAAGCCAAAAGAGCAAGGGAATAAAGACAACAAATGAGATCAGAAATCGCCAAAAAGCAAGAACCAGGGGATTAGCCAAAGGGGTTAGGGCTTTGGAGACGGGCCAGCTGCCACCCCAGATAAGCATGGCGGCAAGCATCGCCCACCAGAGGTGATTACGCATCCGATCTGTTTTTTTCTAAAAGCAACATTGTTACGGTAGCGGCTGGGACAATCGTTAGGCCAAAGATATAGGCAACGGGCTCTAAAAGTCCACGATGATGAAGAGCAATAAAGCCTAAGATAAGGATCAGATATGCGCCAAGGCGAAAGAGCGACAGGTGACCTCTCAGGGCACCCACAAAAGCCTGCCATGCACCTAATTTTTTGATGGTTGGTTGACGGGGTTTTGTGTTTGGCTCAGGCTCTTCTTCTTCATTAAGCTCATAAGGATCGTCAAACTTTGAGAGCTCCTCAGCCGCGCCAGCAGCAAGGCGATCCTCGACCATCTTTTTGTAACCCAAAAATGAGGCTGTTGTCACAAGAAGAGAGCTTGCGAAGGCAACTTGTGTATTAAGAAACCAACCATAGTTCTTTTCAAGAAGACAAAAGAGAACGATACCGATGTCAATGGCCAATAAGACCCTAATTAAACGAATGATCATTGTGCCGTGTGTTGATGCCTATTTGCCTCTTCTTCAAGAGCGGCACGCTGTTTTTTGTAGGCTTTGTAGATGTTTAAGATCGCTGCGGCCACACCCCAAAAAAGACCAAGCCACAAGGTCCAACCTGCTCCTGTGATACTCTTCATCCCCATCCCAAGCCCCACGCCAATAAGGATTGCCACTACAATCGAGATGCCTAGTGATGCTTGATCGAGGCTAGTGATGACGCTTTTGTACTTAGGATCACTCATCAAAGAGCCCCCAAGACACTATCGGCTGCTTCAAGTGTGCGATCGATCAACTTTTTCGTCATTGGTTCGCAAATAAAGCCAGCTTCAAACTGACTACACGCAAGATAAATCCCCTGCTTAAGCATCCCCTGGTGGAAGCGAGCAAAGAGTTTTGTGTCGCTTTCGAGTGCAGTTTCATAATCTTCTACCGCACCGTCATGGAAGAAAAAGCCAAACATCGATCCGCGTACATTAGTGACAATTGGAATGCCTCGACGATGGCCAATCTCTTCAAAGCCAGCCATCAATTGACGCGCACGGCTTTCAAGTTTGGTGTAAAGATTTTTGGTCGCGACGATTTTTGAGAGCATCGCCAATCCAGCAGCCATCGCAACTGGGTTACCACTGAGGGTTCCAGCCTGATAGATGGGTCCTTCGGGTGAGAGGTGACTCATGATCTGGCGGCTTGCAGCAAAAGCACCCACAGGCATACCACCACCGATAACCTTGCCAAATGTAACGATGTCGGGTTTGACATCGTAGTAAGGCAGGGCTCCTTGAAGACTGGCACGAAAACCGCTCATTACCTCATCAAAGATCAACAGCGTACCATGCGCGGCGCAAAGGTCGGCCAACGCACGCATAAACTCTTTTTTGGCAGGGACAAGACCCATATTACCAGCAATTGGTTCGATGATGACACAGGCAATTGTATGGGGCGAGCTCTCGAAACAAGCTTTGACACTCTCGATGTCGTTATAGCGCGCAAGGAGTGTATGTTTGATTAGATCCTCAGGAACACCCGGACTTGAGGGGTTGCCAAAGGTCGTGGCACCGCTACCGGCTTTGACCAAGAGTGAATCGGAGTGACCATGGTAACAGCCGGTGAATTTGATGATATCGGGGCGACCTGTGTAGCCGCGCGCCAATCGAATCGCACTCATGACAGCCTCTGTGCCACTGGAGACAAAACGGATCTTCTCAAGTCCTGGATGGGCATAGATGGAGAGTATCATGCGCGCTAATTGCGTTTCTGCCTCTGTGGGCGCGCCAAAGCTGCTACCTAATTTGGCCGCTTCGATAATTGCCTCTGTGATCTCTTTGTCAGCATGACCAAAAATCAGAGGCCCCCAGCTTTGGACATAATCAAGATACTTGTTGCCATCAATATCATAAAGCCAAGCCCCTTTTCCTTTTTTGATAAAAGGGGGTGTGCCGCCAACCTGACCAAAAGCGCGCACAGGTGAATTAACGCCACCTGGGATGTAGCGCTGCGCCTCTTTGAAGGCTTCTACACTTTTATCGAATTTCATGGTTGCTCCTATTTGCAAACTGGAGTATTATACCGCAGAATCAGTTAGAATTGGGTGGATGTTTTCGAATGCGATTCAGGTGGATAGAAGAGTCATAGGGTGGTAGACTTTTAACGAACAGTTAACATAGCTTCAGCTATAATTCATAAAAAAATTATACCAAGTTTAAGGGATGCTCTATGCATATTGATGAACAGCTTTTGACGAAATTAGAAAAACTTTCTATGCTTAAAATTGATGAAAGTAAACGCCAAGAGGTGATGGAGCAACTTAGCTCAATCGTTGACTTTGTTGAGGTTCTCGGCGAGCTTGATGCCAAGATTGAGGGCATTGATGTGAAGGATCACTCAAGGCAGCTTCCTTTTCGTGAAGATGTTGTCTGTGATAGTAATGTCATTGAGTACGTCCTTGCTTCTGCCCCCAGGGCTGAAGAGGGATTTTTTATCGTCCCTCGTATTGTGGAGTAGATGATGATTCGTGTTTATGGAATCCCTAATTGCGGGAGTGTTAAAAAGGGGTTGGAGTGGTTGAGAAGTCACGGGCTTATGTTTGAGTTCATTGACTTAAAAAAGAATCCAGTTGATGAAGATCGAATTGCTCGTTGGTTTAAGATCGGTGAGGGGGAGAAGCTTTTAAATACCAAAGGGACAAAGTTTCGCTCTCTTGGTGTTGACGCAAAAGTGATGAGTGAAGCTGAGATGTTAAGTTTGATACACAAAGAGCAGATGGTCATGAAGCGTCCCATCATTGAATGGCCCGATGGTTCGGTAACCATAGGTTTTAATGACGCGCTTTTTGCCTCAAAATTGAGCGCTTGATTTTAGTCAAAGGGGTTCTTGATGAATGAGATTACAATGGATCAGCTGCTACGCACCGTCGTAGCCTACAAAGCAAGTGATTTACATCTGGTAGCCGGTAGCGAACCTCAAGTGCGCATCGATGGAAAGCTGATCCCGATGCGTGTTGATAAGTTTGATGGGACGCGAATTCAGGCGCTTGTCTATTCGATTCTTACCGATGGCCAAAAGCAGCGCTTTGAAGAGAACAAAGAGCTTGACTTTGCTTTTGTTTTGGCTGGCGTGGGGCGCTTTCGTGGCAATGTCTATATGCAGCGTGGTTCTGTGGCAGCGGCATTTCGTATTATTCCCGAAAAGACCCCCTCGATTGATGATCTAAAGATGCCACCTGTCATTAAAGAGTTAGTCAAGCGTGAACGCGGCCTCATTCTCGTCACGGGTCCTACAGGAAGCGGAAAATCGACGACACTCGCAGCGATGATTAACGAGATTAATGAGACAGAGCATAAACATATCATCACGATTGAAGACCCTGTTGAGTTTTACCACAACCACAAAAATTCATTGGTGAGCCAAAGAACAGTTGGAGAGGATACAAAAAGTTTTGCCGCAGCACTGAAGTATGCGTTACGCGAAGATCCCGATGTCATTCTTATTGGTGAAATGCGTGATATCGAGACGATTCGTGCTGCTTTGACAGCGGCCGAGACAGGTCACCTTGTTTTTGGGACACTCCACACAAACTCAGCGATCAAGACAATTAACCGTATCATCAACGTCTTTCCTGAGGAGGAGCAGGCACTGGTACGTACGCAGTTGTCACTTAATCTTACAGCTGTCATTGCGCAGGCGCTCTTACCCAAGATTGAGGGTGGGCGTATCGCCGCATTAGAAATTCTCATTAA
>JAINCO010000012.1:0-4167 GCA_036574095.1 Campylobacterales bacterium | reverse complement strand
TTTGCGGGCGAACGCCAAGGTAGCGGTTGCGTCCGGCTTTACCAAGATTAATTTTATTATAATCAGCATTGCCAACAACACCGACTGTTGCCATACACTCTGAAAGAATGTAACGCATCTCGCCGCTGGGTAGACGAACAATCGTGTACTTACCTTCACGTCCCATCACCTGAGCTGAGTTACCGGCACTTCGAGCAATTTGTGCTCCTTTGCCAGGCTTCATCTCAATGGCATGGATGACGGTACCAACAGGAATACTCTTAAGCTTCATCGCATTGCCAGGTAAGATATCAAGTCCACTTTCGGCAGACATGATCTTGTCGCCGACTTTAAGACCTTCTGGCTGAATGATATAGCGCTTCTCGCCATCTGCATAGTTAATCAAGCAGATGCGGCAGTTACGATAGGGATCATACTCGATTGTCGCAACTGTTCCTGGAATATTGAACTTATTGCGCTTAAAATCGATGATACGATAAAGCTTCTTTGCACCCGCCTCTTTATGACGACTTGTGATTCGTCCATTGTTATTGCGTCCGGCTTTGGCTGGAATTCTTTTCAGAAGTCCGCGTACAGTCGGTTTACTTGTGATGTCGCTATTATCCAAATTGGTGATAAAGCGACGGCTTGGGGTGTAGGGTTTATAGCTTTTAATAGCCATGGTCAATCCTTATGCTAACGCAATGTCAAGCTTAGCACCCTCAGGAAGCTTGACATAAAATTTCTTGAAATCATCGCGCTTACCGCTGATACCTCTAAAGCGCTTGTTTTTACCCTTTTGATTGAGCGAGTTCACGCTCTCGGGTGTAACACCGAAATACTCTTTGAAAATTGCTTTCAGGCTATTTTTTGTAACTTTCGGTGAAGTCTGGATAACGATCATCCCCTGCTCTTGAGCAGCGAGTGTCTTCTCCGTGTACAAAATGGCCTTGATATCTGTAATGTCTGCCATCTTAGCTCTCTTTGATCAGATTTTCGAGGACATCTTTTTCGATTACAACAGCATGATAAACAGCTGCTAAATAGGCGTTCAGCTCACTGCTTTCGACCAGATAGCACTGCTGAATATTACGGAAGGCAAGATAGCTCTTCTCATCAATGCTCGATGCTACCAAAAGCGCATCGCGCTGGCCAAGTGTTTTCAAAAACGCTGCAGCGTCCTTAGTTTTACCCGAAGGAATACTAATTTTGTCAACGACAAAGAGTTTACCCTCGGCTGCTTTAGCGTTGAGCGCATACTGAAGTGCCAAGCGTTTTTGTTTTTTATTGATCTTTTGTGTCCAGTTGCGGTTGCTACGTGGACCATGTGACACACCACCGCCTACAAAAACGGGGCTTGTGATCGATCCGGCGCGCGCTCTTCCGCCACCTTTTTGGGCCCACGGTTTTTTACCGCCACCCGACACTTCACCACGGGTTTTGGTATGCGCCGTACCAGCGCGAAGATTGGCCAGATAGGCTTTGGCATATAGATAAAGATTGTGGGCATTAATCTGGGCAAAAGCCTCAGGAAGAGCTATCTCGCCAACAGCTTTCATCGTCGCATCAAGTACGATAGCTTTACTCATTTGCAAACCTTTACGCGGCCCATGGCGCCATTATATCCAGGAACACTTCCCTTGAGGGCCAGGATACCATTTTCGGGATCGAAAGAGACGATCTCGTTTTTGACACTTACTAATTCGTTTCCGTACTGACCTGACATTTTGCGCCCTTTTTGAACGCGTCCTGGCCATTCACGGTTACCAATTGAACCACTTGTGCGATGGAACCGGCTACCGTGTGTCATGCGTCCACCACCAAAGTTCCAGCGTTTAACAACGCCAGTAAATCCGCGTCCTTTCGTGCGGAAGCTACTTTGAACTGTTGCACCAGCAACCAATGCACTTGTGTCAACATCGCCAACTTCAGTCTGATTTGTCGCGACTGTCGCAAAGCAGTTAAACTCTTTGCTTAGCCCATATTTTTTTTGCAACCCAGCGATGGGCTTATTCATCTTTTTTGTACGACTATACGCGATCAGAGCCCGTCCTTCGCCTTCAATCTTTACCATTTTAGCAGGCAGAACACGAACGAGTGTGACGGGAATAATCGGATCGGTTACTGTACGCGTCATACCGATCTTTTCAACGATAAACTCCATTCTTTACTCCCTCTTACTTGGCCATTGAGCGAACTTCGACATCGACCTCAGGGGCCAGGTCGAGCTTCATCAATGCATCGACAGTATCACTTGATGCCGATATAATATCGATCATACGCGTATGAATGCGGATCTCAAACTGTTCGCGAGCATCTTTATTGATGTGCGGTGAGCGCAAAACTGTATAACGGCGGACTTTTGTCGGAAGCGGAATTGGCCCGATTAGCTCCGCGCCTGTGCGCTTAACAGCCTCAACGATCGATGCTACCGACCGATCAAGGACACGAAAGTCGTAAGCCCTCAATTTGATGCGAATCTTTTCCATTTTTACCCTTTAAAGAACTCGTCATTACCACAGCCATTTGGGCATGACGGATGATTGGGAGGCGAAATTATAGCGAAAAAGTCTCACAGGGTCAATGTTTTTATGACTAATTTTCAGGAAGTGTTAAAAATATATTTCCTTTTATGAAGGAAAGTTAGAAATGTTTTGGTATAATAATACTATGTTAGATTGGATACGATCGCAAGAGCTTAAACGAACCAATTTTATCCCGAGACGAATCGAATTATCAGAAACCTCGCTGATGCTCTATGGCCCTCCTGCATCAGGCAAAAGCGCTTTGCTATTAGATTATGCCTATGAGCATTCGCACGATTCGCTGTTTATCGACCTTGCCGATATAAGACTTGATGGATGGCGCCCTTCTTTAGAGGAGCTTGAGCTTTTTTGCCAAAAACATAAGATCCATACACTCTTAATTGATAACTATGATGGCTCCTTCCCCTTTCCTCAAGATATAAGATCTTTTGTCGCATCACGCGATCCTTACCCCACACCCTTTCCCTTAATACGACTCTTGCCACCTGATTTTGAGGAGAGCTTAGCTTTCCTGCCTACCAAACTCCAAGGATACCCTGATCAAGCTTTTGGCCAACTCTTGCGCGAAGGCATGCTTCCAGAGATCTTACTTAGTCAAGAGGGGCGCCGAATATCACGCTTGCAAGAGCTGATTCGGCTTCACCTCCCAGATACCCTCGCGCGCACACTCTTTCTTTTTGTTGCGCGCCACACAGGTCATCGATTCACTATCCACCAGCTCTATACGCGTCTTAAAGAGAAGCTGCGACTTAGCAAAGACAAACTATATGAACAAACCACCCTCTTAGAACAGCGCTCTATGATCCTCGCTTGTCCCAAATTAGGACAACCCCAAGCTCCAAAAAAACTCTATCCTTATGACATAGGCTACACCTTAGCCGCCTCGCCTACGCGTGATCCATCGAAACTGATTGAGACACTTGTGATGCTAGAACTTGTCAAATCGAATATCACACCTTATTATACCGATGCTCTCGATTTTGTCGATTTTGCTAACGATACAGCCTTTCTAATCCAGCCATTCATCCCCCCCGAGCAAATTCGAGGACGGATTTTTAGGCTTTATGGCGACATTCTTGCTTTAGGACTATCGCGGCTTGTTGTCATTACAGCTGGTATTGATGAAGAATTTGATTTTGAAGGAGTCCATTGTGACATCAAGCCTTTTTGGACCTGGCGACTTGGCATGTGATTATCTTTGTGGCATTGATGAGGCTGGGCGTGGACCACTGGCGGGTCCTTTGGTTGTTGCGGGTGTAATCTTATTAGAGCCCATTGATGGCTTAGCAGATTCAAAAAAACTCACCCCTAAAGCGCGTCAAAAACTTCTGCCTATCATCAAGAAGCATCCACATCATATCGTGACAATCGATGCTGCCACCATCGATGCCAAAGGCCTCTCGCTCTCTTTAAGGTATACTCTTGAAGAGATACGAGATCATTTAGATGCACGCTCTTACCTTTTTGATGGTCCCACAACTTTTGGTGCCAAAGGTATTACCACCCTGGTGAAGGCTGATACCCACATACCCGCCGTCATGGCAGCCTCGATCCTTGCCAAAACCACCAGGGATGCCCTCATGCTTGAGCTTGATGCCCTCTATCCAGGTTATGGCTTTGCCCAACATAAAGGATATGGAAC
>JAINCO010000011.1:0-14211 GCA_036574095.1 Campylobacterales bacterium | reverse complement strand
ATGGCATAGGATAGTGTTATGAGAGAGTTTGAAATTATTGGTGAAGCTTCAAAATATTTGCTCAGAGAAAAAACTTATTGAGACAAACTATAGAGGGATTGTAGATTTTAGAAATCAAATATCTCATGAATATTTTGGGGTAGATGAGGAGATAGTTTGGCAAATCATCCATCAAAAATTTGAACCATTTGAAAATGACATTATTGGCTTGATTAACAAAATGGAACCTCGATTAAAAAAGGAACTTATAGATGCTTCAATAGCAGATAACTACTATTTGGATTTCGTAGTTCAATCATTAAGGGAGTTAGAAAGTAATCCTTTCAAGGGTGTCGACACGACAATCTGATTTTTTAAACGAGACTAAGGTCAAAGTGGGAAGAGAAGAGGGTAGAATTCAAGACCCAAAATGTGCAAAAATTGGAGAGCCGATAGGATTATCGACTGCGCGCTAAAATCAGCCCGCTGGCTATGATCATCAGGCCACCGATGATCATCGGTAGCGTGGGCGGAAGGTCTCCTAAGATTAAGCCTAAAAGCGATGCGAAGAGGACAACAGTGTAGCTCGCTGTACTAACGATGCTTGCGTTGGCATAGAAGTAGGCGTGCGTCATCGCCATTTGGCCTCCTGCTGCCGCCACGCCCATCAACATAATCCATACCCATTCCATCAGTGATGGGGTAACGAAGGGTTGCGAGAGTGCCTCTGGCAAAAGATGATCTGCCAGCTGAGTTGTTGCCAAGATCATCAACAAAAGTGGCAGCACTGTTCCTGATACCATAAAGGAGAGGACAACTGTTCGCTCATCATAATAGGCCTTCAGACTACGCACACTTGTATAGGCAAGAGCCGAGAGAAAACCTGTCAATAGCCCTACGGCCGAAAGCGTGTTTAGCTCCATGCCACTGATAAGCACCATTCCTAAAAATCCCAAAATCAGCGCCACGATAGCCTCTTTTGATACCTTCTCACCCAGCAATACAAACGCTAAAAGTGCCGTAAAGATTGGTTCGGTTTTGGCATAGATGATTGCATCAGAAAGAGTTGTTGCGCTAATGGTATAAAAAAATGCAAGCAGCGCGAGTGTTCCAACGACACCACGAAAGAGCAACATCCAAGGACGCCCACCCTGATTATGCAACCGAACACGCCAAATCATCACCCCTAAGACCACAATGCCAACGACATTACGCCAAAAGGTCACCTCAACTGGACCCATCTGACTGGAGAGAAGTTTAGCAAAGAGCATCGTAAGCGCAAAGAGGAACGAGGCAAGGATCATCAGCGCTACCCCTTTGCGTGTTGTGGTATTATCCAATGCTCATTCCTTTTTGAGTTGCTGTCAATCCATCACCTTTTGTAATGTTTCATGAAACAGCGCCAACGGGATAGCGGTTATTTTGCCCACACCCGGTGGTGCTTGGATGATACGATAGTAGTGATGACTTAGATGGGATCTGATATCGGGCAAAAGCGCGTTGATTAAAAGGTGTGTCATTAAGACTCTTGAAAGTTTATGAACGAGGTAGTAAAGGGGGATAAACCCCCGAAGGTTTTACTGAGCTTTATCGTAGGCAAGCCACTCTTTTTGGTTCCATGCCTGCAGAGATTTAAGCTTATTCATCAGAAATTCAAAATCGCGAGGCAAGAGAGCCTGTTCGCCATCAGAGAGGGCACAACTGGGGCATGGATGAACCTCAACAACCATACCATCAGCTCCTGCAGCCATACCCGCATATCCTAACGCCATGACAAACTCGCGTTTACCGGCAGCATGGCTGGGATCAACGATAACTGGTAGGTGGGTGAGTTTTTGATAGACAGGAACAAGACCCACATCGAGTGTGTTGCGTAAGGCTGTCTCGTAGCTTCGCACGCCACGAAGACAGATAATGACATCCTTAGCCCCTTCGCTCATGATATACTCAGCACTCATCAGGTGTTCGCTAACCGTTGAGGCGATACCATTTTTGAGCATGACAGGAAGGTGGAGCTTGCCAACCTCCTTAAGAAGGGGGAAGTTTTGCATATTACGCGCGCCAATCTGAATAACATCGGCATATTTATAGACAACATCGATATCGCGCTCGCTCATCAGCTCGGTGACAATTGGTAAACCCGTCTCAGCACGCGCTTCAGCCAGAAGCTTCAACCCCTCCTCACCACTTCCTTGGAAGGTGTAGGGACTGGTGCGGGGCTTAAAGGCACCACCTCGTAGCATATGAGCGCCAGCAGCCTTGACGGCCCGCGCGGTTTGCATGACATAGTCATAGGTATCGACAGAGCATGGGCCTGCGATAATGCACTTATGGCCACCACCGATTTTAACACCTCGAACATCGATGATCGTATCTTCAGGATGGAAGGCTCGTCCAACAAGTTTATAGGGTGTAGAGACCTCCATCACCTTTTCAACACCTGGAAGTGTGGCCAGAGGGCGACCTTGCAAATCACTCTTATCCCCAACAATACCAATGACCGTCTGCCGTTCACCTGGAGCTAATGAGACCTTATGACCCCAGCTTTCGATCAGCTTTACTGTTTGATTAATCTCTTCCTGCGTCGCACCAACTTTTGTAATGAGAATCATTATTCATTCCTTAATCATTCGCCTTCACTCGTGACGAATAATGCTTTTTTATCTATATACTACCATACAAGCGGTAAAAGTTAGCTTTTTACCTTTGCCATCGCACGATCCAAGAGCAAAGTAAGAGCTCTATTACCTCCTTTTGGTTAAAATTCGCCCATCGTAACAAAGGACATGATGGATGTGGGAGGCAAGTCGCCTAGCAGGGCGGCTCAGGAGAAGGGAAGTTAGCAGCTCTTTTTTTTGCGAAAAACTCTTAGGAAGTAGCGACTGCGAGGCGTCATTACAGCTTCTTCGCGCGATGGGGTTCCCTCTTGAGCAAAATGATGGGCGGGTACGATTAGCAACAGCTCACCGACATTGGCGTGATGAGACCTTTTGTTTCGTCGACATTGAAACAACTGGGCCTAATCCTGAACACTCGCAAATTCTTGAAATTGGTGCTCTCAAAGGTCCCCTGGGTGGGCCGTACGAGGAGTTTGCGACACTCATCAAGGCGCGCTACATCCCCCCGATGATTGTTGATGTCACAGGAATTACGCTACAAATGGTTGCCAATGCGCCCACACTCGCAACTGCGCTGCGCGACTTTCGACTTTTTTTGGGCGATGCGCTCTTTGTTGCCCATGATGCCTTGTTTGACTATCGCTACCTCTCGCATGCTCTCGAGCAGCAAGGACTTGGACGCCTCATGAACCGCGCCCTTTGCACCCTAAAACTCTCAAAAAAATTGATCAAAGCTGAACGCTATGGCCTTGTTGGATTATCAGAGGCATTAGGACTTGATGCAACAGATCATCATCGTGCCCTTGCCGATGCTAAACTTTCAGCCAAGGTTTGCGAAATTGCCCTAAAGCATCTGCCCGAAGGGGTTGTTACAACTGAGGAGCTGATCGCCTTTAGCGACTTCCACCCCCACCACAAGAAGCTCAAAAAAAAGAAGGAAAAAAACCATGATCGCTGAGATTGCCCGCCACCGCTATTTGATACTCGATGGGGCGATGGGCACAGAATTGCAAAAACGCGATATTCCTGATGAGGCATGGGAAGGAAAACAAGGGTGCAATGAGCTATTAAATGTCACCTATCCCGATGTTGTTTATGCGATCCATCGTGCCTACTTAATGGCAGGAGCCGATATTATCAAAACCAATACCTTTGGGGCATTGCCATGGGTCCTTGAAGAATATGATATCTCTGAGCGAGCCTATGAGCTGGCCAAAGCAGGCGCTCAAATCGCCAAACGAGCCTGCGAGGAGTATTCAACCCCGACTCGTCCGCGTTTTGTTGCTGCATCGATTGGGCCAGGCACAAAACTTCCCAGCTTGGGGCATACAACCTATGAGGTAATCTATGAGGGCGTGAAGGTAGCCATCCAAGGGGTTATCGATGGGGGTGCTGATCTAATTTTGCTTGAAACGTGTCAAGACCCCTTGCAAATCAAGGCAGCTTTGCATGCGTGTGAGGCAGTTTTTGAGCAGATAGGCAAAAAGCTACCTATCATGGTATCAGCAACAATGGAGCTCTCTGGCTCGATGCTTATTGGTACCGACGCCCCGACACTAGCAACGATTCTTGAGCCATTTGAACTATTTAGTCTCGGATTTAACTGCGGCACCGGCCCTGAGGAGGTATGGCGTCATGCTAAGGCGCTAAGCGAATTGTGGCATGGGCGCATCTCGATCCATGCCAATGCTGGCTTGCCCCAAAATCGCGGTGGCTACACCTTTTATCCTATGGGGCCTGATGAGTTCGCAGCCCACCAAAGTCGCTTTGCCGAGCTTCCAGGTGTAGCACTTTTAGGTGGTTGTTGTGGCACAACCCCACAACATATCTTAGCCTTAGCGCGTGCGATGGAGGGAAAAACCCCTAAGCCATCCGAAGGAAGATTAGAGCCAGCCTTGGCATCGCTTTTTCAGACGGCACCTCTTAAGCAAGAAAATTCAGCCTTTTTGGTAGGTGAGCGCTCTAACGCAACTGGCTCGAAAGCCTTTCGAGAGCTTTTGCTGGCTGAGAATTTTGATGGCACCCTTGAGGTTGCTCAAGAGCAGGTGAGGGCAGGGGCTCATGCTTTGGATGTGAGCGTTGGCTTTGCTGGACGGGATGAGCGGCGTGATATGAGTGAGGTTATTTCGCGCTATACCCAAAAAATCCCCATTCCTCTCATGGTTGACTCAACGCAGCCAGCCGCAATTGAAACGGCGCTACGGCTGATCGGTGGGCGCCCGATTATTAACTCAGCCAATCTTGAGGATGGGAAAGAGAAGTTCGATACCGTCTGTCGCCTAGCTAAAAAATATGGCGCGGCCCTTGTCTTGCTGGCCATTGATGAGGAGGGGATGGCAAAGGATCGGGTACGCAAGGTTGCCATCGCCGAAAGGATGCTTGAGCGCGCTGTTACACTCCATGGCCTACGCCCTTGGGAGCTTGTCTTTGATCTTTTAACCTTTACTGTAGGAAGTGGCGAAGAAGAGTATCGCACGGCGGCGATCGAGACAATTGAAGCGATTCGCCAGCTAAGAAGTCGCCATCCTGAAGTTGGGGCGGTGCTTGGTATTTCGAATATCTCCTTTGGTCTTGATAAGCATGCTCGCGAGTATCTTAATGCCGTCTTTTTGCATCTTTGTGTTGAGGCAGGATTGACAATGGCGATTGTCAATGCCAAAAATGTGATGCCGATGCACAAGATTGCTGCACGCGATCAAGAGGTGTGTCTGAATCTTCTTTTAAATCGTCGCGAGAATGGTGATCCCCTCTTTGCCTTTATCAACCACTTCGCTGGTGTGACAGCCACAACGACAGACCGCGACAGCGATGCGGGACTGACAACCGAAGAGAAGCTTCGCCGCTATCTGATTGATGGTGATAAAGGGCGAATGCTTGCCCTCTTGCCACAAGCCAAAGATGAGATCCCGGCTGAGATCATTGTCAATTCAATTCTTATCGATGCGATGAAGGAGGTAGGGGAGCTTTTTGGATCGGGCAAGATGCAACTACCCTTTGTGTTGCAATCGGCTGAGGTGATGAAGGCGAGTGTCGATTGGCTTAACCCATACCTTCCCAAAAGCGAAAAATCGACGAAGACAACGCTTGTGCTTGGAACTGTCAAAGGTGATGTCCATGATGTGGGCAAAAACCTTGTTGATATTATCCTTACCAACAATGGCTATAAGGTTGTCAACATCGGCATCAAGGCCGATATTGAAACATTTATTCGCGCTGTCGAAGAGCATAACGCCGATGCAATCGGCATGAGCGGGCTTCTTGTCAAATCAACGCTAGTGATGAAAGAAAACCTGGAGGAGCTTTCAAGGCGCGGGATCAAGCTTCCAGTTCTACTGGGGGGCGCGGCGCTGACAGCTCGTTTTGTTGAAGAGTTTTGTCGTCCTGTCTATGAAGGGCCTGTTTTTTATTGTCGTGACGCCTTCGACGGGATAGCGGCAATGGCACGCATCGAGGCAGGTGATTTTGATACAAATTTAGCAGATCGCGCTATTGAGAGCGAGGAGGTTGTTGCGCATAACCAAGCATTAGTCGCGATCGATCCAGCAGCCGTTGTCATGCCAGATCCTTATCAAGTTCCAACACCTCCTTTTTGGGGAAGGCGGGTTGTTGAGGATATCGATAAGGAACTTGCCTTTACATGGATTAATCATCGCGCTCTTTTTAAAGATCGCTGGGGCTATAAGGCCAAAGGAATGACAAAAGAGGCGTACACACGCCAGCTTGAGGAGGTTGTCCATCCCGCCTATAAGCGGCTTAAAAAGCAGTTTCTTGAGGAGGGGCTCTTTGCGCCTGTTGTGATCTATGGCTACTATCCTTGTGAAGCACAAGATCATGAGTTGGTAATCTTTGATCCTGAAAATCATTCGCAAGAAGTCGCGCGAATGGCTTTTCCTCGCCAGACCAAATCCCCACATCGTGCGCTCTCTGACTATTTTGCTGGTGGTAAGAGCGTGGTGCCACTTACGCTTGTGAGTGCTGGCGTGAAGCTTTCTGAGTATGAGCGAACCCTTTATGAGCAAGGGCTCTATCATGAGTACTTCCTTGTCCATGGCTTGGGGGTTGAGCTGGCTGAAGCGTTGGCTGAGATTGTCCACAAAATCATTCGCATCGAGCTTGGTGTGGCTCAAGGCGAGGGTGGGCTTGATCGGGTAACGATGCGAGGCTATCAAGGAGCGCGCTATTCACCAGGCTATCCTGCCTGCCCAGATTTGGAGCTTAATATTCCTATCTTTAAGCTCCTAAAACCAGAAGAGTTTGGGATTACGCTCTCAGAGACCTTTCAGATCCACCCAGAGCAATCAACTTGCGCGATTGTTGTCCTTCATCCCAAGGCGATCTACTACTCTATCTAAGATAGACCCAAAACCCCTCACCTGGGGTTAGATCAAAACTGCCAACCCTATATCCCGCCTCTCTTAGGCGAGTAGCTAATGCCTCATCAGTAGTATCGGCTTCCCAGCCATCCTGCTTGTAGTGCCAAAGGATAAGAGCTGACATTAGTAGGGTACGTGATGAGATAGCCTCTCCCGTTCCTAACAGATGCCATCCAGCAAATAACCCCGAAAGCTCAGGCCGGTAGGGTTGGCCTGGTATTGTTAGATCAAAAGAACGCTCTGTTTTTACCCAAAATCCCTCTCCTTTGGCAAGAGTTCTGATTGGTGGAAATTCGTTGTTTGAGCTTTCAGGTCTGTAAAGCTGCCAACTACCTGAATGGTATTTCCACAAAAGCTTTGCACTGCCAAAGTATCCGGACAGATCGTTACTACTAAGCGAACCATCTGTCGCAAGCGCAGCAAGACTCCAACCGCGTTTGAAGGGTATCGTAGCCAATGATGTAGCATGCAAGGCACTATCACTTGAGGCGATAACTAAGTGAATCTGACGATAGGATGGGGATAGTGTAAGTGTGACACTATCTTCCACATTGCCATTTAATCTTACCAAGATAGTATTGCCATCATAATAATCAAATAAAACATCAATATCCCCCTCATAGCTATATCGAAAACCTAATATCGTATCATTTTTGTTTGTTGGAGGGAAATAGATGGCATAGGTTTGATTTGGACGAAGGTTAAGTGTCGTTGCTGTTGTCTCTACAACATAGTATTGCTCAAAAGGAGCAGCCGTTCTAAAGTGCCAACTCAACTCTTTTACTGTCGCATTACTCTCATACGCAAGGTAAACGCGGTAGTCATGATCCCACTTAAGTCGCTCAAGAGGAAAGAGGGCATATTGCCAAGAGCTTAGCCGCCGATTAGGGTCATTCGTCTTTGATAGAAGCCATGTATTTTCTACCTCTTCTTGGTCATCATACAGGCGAAAGGATAGTAGTTTGGGTGGTTCAGGAAAGTAGGCTATATTAAACTCGACACTCACTGGATAGCCGCTGACAGATTGTTGGGGTAGAGGATCGGGATCTTCCTCAAAAAAGACCGGAGATACGCCAGCCTGACCAGGATAGGGCCAAAGAATCAGCGGAGGATTGGCGCGTGAAGCAGCAAGCGTGCTTTCTTCAAATGCTGTTGCTTCAATCTTTTTATTTGCATCAGCGCAAACTTGATCATAATTGTACCCCCATCCTTCAAAGCTTGGGCCCGCACAAAGTGCCTCTAATGCACTGTTTCCCATACTGTAACTAAAATAGGTTGACTGAGCACTCTCTCCCACCCCTGCACCGATAAGATCGTGTGCTGGATCAAGAAAACCAAAACGGTGGTAGATTGCCGAAAGCAGACCATCAATCGATTCACGAACTGTTGTTTGTCCTGAGGAGAGATTTTCAGTCACCGGCGAAAGAAATGAGACAGCATGGGCTCGATCATTTGGCGTAACACCCGTAAAGCCGACGCGACCAACTTCCTCGCAGTGACTCGTGATATTATTGGTGCGCATATAGGCTACATGATTCATAGCCGCCGCATTAAGCCTCTCATCACTTCGGAGGATCGTCATTCCGGCACGCTCTCGAAGATGATTAAGATAGGCAATTGCTTCTGAAGGTGTACCAATTGCCGCTAACAGATCAAGCGTGGATAATAAAATCATGATCAAGAGTTTAGCCTGTTTCATAAAGTGTAGCCTACCATAGAGAAGCTTAACCATCCCTCCCCATTAAGCCCGAAAGCGTTATAATGGCGCAAAAATTTTCCAAAGGTCACGATGAGATTCGAAACCTATCCTTTTGAAAAACTTACGCGCTTACTTGAGGGGATCACCCCCCCTGCAGAGCTTGCTCCGATGGCACTGACAATCGGCGAGCCACAGTTTCCAACGCCACAATTTATCCTTGATGAGTTTGCCGCAAGGGCAGGGGAGTTGCGCTACTATCCTAAGAGTGGTGGTGAAGAGTTTTTGCATACCGCACAGCGAGCATTTGTTGCAAGACGGTTTGGTGTTACGCTTAGTAAAGATCAACTGATCCCGACATTTGGCACACGCGAGGTGCTTTTTAACCTTCCTCAGTACCTTCTTTTTGACAAAACCTATCCTGTGATGGCATTTCCCAACCCCTTTTATCAAATTTACGAAGGGGCGGCGATTGCAAGTCGCGCGCGCATTATCCACTTGCCATTACTGCCCGAGAGTGGTTTTAAACCTGTTATCGATGAACATGAGCTTGCTGCTTGCGATCTTGTCATCCTTAACTCCCCCTCTAATCCCACGGCGGCTGTGATGACCCTTGATGAGCTGTGTGAATGGGCGCGCCTCTCGGCTAAATATGGTTTTATCCTCATCAATGATGAGTGCTATAGCGAGATCTATAGCACCACACCACCTCCATCGCTTCTTGAAGCAGCCAAAGCGATTGGTAATGATCGTTTTGAGAATATCCTTGTGCTTAACTCTATTAGTAAGCGCTCCAATGCCCCAGGTCTTCGCAGCGGTTTTGTTGCTGGTGATGCCTCGATCCTCGCAGGCTATCGACAGTATCGCACCTATGTGGGGGCTGCGATTCCGCTTCCATTGCAGCACGCCGCGGCGGTGGCGTGGAGCGATGAGAGCCATGTTGCAAAAGCTCGCGAGGCCTATCGTGAAAATTTTGTCATCGCAGAGGAGATTTTAGGCGTGGCTCCATCTTTGGCAACTTTCTACCTTTGGCTTTTTGTCAATGATGATTTAGAGGCTGCCAAAAAACTCTATCAAGAGGCAAATCTTAAAGTTCTTCCCGGTAGCTTTTTAGGTAGAAACAAAGCAGGGGAGGGGTATGTTCGTCTTGCTCTTGTCTATGAGCCCGCACGCACCCGCGAGGCTCTAACACGCTTTGCATCCGTTATGAAAGGTATAGCATGAAAATTCATTTTATAGGTATCGGTGGCATCGGTCTTTCTGCATTAGCCAAATATCTTAAACAAGATGGTCATATCGTCACTGGTTCAGATATTCGCCGCACCAAAATCACCGAAACACTCGAAAAAAAAGGGATCCCTGTTACTGTCCCTCATTCACCCACGGCCATTGTTGATCAAGACCTTGTCATCTACTCAGCGGCGATTCGCCCAGAAAATGTAGAGATGATGGAGGCGCGTGTCAAGGGGATCAATCTACTCTCAAGAAGCGAGGCCCTTCCCTTTATCCTCGCCTTCAAAAAGGTCTATTCAGTCTGTGGCGCCCATGGCAAAAGCACAACAACAGCGATGTTAGCAGCGATTCTTGGCACCTCGGCACTGATTGGGGCTGAGAGCAAGGAGTTTGGATCAAACACACGCCGCAACTCAGGCGATTTGATGGTCTTTGAGGCTGATGAGTCTGATGGTAGCTTTCTTAACTCCAATCCCTACTGTGCAATTGTGACCAATGCCGAGCCTGAGCATATGGAGTACTATAAGTATGATCTAAAGGCCTTTTATGGCGCCTACACGAAGTTCTTGGATCTTGCTAAAATTCGTGTCATTAACGCTGAAGACCCCTTTCTCGCCCAATACGAAAAAGAGGCGATTCGACTCTATCCGAGCCGACAAATCACGAACATCCGCTATAGCGTCGTCAAGGGCGAGCCAACTACCTTTTTTGATCTTGAGGGGTATGGCTCCTTTGAGGTCTGGGGATTTGGGAAACATATCGCCCTTGATGCTTCGTTGGCGATCTTAGCCGCTCTTCATGAGATGCCACTTGAAGCGATTCGAGAGAACCTCAAGCGCTTTAAAGGGATTAAAAAACGCTTTGACATTATCCATAGCGATGAGCGTCATGTTATTATCGATGACTACGGTCACCATCCGACCGAAATCGAGGCAACACTTGCATCGGCTAAAACCTATGCTGAAATGATCAATCTCTCGCCACTCTCTGTCATTTGGCAACCTCACAAATGGTCACGAACGATGGATAATCTTGAGCACTTTAAGCGGTGTTTTTCGGGATGCGATCGATTGATTATTCTTCCTGTTTGGGCTGTCAATGAAGAGCCGAGAGAGCTTGATTGGCAGGCAGAATTTGGCCACTACCAGCTGATGTTAGCCGATCGCGTTGTACGAGAGGGAAGTAAGCTCAAAATCATCAAAGATGATAGCGTTATCGGCGTGTTGGATGAGGGGGTGACGATCGGTTTTGGAGCGGGCGATATTACCTATCAATTACGAGGAGAGGGGTAAGAAACCCCTTTTATTTCAAGTGCAATTACGCCTTGGGCGTGGTTGTGGTATCGTTTTGAGCTTGTGTTGTTGTTTGCTGGCTTTGCGGATTTTGCGTGATCTTATCCTCACTCTCACTCATCCCCTTCTTAAACTCCTTGATACCACTACCCAGACCTCGGGCAAGTTCGGGGATCTTTTTGGCTCCAAAGAGAAGAATAATGACCAATAAAACTACAACCCAATGTGAAACACTAAAGCTTCCCATCCTAGCATCCTTCTTTACTTTTTCTTATCATATCATCAGCCCGCTGAGAAAGAGGTAAATTACTCTTTGGCGCGGAAAATCTTCGCTCCCAGTGCGGTTAGTTTCTCTTCAATCTTCTCATAACCACGATCAAGGTGGTAGATGCGGTGAACCTTTGTCGTTCCTTTGGCGGCAAGTCCAGCGATAACAAGTGCCGAAGAGGCACGCAAATCCGAGCTCATGACATCAGCACCATAGAGTGGTGTTGGGCCAACAATTGTGGCAACATTACCCTTAAGAACAATATGCGCACCCAAACGCTGTAGCTCGGCAGCATGCATAAAACGGTTCTCAAAGAGCCTCTCATCAATCGAGCTAATTCCTTCGGCCTGCGTGGCTAATGCCATAAACTGCGCTTGCATATCGGTTGGAAAACCTGGATACTCGGTTGTGATGATATCGATGGGATAGATCTTTTTCGCTGGATGAATTGTCACTCTCTCATCACTTGCGGTATAGCCAAAACCCATCTGCTGTAGTTTGATCAGAACCGCCTCAAGATGATTAGGATTAGCCCCCTCTAACGAAATTTCAGAGTTGGTGATAGCACCTGCGCAAAGAAAGGTTCCTGCCTCGATACGATCAGGGATGACGCGTGTGGGCTGAAGCTCCAAGAGCTCACCATCGCTACCATGGATGATAAGCTCATCGGTGCCTATACCTTCAACTTTGATCCCGGCATCACGAATCACCTCACACAACTGAACAACTTCGGGCTCTTTGGCAGCATTGACAATCTTTGTCACCCCCTTAGCCAGAGCAGCCGCCATGACAACATTCTCTGTGCCTGTGACAGTAATTTTATCAAAAACAATCGATGCCCCTTTAAGCCCCTCAGGCGCTTTAGCGTGGATGTAGCCTCCCTTAATCTCAATCTCAGCACCCATCATCTCCATCGCCTTGATGTGCAGATCAACAGGACGCTGACCAATCGCGCAGCCACCGGGTAGGGAGATGTCACATTGCCTGTAGCGTGCAAGCAAGGGACCAAGTGTAAGAATTGATGCGCGCATCGTTCGGACAATATCATAGGTTGCCGTGGTGCTCACTATCGTTGAGGTATCGATACTAACACTGTGATCACTCTTCCATTCGTTTGCAGCTCCCAGAATAGATAAGAGCTTTAAAAAGGTCTTGACATCGGCCACATTGGGTAGATTATCAAGCTCATAGGGTGTTTTTGAGAGAATCGATGCGGCAATCAAGGGGAGGGCAGCATTTTTTGCCCCTGCGATTTTTACGGTACCTGATAGTCTATTTTCGCCAATAATATAAAGATAGTCCATTCACATCCTTAAAAAGTGCTACGGTATGGTAACATATCTCGCATTAGCACTTGTATAATTAGCGCTCTGCGATGGCACCATCACGAGCTGCCATAATCTCTTCAAAATGCTCTAAGACAACATCGGTTAGCTTAGGATCAAACTGGCGACCTCGCTCCTCCTCAAAAAACGCTCGCACCTTTACCGCAGGCCACGCCTCCTTGTAGCATCGCCGACTACAAAGAGCATCGATGACATCAGCAATTCCTACAAGCCGCGCCACCAAAGGAATCTCATCTCCCGCAAGACCTTCAGGATACCCACGACCATCCCAGCGCTCATGATGATACTTGGCAATAACCGCTGCCTGCCTTAGGAGTGGACGCTGTGAATTCTTTAAAAGCTCCCACCCTATAGTCGTGTGGGTTGTCATGATACGATACTCCTCATCGCTAAGGCGACCTGGCTTTTCAAGAATCGCATCAGGAATGCCGATCTTTCCTAAGTCATGAAGATAGCTCGCGTATTCAAGCTCCTCGATCTGCTCGTCGCTCCAGCCTAGCTTACGTGCCAGGATAACCGATATAGCAGCGACAACACCAAGGTGATGCTTGGTTTCGGTTGAGCGGCTCTCTCCAATTTCACCAAGCATTTTAACTGTTTCGCGCAGCGTTGTCTCGATCTCATCATTGAGAGTTGATAGCTTTTTATTGATCTCTTCTATCTCCTCTTGTTTGGCTCTAATCTCCATTACCAACATCTGGCTATCCAATGCTGCCTCGCGAAACTCTTGGGTCTTATACCCATCAACATCGATCGGTTTTTTTCTCTTCAAATGCCTCTCACAAGTTGGCTTGGAGGCGGCGAAGAGGAACCATGACATGGCGGCGAAGCGTTGTCGCTAGCCAAAGAGCCCCAACGATAAGCACAATAAAAAGCGCCGCAGCTTGTAGCTCTAATGCCCCAATGCCTATTATCGTATAGTAATCACTCAAATCGAGCGTGATCGCAACAACCCCCAAAACCTCCCCTTTGGTAACCTGATGGCACATCAAGCAGTTGAGTGCCCCTTCATCGCTGGCAATGTAAGGAATGTAGGCCTGAATCGTTGGGGAAGAGGAGAGGAGGAGGTTATCAAAGAGATAACGGGGTCTTTTTTGGCCAAAAACCTCGCGACTGATATGATCAATCTCTTTTTCTTGCCCTCCAGCCCCAAATTGTCGATTAACTGCCTCAGAGCGAATGATGGCTAGCTCTCGGATATTATGGAGGCTTTTAATCTCATTCAAAAAATAGTCACGCCGATCCATGATGCCATTTTTCATATGGGCTGTCAATCCAGCCTTGACAACCTCTGAGATTGCTAGTGCCTTATCCTGAGCAATAATAACCATCATCTGCTGCATCGTGACCACCCCGATCAGCAGAATCATCAGGGCAAGAGCAGCAAAAAGCCAACCTAGACGCCT
>JAINCO010000010.1:0-1450 GCA_036574095.1 Campylobacterales bacterium | reverse complement strand
CAACGATATGCTGGATAACTTTCATTCCTTCTGTTGAGCCGGCAGCCGTTTCTCGTGCTTGCGCGGCCATCTCTTTAAGTTTGTCGATCATCGTCACAAAGACTTGTTGGGTATTGGCGAGGGCGTTGCGGATGCTTTGCTGGTGCATAGCAAGAAGCTCCTCGCTTGCACTTACCTCCTCTTTGAGAATGGCATAGAGGGTAGCGCCTTGGGGGAGTGTTTTGCTAACAACTTTGGCTTGGCATCCCGCAACAGTAACCGTATTGCCGCCTTTAGCGAGTTCGCGTAGCAAGGCCGCTTCATCCTTAATCGTCGCAGCGGCATCATTGCGCCATAAAATGGCCCCATCGGATGAGACTACAAGCTTAATTTCTCGCAGTGAAAAGGTCGCGATCTCCTCCCATGGAAGTGTTGATGATGGTGTTGGTGCAACAGGATGGCGAATCGGTTCTGATTCGCTTCGCTTAGAAAAAACATACTATTTTCCTCCTTGGTCTAAGGGAAGTGTGATCTCAAAAACGGCTCCTTCAGAATCATTGTAAGCGATAATTGTTCCGTCGTGATCCTCGACAATAGTTTTGGCGATATTTAGGCCGATCCCCATCCCCGATTGTGATTTGGTGCTCACAAAAGGATCAAAGAGTGTAGGCAGGAGTTTTTCTGGAATGCCTCCAGTGTTATCTCTGAAATAGATTTTAATCTCTTTTTTCATTGAGATAACTGAAATATGGATGTAGCGCTCTTCAAAGGATTTAGGTGACGTGGCGAGTTCATCAAGGGCATTATTGAGGATGATAAAAACTTGCTCTATTCGCTGCATCGAACCAGTGAAGAGATGCTCTTCGTGATTTTTGTCAAGTGCAAGCGTAAACCTCTCATTATTGATCGTGATGGGAGAGATCTGTTTGGCTCTGTTATAAATGATGCGGCAGGCATAGATGAGGGCCGTGTAGAGATTGAATCTTTTTCGCTCATCTCCACCAATTCCTGCTACCTCTTTCATCGATTCAATAATCGAGGAGATGCGCAAGATTCCATCTTTGATATTCTCAAGTAGCTCCTGCTTGGCAGGGTCTGGTTGAAGATCGGCAAGTTCTAACTCAAGAAGCTCAAGGTTGCCTTTGATATAGGTAAGGGGGTATTGATCTCATGCGTTATGCCGGCTGCCAGTTTGCCGATGCTTGCTAATTTAATATCGGTTATTTTTGCGCGTCGCATCGACTCAAGCTCAGTGATATCAAGCAGTGAAATGACCTTTAGGAGCGGTGAGGCGCGACTGAGTTGGGAATTTTAGCAGCACGCAAAGTAAAGATTCGTTCTTGGCCACTCTTTTTTTGTCGCAAAAGAGCCTTGAGCTGTTTTTTGTGGTCTTGTATGATCGTCATGTAAAGCCATTGCAATTTTTTGGCCCTACTCCACTCTTGTCGCTTGGGTGGTGCAAGAAAACCCT
>JAINCO010000166.1:0-16204 GCA_036574095.1 Campylobacterales bacterium | reverse complement strand
AGGTCCCTGCCTCGATCTTGCTTGTAAGGCTCTTATCAAAATAGCGCTCTAAGCGCGCAATCATCTCGGCAGCAGCTTTATTGGTGAAGGTTAATAGAAGAATCTCTTCAGGGAGAACGCCATGGGTCAAAAGCCAGGCGATGCGACCGATAATTGTCGATGTTTTTCCAGTTCCAGCTGAAGCGATGATGAGATTGTGGCCAAACGGCGCGCTCGCCGCGGCCAGCTGCTCATCATTTAGACGCGATAATGGCACTTATTTTTGGAGGTAGTTCTCGATTTTTTCTGCTACGCCAAACTGAGGATATTTTGTAGCATCCAAAACAATCTGACCCATAACTTTGGTGTCGGTATTAAACACCAAAGGAGCAAGGAAGTTAACCACTGAGCTCTCGATCGGGTTTTGGAGGACAACAATGTTATAGACAAGAAGCTTCGAATCACTTGTAATATCGAGCAAAACCTTCGCCGCAATGGGAATATCAAACGAGTATTCGCGAAGCGCGTAGGGGTTGATGAGCGTAAACGCGGGGACATTATCTTCAGCGTTGCGCGCACTCACAAAAATATCATCAATCTCCGATAACTCGAGTTTTGACACATTATCAAAACCAAGAATCGGCATCTTCACTTCATATACCATTTGTACTGCTCCTTTTTGGCATTAGCGCCATTTTACCACTAATAGGTTACAATTTCAAGGCTATGTACCCATATTTTCACCACGCTCCATGTCATGAAGGAATCCAATGAGTCGCCTTGAACAGTACGATCCGTCAAAAAGTGAAAGCAAGATCTATTCCATCTGGGAACAACGGGGTCTTTTTGAGATTAATCAGGGGGAAAAAGCTCCTTTTGCAATCATGATGCCCCCACCCAATGTAACCGGAAGTCTGCATATCGGCCATGCTCTCACCTTTACGCTTCAAGATATTATTGTTCGCTATAAGCGCATGGATGGCCACCCCACGCTGTGGCAACCTGGCACCGATCATGCGGGTATCGCCACCCAAAATGTCGTTGAAAAACGGCTGCTAGCTGAGGGAATCACCAAAGAAGAGCTTGGACGAGAAAAATTTTTAGAAAAAGTATGGGAGTGGAAAGCCTATTCTGGCGGCACGATTGTTAAACAGATGCGTCGTTTGGGCATTGGTCCAGCTTGGAGTCGTGAACGCTTTACGATGGATGAGGGGTTAGCGGCCAGTGTGCGCAAAGCCTTTGTTCAACTCTATAACGAGAAGATGATTGTGCGTGGCGACTACATGGTTAACTGGTGCACCCATGACGGCGCACTCTCAGATATTGAGGTTGATCACAAAGAGACCAAAGGCTACCTTTATCACCTGCGCTACCCTCTCAGCGATGGATCTGGGGTTCTTGTCGTTGCGACAACGCGTCCAGAGACCTACTTTGGCGATACGGCCGTGATGGTTCATCCAGAAGATGAGCGCTATACACACCTTGTGGGCCAAACTGTGCGCTTACCTATCATCGATCGCGAAATTCCTATCATTGCCGATGAGCATGTTGATCGCGCATTTGGTACAGGAGTTGTGAAGGTTACCCCTGCGCATGATCCTAATGACTACGAGGTCGGCCAACGCCACAACTTGCCATTTATCACGATCTTTGATGAAAAAGGGATCTTAAATCGTGAATGTGGTGAGTTTGCTGGCCTTGAGAGATTAGAGGCGCGAAGCATTATTATCGAACGGCTTAAAGCATTAGGCTATGTCGATAAAATCGAAGAGCACACCCATCAGGTTGGCCATTGCTATCGCTGCGGTAATGTTGTTGAGCCCTATATCTCCAAGCAATGGTTTGTCAAAAAAGAGCTCGCCTCTGAGGCAATCGCACGCGTTAATGCTGGAGAGACCAAATTTATCCCGGCTAGCTGGAAAAATAACTTCGATGCCTGGATGCGTGATCTTCGCGATTGGTGTATTAGCCGACAGCTTTGGTGGGGGCATCGCATCCCTGTTTGGTATTGTCATCACTGCGGCCATGAGTGGGCAAGTGAGCATGAGCATGAACACTACTGCCCCAAATGTCATCATGAATCGATCCATCAAGACCCCGATGTCTTAGATACATGGTTCTCATCGGCACTCTGGCCCTTCTCAACATTAGGTTGGGGCAACCCAGATCACTATCAGGTTAATAAAGATGATCTTGCGCGCTTTTATCCCAATGCCCTCTTGATCACAGGGTTTGATATTCTCTTTTTCTGGGTTGCGCGGATGTTGATGATGGGAACACACTTTATGAAAGCTGTTCCTTTCAAAGATGTCTATCTGCATGCCCTTGTGCGTGATGAACATGGCCAAAAGATGAGCAAATCACGAGGCAATGTGATTGATCCACTCGATAAAATCGAAGAGTATAGCGCCGATGCTCTGCGCTTTGCCCTGACTATCCTCGCCGTTCAAGGGCGCGATATTAAACTAAGCAATGAGAAGATTATCCAGGGGCGCAACTTTGCCAACAAGCTCTTTAATGCGGCTAAGTTTCTTCAGATGAATGCCGAAAGCTTTGCCGATTTGGCTGATATTAAGGTTGTTACGCCACTTGGACGCTATATGAAAAGTCGCCTCGCTCTGGCAACTACCCAAACACGCGAACACCTTGATGGCTATCGCTTTAACGATGCCATCACCACAATCTATCGCTTCTTGTGGGATGAGTTTTGTGACTGGGGGATTGAGCTTTCGAAGGCAAGCAAGGAGTCGATTGGGGAGCTTGGTGCCATCTTTAAAGAAGCTCTAAAACTACTCCACCCTGTCATGCCCTTTATCACCGAAGAACTCTACCAATCACTCTCAGGGCGAACACTTGGGGAGGGTGAGTCGATCATGACACTCTCCTATCCTGAGGATGTAAGCCGCGATGAAGCAATCGAGCAAGAATTTGGGCTTGTTATTGAAGCGATTATTGCCATCCGACGCGCCAAAGCAACGATCAATTTGGCCAATAAACCGAGTGAGATTGCCTATATCAAAGGAGCACTAACGATCAATGAGAGTGTCACGGCCTTGATTACCAAACTCGCTCGTGTTGAACGCGTTGAAAAATGTGAGGCCAAAATCGAAGGGTGCGCGGTTGATATCACCGAAAATCTTGAGATCTATGTCCCTATGAGCGCTGAAGCCAAAGCACAAATAACCTCGCGCCTGCTTAAACAGGTCGAAAAACTTCAAAAAGAGTATGACAAACTTCATGGGATGCTCTCTAATGAGCGTTTTATCGCCAATGCTCCAGAAGCAGTGATTACCCAAAATCGCGAGGCACTCACCCAGGTAGCAGAGCAGCTAATGCGTGCCAAAGCAGAACTTGAGGCCCTAAGCTAATCATCGCTCCCCAAGAGCTACTTGGGGATCTAAAACCTTTTAATAGCCTCAACAACCTCATCGATGACCCATTTGGGGGTACTTGCACCGGCAGTCACGCCGCAAAGTTGCTTATTAACAAACCATGATGGATCAAGATCAACAGCCCGCTCAACCAAATAGCTATCCGGGCAGATCTCTGAAGCGATCGCTAAAAGCTGCTTTGTATTGGATGAGTTTTTTCCCCCAACCACAACCATCACATCAACCTCACGTGCTAACTCTCTAGCCGCATCCTGATTATCAAAAGTCGCGTTACAGATCGTATTAAAGACGGCCACTTCTGGATAGCGGGCAATGAGATATTCAACAATCGCCATAAATTCTTGAAATTTGCGTGTTGTCTGTGAGATCACAGCTATTTTACTTTTAAGTTTGATAGACGAGAGTTCACTGGGAGACTGAACAACATAAGTGGGCCCATCAGCATAGCTAACAACCCCCTGAACTTCAGGGTGGGAAGCATCACCGAAAATAACAATATCATATCCTTGGGCACTCATACGCGCACAGATCTCTTGAGGCTTTTTAACAAAGGGGCAGGTCGCATCGACATACTCATACCCCTCACGATCAAGTTGAGCCAGGCGATCCTTAGGAATGCCGTGGGTACGGATGATCACCTTGCGTCCAACAGCGAGGTCCTCAGGACGATTTGTTGTCCAGACATCAAAATCCTCTTTTAGCCGTTTAATCTCATCAGGATTATGAATCAACGGTCCATAGGTTTGTGATCCAGGGTTCTCCTCAGCCATCTCAATGGCGCGACGCACCCCAAAACAAAAACCAAGACTTTCAGCTAAACGAACTTCCATCAACGAGGCTCCGCGATCTGTGAAAGTATCTCTTCAAAATTGGGAAAGGAGGTTTGGATACAGGCAGTATCGAGAATCTCCATCCCACATACCAACCCCGCAATCGCAAAGCTCATCGCAATACGGTGGTCGCCATGGCTATCGATGACACTTTTTTTAAGTTTTCCGCCAGTAATCGCATAGCCATCAGAAAACTCCTCAACCTCAATCCCGCACGCCCTCAGCCCCGCCACAACAGTTGCAATTCGATCACTCTCTTTCACACGCAACTCTTGGGCATTACGCACAACACTTCGCCCCTGGGCGCATGCCATCGCAATCGAAAGAGCCGGCAATTCATCAATCAACCAACTGATTTTTTCACTAACCTCAATCGCCTGCAAGGAAGCAAAACGCACCCTAATATCACCGATTGTTTCATAGCGGGTTTCGCGAGGAGTGATTGTGATATCTGCTCCCATCCTCTGAAGGACACGGAAAGCTTCTATGCGAGTATCATTCAACAGCACCCCTTCAAGCGTTAGATCACTTTCAGGAATAATCGCCGCAGCAACAGCAAAGAAAAAGGCACTGGAAGGATCGGCAGGAACACGCATCACAAGAGGTGATAGTCGATTGGCCATGGGGCGAATAATGATCTCCTCACCCACCTCAAGATCAGCCCCCATCCCCAGAAGCATTCGCTCAGTATGATCACGCGAGAGCTCTGGTTCACGAAAACGACTCTCCCCTGCCCCTTGCAACGCAGCAAGAATAAGGGCACTTTTGACTTGAGCTGAGGCAATAGGACTTGTGTAATCAAAGCTCTTAAGTTGTTGTCCACGAATCGCCAATGGAGCAAGATCCCCACCAACTCGTCCATCGATCGTTGCGCCAATAGTGCGCAAAGGGGCCACAATCCGCTTCATCGGTCGGCGGCGTAGATATTGATCTCCTGTTAATACAAAAAAGCCTTCACTTCCTGCAAGAAGCCCTGTATATAGGCGCATCGAGGTGCCAGAATTACCGCAATCAAGAATATCAAAGGGTTCAGCAATCTTCTCGGGTGGTCGAATTTCAAGTATCCCATCATCCACCCACATAACATCGGCTCCCAGTTTACTTGCAATCGTTAATGAGTTAAGTGTATCTTCGGCCTTCAGGTAGTTTTCGATGCGACAAACATCATCTGCCAACAGTGAGAAGATCGCACAGCGATGACTGATCGATTTATCGGGGGCAATGGTTGAGATACTCCCCTTCAATGGACGCGAAGGAGAGATCATTAACTTTTTGTTGCTTGTCGTACTCATGATTTTATCTGGGCACCAACACTGGCCGCAGCCTCAACAACTCTTTGCATCATCTGTGTAATCTCACTCTCTTCAAATGTCTTTTTATCTGATTGGAATTCAAAACGAAGGGTTAAAGCCACCTCACCCCCGTCAGGCTGATAGCGATCAATAGGATAGAAGCTTTTAAGCTCTGCTGGTGCGACATCATCAATCGCGCAACGCAAGCGTGCATAGGAGATCTCGGGATTGGTGATAAGGGTTAAATCCCGTTTAACTTTTTGATAAGGACTAATCGCCTGAGCATAGTGGGTGCGCATGTAGAGCTTATCAGCAAAGAGCTGGGCAAGATAGGTAGCTGGCAGATCTTGGTCGCGCTCAACTGCTGGATGAAGACGCCCTACAAACCCGATCGCCTCATCCTCTTGGCGTAGTAGGCCATATTGATAGGGGTGAAAAAAGGAGGGTTGGAGCGGGCGTTGCTCTTCAATCTCAACATGGCCAATGATCGCAGCAAGTTTTTGAATAAAATCGCCAAAGGTTATTTGAGCCGGTTTGCCATGATTTGAGAGTTTTGCCTCTTCAAGCGCACCTGACCAGATAAACCCAACAACACGCCTCTCCTCTCTTGAGGCATCATAGATAACCCCTTGCTCAAAAAGAGCAATGCGACGGTATCCATTTTTAACATTGCGTACCACAGAATCAACAAGCTGCAAACAAAGCGTCGTGCGCAGTGTATCAAGTTCAGCTGTAATTGGGTTGGCAATATCAAGCTTCTCATCAACACACTCAAACCCATAGCGTTGTTGCATGGCCTTGTCAGTAAAGATAAAATGGATCGCCTCCGAAAAACCAGTTGCCACGGCACGCTCGCGTAGTCGTCTCTCACGCTGCCATCGCTGCCAGGTAGGACTTGTTCTTTTTTTAACAACACATTGTAAATGAGCAGCCGGGATATGATCAATCCCATACATCCGAACAATCTCTTCAGCAATGTCATGCTCATTGACAATATCGTGCCTAAAGAGAGGGATACCGATAAACAACTCATCGTCACTGTGGCTTAGTGTCACATCAAACGAGAGCTTTTTGAGGATGGAAACGATGCTATTTTTTTCCAGAGGCATCCCGACAATCTGCTCAAGGCGTGACATCGTAATCTTCAGAAGTCGCGGCATCGGAGCATTGAGATGCTTGATAGCGCCAGCAAAGAGTTTGATTCCATTCTTTCGTAGGTCACTTATTAAGTAGTCCATCCCACTCTCGATAGCAACCTCACTTCCGCGTGAGCTTCGATAATAGAGCGCATCACTCTCAAGACGATGTTCAAATTGCGCCATGGCTAATGCGATGGGATTAGTGTAGCTAGCCTCAAGAATAATGACATCATCCTCTTTAGTTGGATATGTGTCAGCAAGCTGCGAGATACCAATGATTGAGGCAATACTCCGTTCACTGCCAACTTTGCGACAAACTTCATCAACACCATTGTGGAGTTCGATCGTAATGACTGTTTTTTCATCATTGTCTTGACTTTTAAACCATGAACGTCTGTAGGCACGCAAGATAACGCCCGTGGCATGAATCGCATATATCAGAAAGCCTTCCAGTGGCGTACGCCAACTTTCATTAACAAGGGCTAATCGAAGCGTATGTTTAAGAGGAAGTGTAGCGGGTACCCCTTCGATGGCGCGATAGATGAGGCTTGAGGTCACATCAGCGGCACTTTGGATATGAAGAATCCGCCCAATCCCCACACTATGCTCATCATCCTCAAAACTACTTCGCTCCACCATCGGCCGATCAAGAGCAGCCGCAAGTTCTCGCGCCATCCCAAGGATACTGAGGCAATCTCCTCGGTTGGCGGTAAGCTCAACCTCGATTGTCTCATCGTTAAATAGTGGGATAGCAGAGAGTGGCGTACCAAGAGCAACATCCCCAATCGAGGCATCAAGAATCATAATACCAGCCCCGATATCGGGCAATCCAAGCTCTTTGGCAGAGCAGATCATACCAAAACTATCAACACCTCGCAGTTTTGCTCTCTTGATCTCTAAGCCACCAGGAAGTATCGCTCCAATCAGAGCAACAGCAACTCGTTGGCCAGCCGCAATATTGGCAGCGCCACAGACAATTTGTAATATTTCATTTCCCACATCTACGCGTGTTACAGAGAGCTTATCTGCATCGGGATGCTTTTCGCATGCCACAACATGGCCAACAACAACCCTATCAGGCATCTGGTAGCGCTTCATGCCCGCTACCTCTAAGCCGATGCGATTAAGCGCATCAGCAATAGCTTCTAATGTAACCCCATCAAGGTCAACAAACTCTTCAAGCCAACAGCGTGTCATCATCATGAAAACTGCTCCAACAGGCGAAGATCGCCCTCATAAAATCCGCGCATATCAGGAACACGGTACATCAACATCGCAAACCTCTCAACCCCCAAACCAAAGGCATACCCACTGACGCGTTCATACCCAACAGCAGCAAAGACATTAGGATCAACAACACCGCACCCTAAGACCTCAAGCCACCCCGTCTGTTTGCAGACGCGACACCCTTTGCCATGGCAGAAAATACATGAGATATCCACTTCAGCTGAGGGTTCGGTAAAGGGGAAAAAGCTTGGGCGAAAGCGCACCTTCACGCCCTCAAACATATCAGTTAAAAAGTCCACAAGAATTGCTTTGAGGTGGGCAAAGCTCACCCGCCCCTCCTCATCAACAACAAGCCCTTCGACCTGATGAAACATCGGCACATGGGTTGCATCATAGTCGCGACGACAAACAACACCTGGCGCAATCATACGAATAGGAGGTTTTGATGCAAGCATCGTGCGTATCTGCACCGAGCTTGTATGGGTGCGTAGTAACATCCCATCATTCATATAAAAGGTATCTTGCATATCGCGAGCAGGATGGTATTTAGGAAGGTTGAGTGCCTCAAAGTTATTGAAGTCATTTTCAACAATCGGCCCCTCTTCGACAGAAAAATTCTGAGCAACAAAAAAGTCAACAATCCTCTCCATCGTCAATCGGATTGGATGAAAGCCGCCTGTTTCGATGCGTGGCTCATAAAGCGAGAGATCGATCTTTTGGGATTGAAGTTCTGCAGCAAGTCTTGCATCTTCAAGCTGTTGATACTTAGCCTGAAAACGGCTTGTAAAGAGCTCTTTGAAGGCATTAAGCTCTTTAGCTCTGTTGCGCTTCTCTTCGTTGGGTAGAGTTTTTAGCTCCTCAAAGGCAGTGGTCACAAAGCCTTTGCGTCCTAAGACATCAATGCGGATCTTCTCTAAGCTCTCAAGATCATTGCATCGATCGAGTGCCTCTAAATAACGCTCAATCACGAGACTCCTTAAAGAGGTTTTTGCGGCTTATTGTAGTCTAATCCACTTTAGAAACCCCTTTTTGGTAGCAGGCTTTATCGAACTCAAAAGATCCCTATGGTACAATCCCCTCCTACGAGAACGGCGGAGGGGCCAGCCCATGACCAGAATCTATATGAGCGAAGGGCAGCAGATACATATCCATCTGCTCGAAAGTTTGGATGAGACGACAGTAAACACCGATCATGTCCTTTGGATCGATATGCTCTCTCCTACGCTTGAGGAGATCCGTTGGGTTGAGAAGAATTTCGAGGTCGAATTTCCCACCAAAGCCGAATCAGAAGAGATCGAGATCAGTTCGCGTTTTTGGGAAGATTCCGAGACGATCACCATCAATGCCTACTTTTTGATCCATGAAAAAGAGAATGCCTACAACGAAACGGTTACCTTTATCCTTAAAGATGACTTTCTTATTACCGTTCGATATAAAGAGCTACGCACCTTCAATGAGCTTCAACGCCGCCTCTTAGCCACCCCGCGCTCCTTTGAAGATGGCTACTATGTCCTTTCGGCGATCCTTGATCTACGCATCGATATCGATGCCGATATCCTTGAGCATGTTGCCAATGAAGTAAGCAAATTGCGCCGTACGATCTTTATCGATGGTGATGTAAGCGAAGAGATTCTCGAGAGGATTGCCTACTATGAGGATTTGAATATGAAGATTCGTGAGAATATCCTTGATAAGCAGCGTATCCTCTCATCGCTTCTTAAAAGCTACAAACTCCCCAAAGGTTTACGTGAAGAGACGACGATCATGATCAAGGATATTAACTCCCTGATCGACTATACGAAGTTTAACTTCGATCGCCTCGATTATCTACAAAATATCTTCTTGGGTCTGCTCTCCGTTGAGCAAAATAAGGTCATCAAGATCTTTACGATCGTCAATGTCATCTTCTTGCCACCGACCTTGATCGCGAGTATCTACGGAATGAACTTTGATTATCTACCTGAACTTCACTGGAAGTATGGCTATCTTTGGTCGTATGGCTTGATGATCCTATCGGCAATTTTACCGATCGCGATCTTTAAGAAAAAAGGTTGGATTTAGGCGGTGAAGCGGCGTACGAAAGCCCAAATCGAGGAGCTTCGCCGCCGATTTTTAGAGCGATACGGCAAGGCAACGACGGAGTTATGCTACAATTCTCCATATGAACTACTTGTTGCCATCATCCTCTCTGCTCAATGTACCGATAAACGGGTCAATCTCATCACGCCAGCCCTCTTTGAGCGCTGCCCGACCATTGAAGCACTTGCCCAAGCAGATATTAATGAGGTTAAAAAGCTCATTTCAACCTGTAGCTTTTTTAATAACAAAGCCCAACATCTTGTTGCGATGGCAAAGCAGGTTGTTTTGGATCATGGGGGTGTTATACCCACAACCGAAAAAGAACTAATAAGACTAAGCGGTGTAGGAGAAAAGACAGCGCGCGTCTTTTTAATCGAACTTTTTGGTGCCAACACAATGGCTGTCGATACCCATGTCTTTCGCACAAGTCATCGCCTCGGTCTTTCTCGTGCCCTGACCCCCTCTCAAACAGCCGACGATTTAACGAAGCTCTTCAAAACCGATCTTCACACTCTTCATCAAGGGCTTGTCTTGTTTGGTCGCTATATCTGCAAAGCTCAAAAGCCCCTTTGTGAAGCCTGCTTCGTGCGCGATTTTTGTACCACAACGGCCAATTTTAAACCTCGATAAGTGCGATCAACCAATCCCAAGTAGCTTCTCGCACTATCGCCATGAACTATAAACGCGCCAAATCAAAGGCGCAACGTACCTTTTGCAATACTGCCCCAAACTCATCGAGACGAATCATCGTCGTTGCATCTGAAAGGGCACACGAGGGATCAGGATGAACCTCAAAGAAAAAGCCCGATGCACCACAAAGTGCTGCAGCTTGCGCTAAATAGGGGGCATAACGAGGATCGCCACCACTCGCATTCCCGATACTTCCAGGGCGCTGTGTCGAGTGGGTCGCATCCATCACAACAGGATAGCCAAACGCACCCATATCAACAACATTTCGGAAATCAACAACAAGATTATTATAACCAAACATCGTTCCGCGCTCAGTTAGCATAATCTTCTCATTCCCAGTGCTTTCTACCTTCTTGATGACATTGGCCATATCAGCAGCTGATAAAAACTGCGCTTTTTTGATATTCACCGCCTTACCTGTCTTACCAGCAGCCAGTAGCAAATCTGTCTGACGACATAAAAAGGCTGGAATTTGAAGAATATCAACCGCCTCCGCAGCTGCCAACGCTTGCCAACTCTCATGGATGTCAGTCAGGGTAGGCAAATTAAACCTCTCACCAATCATGCGAAGACGCCTAAGCCCCTCCTCCATACCACTTCCTCGATAGGAGCTTAGCGATGTACGATTAGCCTTATCAAAGGAGGCCTTAAAAATATAGGTAAACCCATACTTCTCGGCCAACTCGGCAACACCCTCAGCAACCCTCATATTCACATCATCGCTCTCTAACACACAAGGGCCCGCAATCAAAAAAGGTTTATCGGGCACCAACGAAACACGATCATTAATTGAAAAAGTTTTCATTCGCTCTCTTTGATATAGTGTTCAACCAATTCACTCCAGCGCCCTTGGGCTTTAAGAACGAGTTCAATAAACTCTCGCACCGCGCCACGACCTCCGTTTTTGTGCATCACAATATCAACACGCGCCACGACCTCCGCCACCCCATCAGCCGGAGAGGCCGAAAGACCACATCGAAGCAAAATCGGCAGATCAATCAGATCATCACCAATATAGGCAATCTCCTCATCATGAAGGTTAAACTGTTTTTTAAACTCTTCATAGGCTACCCGTTTTTCAAGAACGCCCTGTCGTAGCCACATTACCGAAAGTTCACGCGCGCGCATCTCAACAACCTCAGAGCGCCGACCAGTGATAATCCCGCTAACAAAACCAAGTCGCTGAAGTCTTGAGATCGCAAAACCATCCTTGATGTCAAACTGCTTACTTTCGATGCCATCGTTATTGATGATAATGCCACCATCCGTTAGCACCCCATCCACATCAAACAAAAAAGCGCGAATCGCCAAGGCTTTGGATTGAATCTGTGTCAAATCTTTCATCTTTGTATTGTAGAGTTTTTTTATTGAAGGGTTGCTAAACGCTGTTGTGCTCGCTCCCAATCCTCTTTTGTGTCAATACCAAACCCCTCTGTTGCAACCTCAACCATCGCAATCTTTTTGCCATAAGTTAGCGCTCTAAGTTGTTCAAGTTTTTCAATTTTCTCAAGATCACTTGTAGGCCATCCACAAAAACGTCTTAGCGTCGCGACAGTATATCCATAGATTCCAAGATGACCCTTGTACTCAACCCCCACACCATCGCGATCATAGGGGATCATCGAGCGAGAAAAGTAAATAGCATCCCCTTCATCATCAGTAACAACTTTGACCAAGTTAGGGTCGCGCGCTGCGTGAGCATCGATGATCTTATAAGCACTTGCCATCCTAAACCCACGATCAAGCCCCTGCAAACGCCGCTTTACAGCTCGAACCACCTCTTCTTCAATAAATGGTTCATCCGCTTGTACATTGATAATCATCTCATGATCATTCAATCCCAAGATCTCACACGCTTCAAAGAGACGATCGGTTCCACTTTGGTGATGCACACCCGTCAGCACCGCATCAATGCCATACCCACGAACAATCTCCACAACCCTCACATCATCAGCCGCAACAACAACTTGATCAACTGTCATGACGCGTTGCGCTGTTGCAACAACCATTGGCACACCGCCAATATTAGCAAGAATCTTTTCAGGAAAACGGGTTGATTGAAGGCGCGCAGGGATAATAATCATAAAACTCCTTCGAATAAGACCAACAAATCGATCCACTATTATACGCAATCTCAACCGAAGAGAGGCTTATGGCAAAGTTATTGATATACATCAATGCAAAAGTGAGAAATTTTTGATACAATAGTTTAAATGAACGATCATCATGAGGGGGTTTCTATGATTCGAGAGTATATGGCAAATGATCATAAAGAGTGTGATATCCTTTTTTCGCAGGCTGAAGAGGCCGCGGCAGCTGGTGGATGGGAGAGTGTGCAAGCGCATATAGAAGAGTTTGCAAAGCGTACCCTGCACCATTTTAGGATGGAAGAGGAGGTGATGTTTCCAGATTTTGAAGAAACAACTGGCATGAGTCAAGGACCAACACAAGTGATGCGCATGGAGCATGCCCAAATTAGACGCCAGATTGATGAGTTACGCGCCGCGGCAGCAGAGCAAAACAAAAACCGCTTTTTTGGCGTTGCCGAGACACTCATGATCCTCCTTCAGCAGCATAATGCCAAAGAAGAGCAGGTGCTTTATGCAATGGCAGATCGGATGCTTGATGGTGCCCAGGTTGTTGAGAAGATGAAGGCCTTGCCCTGATGCCTGACTCCTTTGTTGTACTAGATGTTCGAGAGCTTCCGGCTCCCGAACCTCTGCAGAAGGCATTATTAACTCTCCAAGAGCTTCCAGAAACAACTGGCCTTCTTTTAATTCATCGTAAACTACCACAACCACTGATTGAGCTTGTTACCAAACAAGGCTACGCAACAGAGGTAGAAGAGCCCGAAGAGGGGCTTTATCATATTCGCATTTGGAGAGTTTCACCATGACCACTTCTGGTCTTTCACTCGATCAGGCACCACCCTTTCATACTGTAGCCCTCTTGCTTGCAGGTGCGCCGATCTTTGGGGTAATTCTTTCGCTTACAGGTCTATGGGCTAACGACGAGCTACTTTTATTGCATCATCCCAAGACCCTTGCCTTCACCCACCTATTGGCTTTAGGGGTTTTGATGTTTGCGATGTCTGGCGCGATGATGCAAATGATGCCAGTTCTTTCTGGTGCAAAATTTCCCGCACCATGGCGAACAAGCCCCCTCATTACCCTACTCTTAGCAGCGGGTACGCTCTTGCTTGCCTTTGGATTAGCCACAAGCAACCAAAGTTTTCTCACCCTGGCGCTTCCTGTTGTAGGAGGAGGGGTAGCTCTTTTTACCTTCTTAGGTCATATTGCAATGCGACGAGCCACCTCACCGATGCCTACAACCCGCGTAATGCACTTAGCGTTAGCCAATCTGGTCGTTGGCTTATGTTTTGGATTATACCTTCTTGCCTCCCATGCTCAAGGAGAGATTACAGCGCACCATTATAACATCGTCACGCTCCATGCTCTTTGGATGCTCTTTGGGTGGGCCATTATGTTGCTAATGGGCGTTGCGTGGCAAGTTGTTCCGATGTTTTGGGTCACAACCTCCTACCCCAAACGATGCTTTTTTATCACGCCAACTGTCTTTATGGCAGCTCTTGTGATGGTTTCGATCGCCACACTCTTTGATCTGCCACTACTCAAACAAGCTTCCATAATCTTGCTTGCCTTAGCGGGTATCGGATTTGCCAGTGTTACACTTCGTCGCATCTTGACACGCAAGCGCCCCATCATCGACACAACCCTCTCGTTTTGGTACCTTGGCCTTGTTAGCCTTATTGCTTCGATGATTCTTTTGATTGTATCGATCTTTGTCGAAGGGGAGATGACGCTGTGGCTTGCAGGAATATTGGCTGGCTATGGAGCACTGGCAGGTATTGTTGCAGGGATGCTTTATAAGATCATCCCCTTTCTTGTCTGGTTTCACCTCTCATCACAAGGCCATTCTGACCTTCCTACGATGCGCGATTTTGCGCCAGAAGAGAGGAGTCGGCTCCATTTTTGGCTCCATGGCGCAGCACTTCTGATGCTCCTTTTGGCCCAGATGGTACCGCTACTTCTCTATCCTGCTTTTATGGCGATGGGGATTGGATGGGCTATTCAGGTATTGATCTTGGGCAAGGCGCTCATTTATTATAGGAAAAAATCGCGTGAGGCACCTTTTTTAAGAGAGAGTTTCATTGCTTAGACGACAAAGGCGGCGCTGCTGGCGCTGCTTGGCCAGACGCGCCATCGTATAAAGACGAGCGGGCGTAACAAAATGTGCTGGAATACGTCCAAAAGGCTCTAACACCTCGATAAACAAGCGATATTTTTGAGGACTAAGCATCATCAGCTCACGCGCGCGTACAAGATCGTGAACATTTGACTTTGAGCAAAACCACCGCCTCTTGCTATGCCATGAGATCCCCAATCCATGAGTACAAATTATCCCCAACCAATCATATCCTGTGCCGATACGCTTCTCTTGCTCCTGCTCAACGATCTTCATAATCTCAACAGGAAGCTCAAGCTCGATGATGATCCACTCATTGGCGCAAGGGGTCAGGGAAGTGAGACGACTTCGACGATGAAACCGATCGTTACTATGAAACAATCCATCGCTGCGACCAAGCTCGGTGTGCGAAATCATACTCTTTGTCCACCACCGAACAACGCGGTCAGCCCAAATTCCTTTACCGATATAAAAGAGGATCGGATAGATCTTTGTTTGCATCAAGTATCATCCAGCTCCCATCATAGCAATGAGCCACGGCGGTACACGATTCGACCCAGTCACCGCAATTAAGATAGTGGATCCCATTCATCATCTTGTTGGCTGCCTCATGAATATGGCCACAAATCACCCCATCAACCCCCTCCTCTTTGGCAAAGGTTGAGAGGATTGTCTCATAGTCATCGATATAGGCAACAGCCTGCTTGACACTGCGTTTGGCAAATTGCGAAAGTGACCAGTGGCGACGAAACCCCAAGAGTGACCGAATCTTTGCTAGCGGTCTATTGAGTCGAAGCAACAAGAGATAACTTTTATCCCCCAACAAAGCAAGCCATTTTTTAGTCATTGTAATCGAATCAAACATATCCCCATGAACAAGAGCGTAGCGACGCCCATCAGGTGTTGTGTATTCGGCTCGATCGACAATAAAAAGTCTCTCACCCAGAGTGATGGGAAGAAAGGGGCGCAAAAAATCGTCATGATTACCCACAACATAGGTAATGCTTGTCCCTTTGCGCGCAGCCCGAAGTAGTTTTTGGATCAGATTAGAGTGGCTCTGAGGCCAGCGCCATCGCCTTCCTAGCTCCCATCCATCGATAATATCGCCAAGTAGATAGAGATGATCAGCCTCATGGGTTTTGATAAACTCCAAGAGACGCTCAACTTGCGCATCTCTTGTCCCCAGATGAATATCCGATAAAAAAAGGGCGCGATAACGCATAGACGCAGTATAACAGAATCGTGTGACGGTTTAATGTCACAACCTCACAAAATGAGTCAAAAGACAGATCCTTAATCACAACTAACCTGATGCTCGTTAAGAATTGCATCAAGAAGCCTAAAGAGCTCTTCGCTACTCTTCTCCATCG
>JAINCO010000165.1:0-3524 GCA_036574095.1 Campylobacterales bacterium | reverse complement strand
GCAATGCCTTCAGCAAGGATTTTTGTATTGGTAACGAAAAGATCATCGCCAACAAGCTGAATTTTGCCTCCCAATCGATCGGTCATCACTTTCCAGCCATCCCAGTCAAATTCGCTTAAGCCATCTTCGATCGAGACAATCGGATATTTGGCACAAAGCGCTTCATAATACTCAACCATTTGGGCGCTCGTTAAGCTTCGTCCCTCGCCATGAAGGTTATATAGCCCTGTTGTTTCATCATAAAATTCGCTTGCAGCGATATCAAGGGCAATGGCGATCTGCTCGCCGGGTCTATAACCTGCTTTTTCGATTGCCTTGATAATGACGGCGATCGGCTCTTCATTGTTGCTAAGATTGGGCGCAAAACCACCTTCATCCCCCAGCGCTGTCATGTGGCCAGCCTCATGAAGGATTTTTTTGAGGTTTTGGTAAACCTCGGCGCTTGCGCGAAGTCCTTCGGCAAAGGTTGTAAAGCCTACTGGCATAATCATATATTCTTGGAAATCGACGCTGTTATCAGCGTGCGATCCGCCGTTGATGATATTGAGCATAGGAACAGGTAGAATCTGAGCATTGCAGCCGCCTAAATAGCGATAGAGGGGAATGCCCAGTGACTCTGCAGCAGCGCGCGCAACGGCCATCGAGACACCAAGGACGGCATTGGCTCCAATGCCTGAGTAGTTTTGTGTGCCATCAATCTCTTTAAGAAGCTTATCGATGGCCCCTTGATTAAAAGGTGAAAGACCAATCAGTTCATCACTGATTTTTGTATTGACATTCTCGCAAGCTTTAAGAACACCTTTGCCCATAAAACGGCTATCGCCATCGCGTAGCTCAAGAGCCTCTTTACTTCCAGTACTTGCACCCGAAGGAACAATGGCGCTTGCTTTGGTGCCATCAGAAAGTGTGACAGTGGCACGAACAGTGGGATTACCACGACTATCAAGAACCTCATCCGCGTGAAGATCGTCAATATAAATGTTGTGCATCATTCATCTCCTAATGTGATTTCGGTGTCATCATCTGACAGAGTTGGCAGCTCATTGCCCATACGGGCGCGAATCTCATCTTCAATCTGTTTGGCGATCGCAGGGTTTTCTTTAAGGAAGGCGCGAGCATTTTCACGCCCTTGACCTAATTTTTGGTTTTTGTAGGCAAACCAAGCACCCGCTTTATCAATGACATCAAGCTTAACGCCATAATCAAGCAATTCACCCATCTTGCTAATTCCCTCGCCAAACATCACATCAAATTCGGCCTGTCGGAATGGGGGAGCTACTTTATTTTTGACAACTTTGGCCTTGACACGGTTACCGATGACATCCTCACCTTGTTTGAGGGATTGAACCTTGCGGATATCAATACGCACCGAGGCGTAGAACTTCAAGGCATTGCCACCTGTTGTTGTTTCATTGGGTCCATAACCCATGCCGCCGATTTTTTGACGAAGCTGGTTGATAAAAATCACCGTTGTGTTCATCTTGTGAAGTACGCCGGTTAGCTTTCGAAGTGCCTGGCTCATCAAGCGCGCCTGAACACCAACCTGCGCATCTCCCATATCACCCTCAAGCTCGCTTTTGGGTGTCAAGGCGGCAACCGAGTCGATGACGATCAGATCAACCGCGCCACTTCGTGCCAATGTCTCAACAATATCAAGCGCTTGTTCGCCATAGTCGGGCTGACTGACAAGAAGGTTGTCAATATCGACACCGAGATTCTTGGCATACTTGACATCCAGAGCATGCTCAGCATCGATAAAAGCGCAGATCCCCCCTTTTTTCTGAGCCTCAGCGATGATTTGGAGTGTCAGTGTTGTTTTTCCCGAGCTTTCGGGACCATAAATTTCGATGATGCGTCCTTTGGGCACACCACCAATGCCAAGTGCGATATCAAGCCCCAGTGAGCCAGTGCTAATCGCTTCGATCGCTTCAACCTGGCGATCCCCCAGGCGCATTAGTGCGCCTTTACCGAAGGCTTTGTCGATTTGTTTGATAGCCAGATCGAGAGCCTTTCGTTTGTCCTGCTCCATGCTTTTCCTTACAAGGTTTGGGATATAGTGTGATCATAACACGAAATCGCTTAGAGTGCCGAAAAATATCATCTTTAAACCACAAAAATCTGTCACTGATCTGTCATGTGAATAAAATAAAATATGTAAGCCTTCAATAGAGGTAAATTTCAATGAAAGGAGAGTCGATGAAAGCAGTAATCCGTCGGATTGCCCTTTATATTCGTCACAATCTTCGCCGTCGTTTGACACACGATGATCTGATTGAGGCCCGCCTGAAGCAAAGTCCCGAACGAAACTACCTTTTGGGTCGCTAACGCCCAATTTTTAAGAGCGCCTCTTTTGTTGCCTCAAATGAGGATGTCTCAGTAGCCGGTTGGCGTAAAAAATTCTCCATCTCTCTCTTTTTCCCCAAGGCTTCATCAAGTTCAGTATCACTCCCTTTTTGATAGGCACCAATACGCACAAGAACCTCGTTTTCTTTGAGTAGATGGTACATGCGACGAAATTTCTGTGCTACTTGTAGCTGATCTGCTGATACGATCGATCCCATCAGGCGGCTTGCAGAGTTTAGAATGCTCACAGGTGGATAGATACCATAGTCGGTCATTTCCCGACTAAGAACAATATGACCATCAAGAATGGAGCGAGCCTGGTCGGCAATGGGATCAGAGAGGTCATCTCCTTCGACTAAGACAGTAAAAAATGCAGTAATAGCCCCTTTACCCACCTCCTTACCAGCGCGCTCCATCAGTTGTGGCATAAGGGTCAAGACAGAAGGAGGATACCCTTTGGTTGTGGGCGGCTCACCCAAAGCAAGACCAATATCGCGCTGTGCCATCGCAAAACGGGTGACTGAGTCCATGAGAAAAAGAACATCGCGTCCTTGATCTTTGAAATATTCAGCAACACTCATCGCACTAAAGGCGCCATATTTGCGCATCAGGGCGGAGTCATCAGAGGTGGCAACAATAATGACGGTATTTGAGAGATCGCCGCCAAGGTTATGTTGGATAAATTCCGGCACCTCGCGGCCGCGCTCTCCAATGAGGGCAACAACCTTCACTTGGGCTTGACTTCCACGCACAATCATCCCCATCAGTGTCGATTTGCCTACGCCTGATCCTGCAAAGATACCAACTTTCTGCCCCTTGCCGCATGTGAGTAATCCATCGATACTTTTTACGCCTGTGACAAAAATTTCATTGATGAGACCACGACGAAGCGGTGGGATGGGGGGCTTGATAATGGGGTAGCTTTGTGAGGCAACAATTGGCCCAAGATCATCGAGTGGACGCATAAAAGGGTCAACAACGCGCCCTAAAAGCGCCTCACCAACAGGAATACGCATCCCCTCATCGACAATATAGACGCGATCCCCGATTTTAAAGCCCTCGATAAAACCAAAAGGGGCAATAGAAAAGGCGCTTTTGGAGAGGGCTGTCACCATCCCCATTGTTTCACTGCGACCATCTTGTGAGACGATGCGAACGGTATCACCTACGCTCACCGAAAG
>JAINCO010000164.1:0-1643 GCA_036574095.1 Campylobacterales bacterium | reverse complement strand
GTGTGAGCGATTCAATGGCAGCTTCAGACAGGAGCTGCTTGATTGCTATATCTTTCATTCTCTCTCAGAAGTTCGACAGATGGCCAGAGAGTGGATGGAAGATTTTATCGATCAAGGCCTCATGAAGCACTGGGTAATCTAACGCCTTTTGAAGTTAGGAAGCGGTATAATCAATCTCAGAGACTGTGAGGTTAAGAATGGTCTTGAAAATGGGGGAGTCGACAAGGCTTATGGCCCTTCATGGTAAGCCACAATTCATACGAAGCGATAATGGGCCAGAGTTTACAGCAACAGCATTAATAGCATGGCTCAAACAAGAACGCATTGGTCCTTTATTTATCAAACCAGGATCACCTTGGGAGAATGGCTATATAGAGAGCTTCAATGGTAAATTCGAAAGATGAATGTCTAAATAGAGAATGGTTCATCAACAGACAGGATGCCAAAAGAATCATCGAAGAGTGGAGGATCCACTATAATACAGAACGATCCCATAGTGCCTTGGGATATCAACCACCACAAAAAGTCTCAGGTCGACATCAGGTAGCCTAAGAAAGATTGCAAACCCTAACATTGGATGTGGTATCGAAAAAAGGGGCGGGTCAGTTGTTTAGATCGATTATGTCATGAAAGAGTGGATTGAACGAATCGGGCGCTATGTAATAACTCAGAGTACGGCCATTTGGCAGACACTTCGCTTTGCTTTTTATCTGGTAATGTTGATGGGTGATTCGAAGAGCTATAATAGTGCCATGAAATTGGTATTAGTGCGTCAGATCTATTTTACGGCTGTTCAGGTGCTCCCGCTCTTTTTAGGATTGTCAATTTTGTTAGGGGCTGTTGTCTCGGCAACACTTCTTTCGGCGTTAAATAGTTTTAATTTGTTGTCGATGTTAGGCGATGTTATCATTGGTGTTGTTGTTAACGAGTTGTCACCTTTCGTAACAGTTCTTCTCATCGCACTTCGCTCAAGTTCGGCTATCAATGCTGAGATTGCCGTTATGAAGGTCGATGGAGAACTAGAGACATTGCGCGCGTTCGCCATTGATGAAGCGCGCTATCTTTATTTGCCACGCCTATTAGGTGCGATGGTGTCAACATTTTTGTTGTCGGCCCTCTTTAGTTTTGTTTTTATCGGGTGCACACTTTTATTTGGGTTTCTTGCCCTTGAACAAGGGATTGATGCGCAGATGGCTATTTTAATCAAAGCCGTCGATTTTTCTGATATCGCGATCCTCTCGATCAAGAGTCTGACATTTGGTTTATTTGCTGCGATGATCCCGATCATGAGTGGCATGGCTGCACCAAGGGAGATGACAGCGATACCCATTGCCGTTCTTGAGGGGATGGTTAAAGTTTTTATCGCTATTATTTTGATTGAGGTGATCTCATTAGCGCTCAGATTGATCTAATCTATTTTGCCTCAACAGCACTCCTTGAAGAGAGGCTTGCGTCGATGGTTGCATCAGGGTATTACGGCATTGTCTCTGCAAAGCTTCCACTGATTTCAAATTTATCAGTAGGGGAGAATATTGCTCTCATCAAGCAGTATCATGCCAATATGCCCTATGAGAGTGCTTTAGCAGAGGCAGCCTTGAAACTTGAGCGATTGGGTGTAGGTGATATCTTGTTGCTTCGTGATC
>JAINCO010000163.1:0-9273 GCA_036574095.1 Campylobacterales bacterium | reverse complement strand
TGCGTCGTTCTCATAAGGCCAAAACGAGAGCTGCCGACTATGTTGCCGATCTTCAAGACGATCTCCTTGAAACATTGGCCGAGCTTCGGGAGACAGAGGAGGAGATCGAGGAGATTATCGAACGCCTTCGTGATGGAGAAGGAACTCTCGAGGCACTCTTAGAGAAAATTGGTGAACGCTTTCTTAATTATGCGCATGCCATTGGGCTTCTTTTGGAATTTGAGGATCTTGCCTATGCTATCAAAACCTTTGCCCTTTTTGTTCAACAATGTGCCCACGAGGAGCTTACACCTGAGCAGGTGCGCAAGCTGATTATCTTTACCGATAGCATTCGACTTGATCTTATCAGCTGGCGGACAACGATCTTTGTCGAAAAATCGGCGAACGATATTCACTATCTTGATAGTTCACTCTTTAGCTCCTGTCTGCAAGCACAGCTTCTTCTTGATAGTGAGGCAGCAGACGAAGGAGGAGAGCTCGACCTCTTCTAATGACCTAAGAAGATGGTCGTTTGCCCAAAAGGATGAAGCGTTTAGAGCCGCTTGGCAAGTTTGTCGATTTCATCAGCCAAAATAGTTGTATCTAGTTTAAGCTCTTGGGCTGCTTGGATAGCAGCGGCTTTGCTTTCTTCAGTAATCGTGGCATCAAGATTGATCGCTTTTTTGACAACATAAAGAAGGGCAGCACAGGGGGCAGTTTCACTATCTGCTTCTAAGGGATGGGTACTGTAGCGAATCGTATTGACGATTCTCTGATCAAACTTCCATAATGTAAAGAGATCAGCCGCTGCTTGAGCACTTGTGGCTCCTGCCAATTCGACTTCAACCTCTTCAATAGGGCGACTTTTGATCGCCTCGGCAAACTCTTTTACTTTGTTGGTGGATTTAAGGACGATCGCAATAACGATTTTGCCTGTTTCGTTGAGAAATGAGGCAGGTGCAAGAACCTGAAGTTTATGGCGATCGATTTTGCTAGCCCAATTGGACATCAATGCGCTTTGAAGTATCGAAACCTGGGCGAATTTCTCTTCGTTGGTACCATAACAGCTCATATCAACCTTCACAGCGTTTTTGATCGCGCTACTGACAGCAAAACCAAGGATGGTTGCCATACCAAAAAGTGATACCGCTTGAGCAACACTGGTTACCTCGCGACTGAAGCCATAAAGGGGAGAGTTGGCAGCCTTGAGGATATTAGCTGTTAGCATCGGATCTTTTTCAACAATTCTGCTGATATCTTGTAATGAGCTGTCAGGGTTGGTACACAGCCGTTGAATCTCAATGACCGACTCCGAAAGAGGAGGTAGTGATTTGATTGCTGTGGCGATAGAGGTATTCATGTATGGCTCTCCACTATTTTTTCGACTGGTTTGCCGATAGCATAACCTTGGGCATAGTCGATTCCTATCTGACGAATAATATCATAAATTTCCTGATTAGAGACATACTCGGCAACACTCTTGGCGCCCAGTGTCTTGATAATCTGGGCGATACTAGAGACTATAGGGATTTTTGAGGGGTCGGTATGTAGATCTTTGATGAGGGTACCATCAATCTTGAAGAAATCGACATTACTTTCCATAAGTGTGACAAAGTTGCTGTACCCTGTTCCAAAATCATCAACTGCAATCATGTAGCCGCGAGCCTTTAGTTCGCGCACAATACTTCTGAACCAGCTGCAGTCGTAGGCATTTTCTGCTTCAAGAATTTCAAAGGTGACGCGGGCAGGATCAAGCTGAACCTTCTGCTGCCAGTAATCGATGAATTTCAATAATGTTTGGTCTTTGAAGTCGGAAGGGGAGATATTGATCGAAAACTCTATTTGAGGATGTTTGGCAAAAAGCTCGTAGGTGCGACGAATCATCGTTCGCGTGATAAAAGTTGATAGACCTGTTGCATGAGCTAACTCAACAAAACGATCAGGCGTGATGAGTTGACCCTGGTGATAGATGCGTGCTAAGCACTCATACTTGGCGATTTTTCCTGTCTTAATTTCAGCGATTGGCTGGTAAAAAGCAACAAGATTCTCTTGCTCAACAGCTTCAGAAAAGATTGTCAACCATTCGACATTATCACGCACAAGGTCGCTTCGCTCATTGCCATCTTGTGCCAAGATCCAGCCACCTCGCTGTTCAAAAAGTGCACGCACGAGTGTTGTTTCAGCCTTGGCGAGGAGATTGCTAGTTGAGCGAAACCCTCCGATTGTAATCAGAGAATTGAGATTGATATTGTTGTGTTGGGCGACAAAATGTTTGGTGAGTGTGCCGACGTCACTGCAGAGTTTTTCGGCTTCTGATAGAGGGATTGAAGTTAAGATAGCCAATTCGTCGTAGGCGATACGAAAAAATTGGAGATTATGATCATACTTTAGCGTGATCTGTGGCAGAACCTCAAGTAAATTGTTGATAAAGGCATCAGAATAGCTTCGTCCGAGAAACTGCTTGATATTATAGACATTGTCAAGTTTGAGAATCAAAAGTGTAAGCTGTTCGCTCGTGCGCGAAAGGATGTTCATTAATCCTTTGAGATTAGGAAGATTGGTTCGTGTATCAATAGTGCTTGCTTGTTCAGCAACACCGATACAACAATGTTCGTATTCGGGGCTAAGAGGACAACGGCCATGGTTGATTGTAATCATGCCCGAAGGAGTCATGCTAACTCTTTCTGCCAAAGTTTGTAAATTTTCTCATAAACTACCTCAAAATCTGTTGAATAGACCCGTGTCTCTCCTATAGCTGTCATAAAGTTTGTGTCGCGTTCGAAGCGAGGGACGAGGTGAAGATGGAGATGTTCGGCGATCCCTGCCCCCCCAGCATGTCCAAGGTTTAAACCGACATTAACCCCATGGGCACCAAAACCCTCTTTGAGGAGCTTAACACCTACGCGTGCCAAAGCGCACATGGCAAGCCAGGTCTCTTCAGGAAGCTCTTCAAGGTTAGCACAGTGCAGGTCGGGGATAATCATGAAGTGGCCCGGAGTATAGGGATAGCGATTCATGACACCAAAAAGGCCAGAACGGCGAAAAAGGAGATGGTTCTCTCGGTCGCGCTCAGGATGGGCTGCGATTTCACAAAAGACACACCCCTTGTGTTGTTGGGCACCTGAGATATACTCTGTTCGCCAAGGGGCATAAAGATGATCCATCACTCCTCCTTTGGTGGTGTGCGTCCCATGATTCGCTGAAGTTGCTCGAAGATAAAGATACGTCGTTCAGATCCTGTTAAGACAAAGTGGAGAAGTTTTTCGTTATTAATGATGTGCTCAAATTGATTGATTGATTCGGGTGTTCCAGCAATTAAAAGATCGTCACCATATTCAAAGACATAATCGTGATCAGGCGCCATGATCAGTTCACCGGAGACTTTTTTGACGGCGATGATGACAATTTTAAGTTTTTGGCCATTGTGCCACGGATCAAGAACGAGATCACCATAAGTAATAGGTCTATTCGCCCATCCACACAGAGCATGAGCGCTATCACAGGTGAGCATAATTTCAGCAAGACGCGGTTTTTTGTTGATCGTCTTGGTAAGACGAATAACGAGGGTTTTGGCCCACTCATTCGAGTACTCAGAAAGCTTATTGATGAATTGATCGGCCAAGGGGCGAGCAATGTAGTTAAAGGCACTAATAGCAACCAATCGATCCATCAAAAAGACCTTTTCGGCCTTAAGATGAGCGAACATTGAGCTCTCTTCAAGCTCATTTTCGCGTGCTAAAACAAAAATCGAGGGATTGAGTTTGCGCGCTGTCATCACAATCGAGAGATTGATCGCATCGTCGGCGGTTCCTGCAATAATGGCGCTGGCTGTTTCGATTCCCGCCTCTTTAAAGCTATCAGAGTCGGCAAGTTTTTTCTCTTTGATCTCTTTATTGATATCAAGATTGACATATTCGATGCCATTTTTTTCAAGGACAGCGCTGATTGATTTGCCAAAACGACCCCGTGAACAGACAATATAGCGTCCTCTGGGTAGCAGGTCGGTACGGTTGACATTGAGGTTGCCACCATTAATCCAGTTAAGTAGCGTAAAGAGAAAGGGGGCACGAAGGGCGAAATCAAGTCTTGTGGCGACATGATCAAAAGGATCGATCACTTTATCAACACCAAGGTCGATGAGGTTTTGCACCCCCTGTTTGACGGTGGCTTTGCCAATGATTTTGATATTGGCATTGAGAATGCGTGCTTTGACACTTATTTTTAGGTTGAGATCATCATCTTCAAAGAGAGTGACGATAAAACGACAGTTAGGTAAACTGACGCCAGCAGCCCGCAGAACAGAGGTTTGTGTGATGTCAGCCATGAGAGCGGGAATATGGGGATGATACTCTTCTAAGGCGAGCTCATCGATTTTTTCAGGGGATTTGTCGATAACAACAATGCGAAACCGATTCTCGGCGATCAGTTTTTCGATAATCAGTTTGGATATTCTGTTATAGCCACAGATGACGATAAAATCGCTTTTGATATTGGCAACTTCTCGCGCAAATCGGTTGTGCGCGATGGCGCGCAAGAAGACCTTGTCTTGTAAGAGGGTGACGATCTTACCGATAGCGAAAAACCAGACTGGAACAGTTAAGAAGATTGATATTGTGGCCATAAAGCGCTGTTCGTAGCTAAAAGCCTGGGGGATTTCGCCATAGCCAATCGTCGTAGCTGTATAAACAACAACATAAAAAGCATCAAAAAAGCTAAGATGTGTCGGCGTACCGTCAGGCCCTGGTGTCCCTGGTACGATCATCATAAGTAGTGTTGAGAGAGCGAAACTGACAATAACAAAAAGTATAGGAACACGCAGTTTACGCAGGATCAGCCATATGGTCTGGTTTTCCTGCATGAATAGATCCTTTAACGTCTGCTATTGAGTGTATCGCCGATGTAGAGGACAACAGAGACGATATTGGCGATCAAAGCACCTGAAGCAAGTGACACGATGACGACAGTTGTAGCAATATCCATGCCTGTGATATTGGCAGCCACGCCCCAAACAATGGCAGCGGCCAGAAGTTGTAGATCAGCAACAAGGCTTGTTGATAGCAACACGGAGCCAACCTGCGTCTTATCTCCAAGCTTCATTGTGGTTGCAATGAGATTAACGACAGTCGCAGCAAAAAGCTCATATTTGTTGTGGTGGTCGATATTGTCGATCTCACCGTAGACAAAACCGAAGTTGAGTGTCAGCGAGAGGATGATAAAAAATCCCGCAACGACCTTTTCTGAATACATCGTACTCCTTTGTTGTTAGATAAAGGTTGGGGCATCATTAGCAAAATAGATCAGATCACCCAGCCTCGTTTTTTCAGCTAAAATCGATGTTAATGTTTCTTTGTTCCCCAAAATAATAACCTCAGGATGCTTGAGTTTTTCTTTGAAAAGCGCAGCATTGAGGCTACCAGTGATGATGGCAAGATCAAAGGTAACATCAATTAGATGGGCGATCTCTTCATTAGCCTCTTTGGTGCTCTCAACTAATCCTGGCGTTACAATGATTTTACGCCCTGGATGCAATCTGCAGAGCCGAATTCCCTCTTTGATACCTGCTGGATTACCATTAAAGCTATCATCAAGGATGATTTTACCGCCAGCATCGATGCGTTGCAAACGATGCTCAACCACAGGAAGGGTGGCGGTGCTTGCTTGTAGCTCTTCCCAACTTAGACCCAGCTCTCTGGCCAACAAGAGTGCCATTGCAATGTTCTCGGCATTAAACGAGCCCAAAAGAGGGGCTTGAAAGGCAAATGATCCTTCGGGTGTGGCGAGGGTAAAAGAGATACCCGAAAGATCCCCCTGGCAAGCTGTAATCTTATAATCATACGAAGGACCAAAACGAACGATCCCTGGCGCTGCCTCAACCTCTCCCGCGCTTTCGTGCACTAAAGCCCACCTTCTTTTAGGTGAGAGAAGAAGCTCTTTTTTGGTGGCGCGAGTTCGGTCAAGATTTTTAAAATAATCAATATGGGCTTCACCAACTGTACCAATAATCAGATAGCTTGGCTCCAAAAAGAGGGCAATGTCGGCGATATCACCAGGCTCACGCGCTCCTGCTTCGGCGATATACAGATCGATATCAGGTGGTAGAGATTCATTGATATCTTTGACCAGACCCCCTAAGGTATTGACGCTTCGCGGGGTTTTGTAGACGTTGTAGCGTTGGGCACAAAGGTGGGCTAAAAAATTTTTGATGCTTGTTTTGCCATAACTGGCTGTAATGGCAGCGATCTTTAGCTGTGGGCGTGAAGCCAGTTTGGCTTTAGCTTGGCGATAATAAAGCAAAAAGAGGTATTTTTCTATTGCTGTGCTGATGGCTAAAGTGATCATGAGTGGCAACAAAAGACCAAAAAGTTGGCAGTGCCAGATGGCAAGACAAAGAAGATCTTGTAGTAAAGCAACGATGAATAATAAAGCAAAAAAACGCTTGACGCGACCTGTCAAGACAAGCTTTTTGTCTTGTTTGCGATGCCACAAAACAAACATCGGTAGGGCAACGGCATAAAAATAGACCCAATAAACCCACGAAGAAGAGAAGGCGTAATAGAGCCCAACAGGTAACAGAAAATAGAGAAGATGCCATGCGCGCTTGTGGTGCTTAAAAAGAACGCGCTCTAATTTGTAATTGTACCACTGAAGGTTGGTGATCAGATACCAGCCAAGTATTCCTACAAGTAAAAGATGGGATAAAAGAAGAGCTACTTGCGTGCCCCATGGGGATAGCATCAAATAATTCCTAAAGTATTTCGATATGATGGTAATATATTATATCATAACCCCCTTTGAAACTTGTTTTTTGTGATATAATTTAAGTCATCTAGAATAAAAGCAGGAGGGGATGATGGCAGCAGAGGAGTTATGTTTTGAAGATTTTCCTGGTTTAGTTCGCCATGAGATAGGCAGGATCGCACGGGCTGATATCTCCAGACGACAAATAGATCGCATCGATTTTGATCGTATGGAGCAGCTTAGTGTCATCTTTATTCTCTTGCGGGATGAAGAGAAGGAAGGTGTGCGTGATTTTTTGGCCCAAACACTTCGCGAGTCAGACCTCTTTTCGATTAAAGGGAATCATCTTTATCTTTTGTTGCCGATGACAGATAGGGAAGGGGCGTTGCACATCCTTGGTGAGCTGAGTGAGTTGCTTGGGCGCACTGTGCCCGAGATTATTGTCACCTATCCTGAAGAGGCATCTGATGCCCTCCAGCTTTTAGAGAAGATGCATGATTATGCTCAAATGCGTTATGGTCTTAAGCTTGATGAACTTCTTTTGCCCGCTTAAGAAAAATTATAGAGAGGACGATATATAATCTGTGAACCGAGGCGTAACTTCTCTTGATGGGTTGTTAGAGAATGCGCCATCGAAAGGAAGGGGGTTTCCTATGGATGCAGTGAATCAGGTAGGCGGAGGTGCCTCCATCTATGCGATGAAAAAATCGATGAAAATTCAGGAGCAGCAAGTTCAAACTGCTCTTGAGGCAGCGGGTATGCAGATGATGGCCTCATCGATGCAGCAGCAAGAACGGCAGATTGAAAGGCAGCAAGCATTTGCCCAGGCAACTGGTCGAGGCGGAATGATTAATATCGCTGGCTAAGAGAGGAGCGGCGCGAGGGTCTCTTCGATGAGACCCCCTTGTTTTAAAAAAAAGTAGTGGTCTCCGTCGAGTATAAAAAATTTACTTCCATGGATGAGCGTAGCGATCTGTTTGCCGCTTGAAAGCGGTGTTGCTCTATCATCTTTTCCCCAAAAAATGGCCGTTTTCCCTTGATAGGCCGAGAAAATCTTTGTAAAATCTTCATTTACAACCTTCTTGAGTGTTTCGTACATCGTTCTTGACAGGTCATTGGCATCTTTTGTTGCAAAAAGTTTGTAGAGATTAGCACCCCCCAAGGGCTTAAGAGCCTTAAAAAGAGCGATTTTGAGTCGTACGTTGAGCGGTTTAGGAGGAACAACACCAGCTGAGGAGAGAAGAACAAGCAGAGGAGGGGCAAGGAGTGTTGCTACCTTGCCGCCAAAACTATGTCCAAAAATCGCATCTGGCTTGATGTTTACTGTCTCTAAAAAAAGGGCGATGATCGCAGCATAATCTGCGGTTGTGAGGATTGCCTCACCTCTGCTTTCACCAAACCCTGGCATATCAAGGTAAAGATGACGATAGGTCTTAAAGTGTTTGGCAAAGGCAACCTTCATCACCTCCTTGTTGCTCCCCCAGCCATGTAGAAAGAGGATTGTTTTGGATGCGGAGGGGTTGATGATTTCATAAGAAAGGTCATAATTGACCCCTTGATAAGTAACAGTTCGCTTCGCCACCCCTATTTTCCCTTAGCCGCTTTAATTTGATCAAGGTAGGTGTACTTGACGGTAATGGGTCGTTTGGTTGGGATGGCGTGTGAAAGTGCCTCGAGGGTACGCGTGAAATCATCAAAGAGATAATTAGCCATCGATCCTGGAATGGGATTGATTTCGTTAAGATAGACATTCCGGTCCTGAACGAAGAAGTCGCAGCGAATAAGTGAGCCTGCAAAGAGAGGATCATAAAGTTTTTTAAAGGCTTTGCGAAGCTCACTTTTGAGCCCCTCATCAAGGTTGGCTTCATGGCGAACTTCAGGACGAGAGAAGTCGAGATATTTTTTATCAAAATCAAGATACTCCTGTTTTTGTGGCTCTTCGATGATGGAGAAGATAAAGTTGCCACTAGCATCCTGGCAGCCGGCAAGGTTAAACTCTCTAATGCCTGATTGAAAAGGTTCAATCAAGAGCTCATCATCAAATTCAAAGGCAACATCGAGGGCATACTCTAAATCCCTAACTTCACGAACGACAGAGACGCCAATAGAGCTTCCTAATCTTAGTGGCTTGATGATGATGGGAAAGTCAAAGGGGATAGGATTGTTGCGGGTGCGCTTGGTCATATGATAATATGGAAGTGTTTTAACACCGCAAAGCTCGGCATACGCCTTGGTTAAAAGTTTGTTGATGCTGATGGCTGAGGCTTCGCGGCCTGGTCCAATGTAAGGAATGTTATAAAATTCAAGGAGTGCCGCAATTGTTCCATCCTCACCATCGCCACCGTGGATGAGATTTAGCACTAATGGGGTAGGGATCAATTTTGATCCTAGGAATCCTTTTTGCAGAAAGCCACCTTGAGTGATGGTTAATTCAGGGAATTTTTTAAACTCTTTGGTTGCGAAGGTGGAGGCTTTGAGTTTATCTTTAGGAATGAGGGTAAAGCGGTGGTCGCTATCAAGGAAGATGAGTGACTTAACGCGATGACCGATGATCTT
>JAINCO010000009.1:0-9633 GCA_036574095.1 Campylobacterales bacterium | reverse complement strand
TTGTCTTGATGAAACAGGGTTTCATCATTGAAACGCTCCTTGAAGCGCTTCAACGATCAAACATACAATAAAGCTATGCCATGAATAAAAATCCTCCTTAGTTAAGGGGGATTTTATAAAATGGCTTTTCCACCCTTTTGATTAGGATAGAACAATAGTAACTTATTAGTGTTCATCAAATGTTCATAAATGATCCGAATGAAAAAGTTTTATTCATCTAAAATATTTTAATCAAAAAAGAGTTAGATGAATTATTCTTATGATAAAGAAGCGGTAGTGATGTGATGGTAGTTTTTGTGGATGTCGTGAATGTAGATAGCCGCCGCTCGTCAGAGCGAATCACTCAGAATCTCATCAGGCAAGTTAAGCTACGATAATCAATCCTAATTTACTCAAGCGACACAACGATGAGCATGGCCCCTATCGCCCGTTCACACATCAAAACGCCTTTAGGCCTGATGATTGCGGAGGCTTCCGATAAAGGCATCACACAGCTTGACTTTATCGATCATGAGTCACCTGAGGCTTTTGGACGATCTTGTTGGTTGGATCAGCTCCATGTGGAGCTTGGAGAGTACTTCGCTAAAGAACGAGAGATCTTTACTCTCCCCCTTGATCTGAGGGGGAGTGATTTTCAGTGTCAGGCTTGGCAGATACTTCAGCGCATCCCCTATGGATCGACAATCTCCTACGCCCAACAAGCAGCTCTCTTAGGTCGCCCAACAGCAACAAGGGCCGTTGCCCATGCGAATAGCCGAAACCCTATAGCTATCTTAATCCCATGTCATCGCGTCATTGCATCGAATGGGAGTCTTGGCGGCTATTCGGGTGGCCTTTGGCGCAAGGCCTATCTTTTGGACTTAGAGAGGCATCAGGGCATATAGGCTATGGTGGGGATACCCAGCCTCTCATCTAAACCCATCATGATATTGGCATTCACAAGTGCTTGTGAGCTTGCGCCACGCATAAGATTATCAATCGCACACATCGACACCAACGCGCGACCATGACGGGCAGCATAAAGATCAGCGAAGTTTGTTCCGCTGGTCATTTTCGTATGGGGTGGTTGCGATCGTACGCGCACAAAAGGTCGGCCTTCATAGTAGCGTGTAAGAATTTCAGCAACATCAACCTCTTCCTTAAGTGTCGCATAGACACACGCAAGCATCCCGCGTGTCATCGGCACAAGTGAAGGGACAAAGGTTACCTGGATGGGTGCGCCTGCAAGCTGCGAGGCGTGTTGATTGATTTCGGTAGCGTGGCGATGCTTGATGATATTATAACAATTAATATTATCGTTCACAGTGACATAATGAACCGTCGCGGTTGGGCTCTTTCCCGCACCCGAAACGCCAGTTTTTGAATCGATAAAAATTGGTGCCGAGAGGTCGATATATTTTAAAAAAGGGGTCAGAGCTAATAATGATGCCGTCACATGGCAGCCAGGATTTGCAACAAGTCGCGCCCCGGCTGCTGCCTGCCCATGAAGCTCAGGGATGCTATAAACCGCATGCGCGAGGTTCTTGGGATCCTCATGGGGGCAATAATTGGCCTCATAATTTTCTTGCGTTAGGCGGTAATCAGCCGAAAGATCGACCACCCTCATCCCCCTCGCCAAAAGCTCCTTGGCTGTTGCCATCGCTGCTTTGTGAGGCAAGGCCAAAAAGGCAAGCTCGGCTACTGCTGCAGCCTTGGCCACATCGACCTTCTCAACTAGCATCGATACAACCCCCTCCAGGGAAGGATGGAGTATCTCAAGCCTCGTCTCTCCCTCACTATTAGCACAATAAGTAAGCTCAAACACTGGATGGGCAATGATCATCTTAACAAGCTCAAGCCCCGTATAACCACTCACACCGATAATAGCAACAGGAATCTTCTTCATCGTCCTGTACTCCCAAAACCATTAGCCCCTCGCTCGGTCTCATCAAGCGCATCAACCTCCTCAAATTGCGCGCGCACCACCTTTTGGATCACCCCTTGGGCAATGCGCTCTCCTTTACTAATCGTAAAAGGTTCATTGCCGTGGTTAATCAATACAACCATCCACTCACCACGATAGTCAGCATCGATTGTGCCAGGGGCGTTAAGAACGGTGATGCCATGTTTAAGTGCCAAACCGCTACGAGGGCGAATTTGAACTTCGTACCCCTCCTCAATCGCACATGCAAGCCCGGTTCGAATGAGCTTACGCTCGCCAGGACGAATGAGCTCATCATGAATCGCGTGCAGATCAAAGCCAGCAGCCAAAGAGGTCTGATAGGAGGGGATAATCGCGTCAGGATGGAGTTTTTTGATGCGTATCTTCATTGTTTAACCCAGCTTTATTGGCTTAAAGGTCACTTTTAAGACTTCAAAGTCCATCTTTTTGGCTCCAAAGTTCACATGGATCTCATCCCCTTCTTCCTTGCCCATCAGCGCACGCGCCAGTGGTGAGTGGATCGAGATCAGACCATGCTCAGGGTTAGACTCAGGAGCTCCAACAATCGTATACTCCACTTCTTCTTCGATATCAAGATCAAGCAGTGTCACCGTTGAACCAAAACTGACTTTTTTGTGCGGGAGTGTCGCGGGGTCAATCACCTGCGCACGTGCAAGCATATCGGAGAGTTCAGCAATTTTTGCATCAATAAAGGCAAGACGATCTTTGGCAGCATGATACTCGGCATTTTCTTTAAGATCACCTAAGCTACGAGCGTAGTCAAGTTCTGCAACCGTTTTTGGTCGCTCCTCGTTTTTATACCACTCAAGCTCTTTGGTAAGCTTTGCATAGCCGTATTGGGTCATTGGCTCTTTTGTCATTGCAACTCCTGCTTTCTTTGGCATAAATGTAGCAAAAATCGGCTAAAAAGCCCATACAAAGGCTACCCTCGCATAATCCGCCTAGCCACCCTTTCGGCCGATCCATGCTCTAACAGCTCTCTAAGACGGTGGCTTTTGGCCAAAAATGCCGCTGCATCAGCATGATGATAGCTTTCAAGCAATCGTTGCACATTGACCTCATCTTGTAATAGCTCCTCATGAACAGGCGCCTCGCCAGCAAAATCGGCAATAATATTGGCCAACCCCACATGGGCAAGCTTCACAACGCGCCTACCGATCCAATAATCTAACGGTCGCGCTTTATACACCAAAACCATCGGTACCCCCATCAATGCCGCCTCGAGTGTCGCTGTTCCTGAGCAGACAAAGGCAAACCGAGCGCGCTCAAGTGCTTCATAGGTATTGCGCACGATCGTAAAACCTGATAGATCGCCATAGAGTGTTGCGATCGTTGCATCATCAAAAAAAGCAGGAATGACGATCTCTTTGGCCCCCTCAATCTTTGCAGCCACCTCGCGAAAAACAGGCATCAGCCGCGTAATCTCACCAGCGCGACTCCCCGGCAAAAAGGCCACCGGCCCCTCAGCAACAACCGCCTCACGAAATGAAGGAATCTCATCTAAGAGTGGGTTACCCACATACTCGCCTTGTTTCCAAAAAAGCCTCTCAAAGGGAAAGATCAGCAGTTGCGCCGTGGTGATGGCTTCTACCTGCGCAATACGCCCCTTTTTCCAAGCCCAAACCTTTGGGAGAATGTAGTAAAAAATATCTTTGTTAGGATAATGATTTTTGAGCGCACGGGCGAGGGGGATATTAAAACCTGGACCATCAATAAGCAACACACGATCACACCCTTTGGCTAACTCAACCATCTGGCTAATCGCACGACGCGCCAAAGGGACTTTTTTGAGGGCATCAACAATCCCCATCACAGCAAACTCTTGCCCCTCATAAAGGGTCGCGCCAAATCTTCGATCAAAAATCCCACAAATCTCAACCCCGGGAAGATAGCGAAGAAGGGGTTCTAAATGAAGATTGGCCGAAGGCTCAAGTGCTGAGACAAGAAGCTTCAAGCTTTTCGTCCGGTCATGAGGAAAATAGGATAGGTACGACCATTCTCTTTTTTCACTTCGTGCACCGTCACATCGCGCACATCAATTAATCCAGCATCCTCAAACCATTGACGCATCAAGGCTCGATCAAAACCAAAGTGTGCAACCCCCTCATTGCCGTGCGTATGAAATGTTCCATCCTCTTGATCAAGATCGGCCACAGCCAGATATCCTCCGCTTCTTAGGGCACTGTAGAACTTTTTGAATAGATGACCAACATCTTGAATATGGTGCATTGTCATCGAGGTGACGATAAGATCAACACTCTCCTCCTCAAGCCCCTCTTCTTTGGCAAGGTCCCCATAACGAATCTCAACATTAGAAAGCCCGAGTTTCTTAACCTTCTGCTCCATAGCTGCGAGCATCCCCTGTGAGGAGTCAATTCCAATCACCTGTTTCACATAGGGTTGCAAAAAAAGAGCCACCAATCCCGTCCCGCAACCATAGTCTAATAGAGTCATCTCATCATCGATGGGCAGGTTATGAAGCACACCTTCGGCCACATCTTGCGCAATCTTGACACGCATCGGTTTTTCATCCCATGTTAAGGCTGCACTATCAAATCGTGAGCTTTGAACCACTATTCCCCTCCTTCAAAAATTGGCTTTAGCATAGCAAAAAGCTTCTCCATCTCTTTGATTTTAAGATTAGCAGCAAGCATCTCTAATCGACGAGCCCATGCCTCCCATTCACTCATTGACGCTTCATGCGCCACCGCTGCCAGCTTTTTCGCAAAGAGCTCGATATCGGTATTGGCCATCAACTCGCTGACCTCACGATAGTCATCGACCAATTTGGCACGAAGATAGAGAGACTCCTCATGTGACAGGGGAGGAAGCTCCTCTTGAGGTTGTATACTATCAAGATGCAAGGTTTGCGCGATCATATTGATCAGATCGCTTTTAGTAAAAGGCTTGCGTAGTACCCCTTGAACTTGCTCTACCTGGGCGTTTTTTAGCGCCAGATAGATCGATGCTGTTAGCACAATAATCGGTATTTGTGCTACCTGAGGATGGGCTCGTATTTGCTTAATGGCCTCATACCCATCCATCACAGGCATTTGAATATCCATCAAAATCAGATCCGGTTGGTGCAATAACGCCATCTCAACACCCTCGCAACCATTGGCTGCCTCAAGAAGTGTTACAGGAAAACTCTCTAAATAACCTCTGACAACAGCCCGGTTTGTTTCTATATCTTCAACAATCAAGATACGCATCGGGGGTAAGCTGTGCGATTGATTCTTGTCTTGATTAATCGAAGATTCTTTCCCTTCTGGTACAGCTGGGATGTAGAGTGTAAATGTCGAGCCCTTTCCTACTTCACTTTCAACACTAATGCGACCCCCCATCAACCCTGCCAAGCGTTTAGAGATAGCCAATCCCAAACCTGTCCCACCATAGTGGCGGGTACTTTGGCCATCTTGCTGAGTAAAGGAGTCAAAAATTCTCTCAAGCTCCTCCTTTTTTATTCCTATGCCGGTATCACTGACCTTAATCTCAAGATCCCAATGTCCAGGGGCATTGCTCGAGGGGTTGGCCTGAACACTAAGACGCACCCTCCCCTCTTCGGTAAACTTCACCGCATTACCCAAAAGATTAAACAGAATCTGTCGAAGCCTGAGGCCATCGATAATAAAAGTTGCCAACTCAAGTCTATTCTCAACCTCGAAGGAGAGCCCTTTCTTGTGCGCCTTCATCCTAAAAACAGATGCTATTTCATCGATAAGGCGAGGAACATCGACAACCTCAGGCTGGATCTCTAATCGCCCCGCCTCAATTTTAGACAAATCAAGCACATCATTGATAATCCCTAAAAGACTCCTTCCTGATGTGATGATGCTTTCAAGATAATCTTTAGAGCGCTCGTCGGCCTCTTGCAGTAAAATTTCAGCAAATCCTAAGATCCCGTTTAACGGGGTGCGAATTTCATGGCTCATATTGGCAAGAAATTCACTTTTGGCACGATTGGCACTTTCAGCGGCTTCTATAGCGCGCTCCATCTCCTGTTGGGCAAGAACCTGCTCTGTGACATCTTGTACTGTACCGATTGAGCGCAAAGGTTTTCCCCCAGGATCAAACTCTGTTTCGCACTCCTCTTGAACATACTTAATGCGACCATCGGCCATTAAAAGACGGTGGACAATCCTATAGGGTTGGCGCGTGATTAGGGAATTGGTATAAGCTGCATTGACAACGTCTCGATCCTCAGGATGAATGGCATTAAGAAACGCTTCATACGAGGCACCAAACCGGGCAGGATCTATTTCAAAAATCCTAAAAATCTCATCACTCCATGTCAGTTTATTGGCAACCAAATCAAGCTCCCAACTACCAATACGCGCCAATCGCTGGGCTTCAGCAAGGAGGGCCTGGCTGCGTTGAAGCTCTTCTTGAATTCTTTTTTGCTCTGTAATATCCTGAACCTGAGTAATAATGCACTGGGCTTGACCCTCGTCATCGTAGATCATTGACGCACCAACACTCACTCGGATTCGCTGACCATCGTTGCGTAAAAAATCTGTTTCAATGATAGGATGAGACTCTTGTCCATCAATCAATCTATCAAACATCTGCCGATTCAAATCAGAATATTCTGGCGGTATGAGATGCTCATACGAAAAGTGCATCAACTCGTCAGCTTCATACCCCACAATCTTACACATCGCCTCATTAACATCGATAAAATAACCCTCCAGATTAATCAGTGACATCCCGATGGGCGCACGCTTATAGGCCCCTTCTAAGAGTTTTTCTGTTGAAATCCCCAGACGCGTCATGATTCAACCCTATTGCGACCATTGTGTTTGGCTCTATAAAGTGCCTCATCAGCTCTAGCTACAAGTTGTGTTACCGACTCCTCCTCTCTTAAGGTCGCCACACCAAAACTACAACTTCGATGGCCTATCTCTCCAAAATCGGCTTCAAAGATCCTCTGACGCAGCCGCTCGGATAACTCAAGAGCTGCCTCAAGGCTCGTTTCAGGTAGTAGCACCATAAACTCTTCGCCACCCCACCGTCCGACAACATCGCTGTCGCGCAATGATGTTTTGATCAAAAACGCAACTTTTTTGAGGACTTCATCGCCGGCTTGGTGGCCATAGGTGTCGTTGATCTTTTTAAAATAGTCAATATCAATCATGACAAGAGAGAGCGGATGGTAATAACGCTTAGCTCGTGCAATTTCGTGATTTAACGCCTCATCAAGTCTTAACCGGTTATAAACTCCTGTAAGTCTATCTGTTATGGCTAACTCTTCGATTCTTTTTTTGTCAGTAATATCGATACGCACCGCCTCGTACCCCAGAATTGCCCCATCGATATCAATAATAGGCTCAATATAGGTATCAGCCCAAAAAACCTCTCCCGATTTAGTCAAATTTTTGATTTCTCCACGCCACGGCTCGCCACGCTCAATCGTAGACCACAAAGAGGCGAAAAATTCTTGCGACATATCAGGGTGGCGAATGATATTATGGCTACGACCTATCAACTCCTCTCGCTGAAAGCCAACACGCTGGGCAAAAGCCTCACTCGCTTCCATAATGATGCCATTTTTATTAGTTGTTGTCCCAAGGACAAACCTATCGGCTAATCTGTGATAGCGAGCAAGAGCTTTTTGATGATCGACAAGTTGAAGATGGGTTCTTACACGTGCCAATAACTCTTGGGCATCGAAAGGTTTTGTTATATAATCAACCCCTCCACCTTTAAAGCCCTCAAGCATATCCTCTCTCTCATTCTTGGCTGTTAGAAAAATAACCGGGATCTTTTCTGTTACAGGATTGGCTTTGAGCCTACGGCACACCTCATAACCATCCATAGCTGGCATCATCACATCCAGCAGAATCAAATCGGGCGGTTTGCGCTCAACCATAGCCAGTGCTTTTTCACCACTCGTTGCCGCCATTACCTCCCAACGCTCCCGCCTAAGAAGAACACCCAATAGCTCAATATTCTGCGGTGTATCGTCAACAACAAGAATACGGTTTTTTGGAAAAATCGGCACCCTTTTACCCTTCAACAAACTCGCTATACTAATCTGGTATAATTTTAGCACATCATCCTTAGATTTAAAGGCTTTAGGCGTGCGAGAAATTCTCATTACTAATGACGACGGTTATGAAAGCGAGGGGCTTCATGCACTTATTGAAGCCATCAGGCCATTAGGGCATGTTACTGTCGTCGCCCCAAGTACCGAAAAGTCAGCCTGCGGCCACAGTTTGACACTGACGCGTCCCATGCGCTTTATTGGCGTTGATGACGATTTTTACAAGCTTGATGATGGAACACCAAGTGACTGTATCTACCTCGCCCTTCACTCTCTATTTGAAGAGCGCCGCCCTGATATTGTGCTCTCAGGGATCAACAAGGGCGCAAATATGGGCGAGGATATCACCTACTCTGGAACTGCAAGTGCAGCGATGGAGGCCGTCCTTCATGGCATCCCTGCTGTTGCCTTTTCGCAAGTTACACCTCATACCGATACCAAAGCCCCAATCTATGACTTCACGCTTGCTGCTCGTGTTGCTGCAAAGTTAACAGAGAAGATTCTTAACGGTGGCTTCCCCCTCGCACCACGCCGATTTTTGAATGTCAACATTCCCCACGGTCAACGCGACGCTGCATGGAAGATCACCCATGCTGGCTATCGCCTCTATGGTAACGATGCCCACCGCCACCACAACCCGCGTGGCGAAGAGTACTACTGGTTGGGTCTTCATCCGCTGAACTGGCAATCACGCGAATCGCTTCCTTATCCTTCGATGAGCGACTTTGATGCCATTCATGCTGGCTATGTCTCTATTAGCCCGATTCAGCTAGATATGACGGCTTATGATGATATTGCGCGCCTGGAGAGGTGGCTTGAGCGATAGATTTGAGCGACTTAGACCGCTTTTTGGTGACAAACTTGCGACGATCAACGAGGCCAACATTCTCTTACTAGGCGTTGGGGGTGTCGGGAGTTTTTGTCTGGATTGTCTTTGGCGTAGTGGGGTTACCAAGATTACAATCGTTGATAGCGATTGCTATGAGCCATCCAACCAAAACCGCCAGATTGGCGCGGAAGCGGTTGGAGAAGTGAAAGTTGCTCATCTTGCTAAACTCTTTCCTGGTATCACCCCTATCCATACCAAGATCACCCCCGAGTGGGTTGAGGTCTTTGATTTTGAACCCTATGATCTTGTGCTTGATGCGATTGATGATCTTAAAGCCAAAGTAGCCATCGCGCGTCGCTGCTACAAAAAACTCATCAGCGCCACAGGGAGTGCCAAGCGGCTTGATCCGACGATGATTCAGGTGGGATCGATTTGGAAAAGCTATGGCGATCCTTTTGCAAAAAAATTTCGAGATGAGTTAAAAAAAGCTCGTTTTAATCGTAACTTTTTAGTCATCTTCTCCCCCGAAACACCGCGATGTCAAGAGAAGGGGAGTTTTGTTGGCGTGACAGGTGCCTTTGGTTTAACCCTCTGCGCTCAGGCAATCAAACGGCTAATGGAGAGGTAATGCCTCGCCTATTTATCGGTGTGTTTGTTGATACGCCTCGCTTAGAAGCGATCAAACAAGAACTTGATCCAGAGGGGCTGCTACGCTGGCACCATCCTCTTGAGCGCCACATCACCTTTCGTTTCTTGGGTGAGCAATCCTGTGAAAGAGCTCACGAAATTGCAAATCTCCTGAGACAACATCCCTTAACC
>JAINCO010000162.1:0-1539 GCA_036574095.1 Campylobacterales bacterium | reverse complement strand
CAACGGCTATCTAAACTCAAAACTTTATGGCGGCACAACCGAAGAGATTATCGAAAAGGTTAGCCGCGATGTCGAGGAAATCCTTTCTTTTGCCCACTTCAAATATACCCGCTTCTAACCATCCCCCGTACGGGGATGATCTTTTATAATAAGATATTTTTTGCTTTTGTCCATCATCCTAAATTATACAGCCATATTCGTTCTGACCCCTTTTTCTCCCTGTTACTTCTTTTGTGTTTTGCGATTACTTCCCGATTTAATCTTTGAAATGCTTGTTTTACCGTAATCTATAGACACATCAACACTTTAACTACTTCCATTTTGATGGTTCACTACTTCCCATCTGATGAAAAAATGTCAAAAAAAGGGGGGCCGGCCATTTTCAGCTAAAATTACTCCTCATCCCCAAACATCAGCCGTTGTTCTACTGACTTCAAAGCTGCCTTAGCACATGCGGCATCTTTATCACCTCCGGGTGCCCCACTAACCCCAATCGCACCCAACAATGCCCCTCCTGATACAACTGGAAGTGCTCCTTCCATCATGATGATCCCCTCGATGTGGTTGAGTTCTTGACGGATATCTTCGCGGTTTTTACGAAAAACTCCACTGTCAGTGCCAGAAAGAATAACGGAGTTGGCTTTGCGCGTAGCAATTTCGGTTGTAAATCGACTCGCATAAACATCACGCAGCACCACCTGAACATTTCCAGCGCGATCCACAACAACAGCACTTACTTGGTAGCCTTGATTGCGACATTCGACCATAGCTTGATGGGCGATCTGCATCGCCAATTCACTCGTCATCATTTTAAAGCTGATCATATCGCCACCCAAGAGGAGATTGAGAGAGAAACCAAACAATAACATCATCTTTTTCATGAGCAACTCCAGAAAAAATATCCTCAGTATAAAACATTGATGTAAAGAAAATGTAAATTTTTTGGCTCTTTGATATAGGTCCTTGATGCAATTAACTATAAAATGACTCTGACCCATTTTTAGAATTATCGTTAATACTTATTTAACACTCCAATCTCACAATATCGACACATTATGTCACTAAGGAGTCTTTAACGATGCGTCATTTTCCTCTTCTCTCCCTTGCTGCCGCGTCACTGCTGGCGGCTGATCTAACTCTTGATACCCTCAGCGTCACCGATAGCCGTATCGAGCGCCCTACGAGTCAGGTTCCTCAGGCAGTTGATGTCATCAGTGCCCAAGCAATTGAGAATCTTAAAATGACCAATATCTCTCAGGCTCTCAAAGGCAACCCTGGCGTTTTAGCCGAAAGCAAAAATGGTGGCTATGATGTCCGCTTGGTTATCCGAGGTGCAGGACTTAAAGCCCCATATGGCGTGCGCGAGATCATGGTCCTTCGCGATGGAGTTCCGATGACCGATCCAGATAGCTTGACCCGATTTGATTTTGTTGATCTTGAAGATGTTAAGAGCATTGAGATCGTTAAGGGACCAGGATCGCTCTATAGTGCAGGTAGCTATGGCGGAACAATCCATATTCGCAGCAAATCGGTCTTTGA
>JAINCO010000161.1:0-14543 GCA_036574095.1 Campylobacterales bacterium | reverse complement strand
ATGCTCTCTTGGGGTGGTGGATTTGCTGCTGCCTTGATTGGCTGCCTCATTCTTCTTTGGATCATAGGCAAGAGAATTGACAATCCCGCGCAGCGCCATATTCTTCAATCAACTATTCCCTTTCTCTATGCCGTAGCCGCTCTTAGCGCCAATCTCGCTTTTCCTAAAGAAAATCTGATCTTATTTATTAGCTATGGCGCATTCTATTGGCTAGCGATTACCTTTATGAGGTTACCTCTGTGGCTATTAAACCTACAGCGCACATGGCGCTACTGGGGTGCGTCACTCCTGCTTATTACCGCTTTTGTTGCTATTCTTTTTAAAGATCTTACCTATCTCAATGCTCTTTACTACTACGAAGAGCATGTCTCACTCTTTAATCTCGTTGGAATCTTTTCAAAAACAGCCATTGCAGCAGCACTTCTACTTTATGTTTCCTATCTTACGCCTACACTTGGACAGTTAGCAACACGCTATTGGCCTATTCTTCGATCAGCGCGTCTTTTACAAGGTATCACCCTAAGCTTATTAGGCTTCGCTGCCTTACTCTGGATTGCCGATATTGTTACATTTGGTATCAAATTGCTCTTTGGTATCGCGTTGGCGGCTCTATCTGTTGCCCTCTTTAACTATATCCGCTACCGAAGCGATCTATTGACGCAAAAGCTCTATCCACCAACAATCTACGATACGGAGGAGCTCATCCGACTACGCCAAACACTCGTTAAAGCCCTCTTTTATACACTTCTTTTTGGCTACTGTGCCATCGCCCAGGAGTGGCTCGGATTTGATAGCATCATCAACAAACTCCAAAAAGTGATGCTCATCAAAAGTGAGCACTATCGACTCTCACTTTATAACCTCGTCTTTGCCATTCTTTTATTTAATCTACTTTATAACTATCTCTACCTCCTAACCAAAAAAGCGCGTCGCGTAGCTCTTTGGGGGGAGGCGGCCACAGCCAGGTCGATGGAGGCGATCATCCTCAATCTCGGTATTTTGCTCATCTTTATCCTCACAGCACTTCAAATTGGTGTGACATGGCAGATTCTCCTTCCTTTTGCTGGTGCTTTGGGTGTTGGTATCGGATTTGGATTGCAAACAATTGTCAATAACTATCTTTCGGGCTTTATTCTTCTCTTTTCAAAAAAACTCAAAATTGGCGATATTGTTGAGCTTGATGGTCAAGCTGGTCTTGCTGTTGGCAACACCTCGCCCTCAATTGTCGGAAAAATTGATTCGATCGATGTCCTTACAACAAATATCAAAACAGCCGACAACATCGATATCTCTATCCCTAACTCACTCTTTCTTACCCAAAAGATCGTTAACTACTCCCACACAACCCCCTATGTGCGCGCCAAAATTCCTATCGGTGTTGCGTACAATAGTAACATCGAACTCGTCATGCGCCTCATCCGTGAAGCTCTTGACGAAGCTCACGATGTTATCCAAACGATGGAAAAAAAGGTTATTCTTACCAATTATGGCCCAAGCTCTCTCGATTTTCTTGCCCTCTTTTGGATCGATATTCAGGCACAGCATGGGGTCTTGCCAAAAGGGGAATTTATGCATATTCTATGGGAAAAATTCAAACAACATGGCATCGAAGTTCCCTTCCCGCAACAAGATCTTTGGATTCGAAATCCTGAAGCACTTATTGGAAAGGAGTCTAAATCATCATGATTCGCCACATTGTCTTTTTTCAACTTCCTAAGGATACGACCGTAACCCCCGATGAGCTTGTAAAGGAGCTTATGAGTATGAAAGGACGCGTTGCCTCACTTCAAGAGATCGAGGCTGGGTGCGACTTCTCGCGTGAAGAACGAAGTTACGATGTTGCACTTATAACAACATTTTCTGATCGCAATGCACTACGAAGTTATGCGAGTGATCCTTATCATCAGGAGATCATTAGCTGGATCAAACAAGCTGGCATAACCTCAAAGGTTGTTGACTATGAGATTTGAAAAGATGTAACATGGAAGAAGCTTTCATCGGTCGACAACCGATTCTTGATCGTCATGGCAAGATCTATGCCTACGAGCTTCTTTTTCGTTCATCTTCATCGCAAAACAACTGCACGATTGATTCCGACTTTGCTACGGCTAATGTGATCGTTAATGCCTTAGGGCAGGTTGGACTCAAGACCCTCATTGGTCGCGCCAAGGGCTTTATCAACATGACACGCGAAATCCTCTTCTCAGAGTCGGTCAAACTTTTGCCTAAAGATCAAATTGTTCTTGAGATTCTTGAAAATATCACACCCGATGAGACATTGATCGCTAAGTGTAAGGAGCTTAGGGGTGAAGGATTTATGCTAGCACTTGATGACTATGAAGAGATCCGTAGCAGTGAATATGCAGAACTTTTCAAGTTGATTAACGTTCTCAAAGTTGACTGCATGCTCAACACACCCGAACAGATTGAGGAAATTGTCGAAAGGTTTCGAGGTAGTGGTGTCAAGCTTTTAGTAGAGAAAGTCGAGACTCTTGAGGATTTTGAACGATATAAGGCTTTGGGATTTGACCTTTTTCAAGGGTACTACTTCGCCAAACCTGCTATCATCTCCTCACAAGCAATCAACCCCAACCATATGATCACGATGCAGCTTTTTGTCGACTTTCAGCAAGATGCCCCCATTGATAAAATTGCCGATGATTTTAAGCGCAGCCTTGAACTCTCTTTTCAGCTATTGCAACTGATCAATTCGGCGGGCATTGGCCTAACGCAAAAAATCACCACGATCCAGCATGCGATCTCACTTCTTGGTCGCCAGCAACTGCAGCGATGGATCATGATTACAATTTTCACCAATAAAGACCGTAAACACAGCGAAAATCCCCTTTTTCAGACAGCCGTCATTCGGGGGCGTTTCATGGAGATATTGCAGCGCAACATCACACCCTACAAAAGTGAAGAGATAAATATGGCTTTTATGACTGGCCTAATTTCGCTTTTAGATGCCGCCACCCATATCCCCAAAAAAGAGCTTTATAAGCGCCTTTCGATCAATCCCTTAATCATCGATGCCATCGAACACCACAAGGGAGTCTTGGGAACACTTCTATTACTCGCAGAACTCTTGGAGCAAAAGGCTTATGACAAAATTGATCCTATTCTCAAAAAACTCTCACTCAAACCCGCCACCTTTATCCAGGCCTACAATGAAGCACTCGCTTGGACAATGACATTTGGTAGCGAGACGTAAGAGGTCTCGACTCTACTCGCCTCGTAGTGTCACAAGCCACTCATGTAGCCGTTTTTCATAACCGATCTTGCGATCCTTTAGATAGCTCTTCTCACCCATCCAGTAGCGCTGCGCCACCCACCCACCAAAATCATGTGGATAAAGATATCCATTGCCCCGACCAATCTCTTTGGCGCCAGGATAGTGGGCATCGCGTAGATAGGCGGGGATCTCATAGAGCACCCCTTTCTCTACATCACTCATGGCCTCATCGATTGCGGTAACAACGGCATTTGATTTAGGGCAATGGGCAAGGTAAATCACCGCTTGCGCCAAAATAATCGCAGATTCAGGCCAACCAATGCGCACTACTAATTGCATAGCCGCTGTTGCGATGACCAGCGCCTCGGGATTGGCGTTGCCAATATCTTCACTTGCTAAAATAACAAGTCGCCTGGCAATAAATTCAGGGTTTTCACCCCCTTTAATCAGCCTTGCAAGATAATAAAGCGCCGCATCAGGATCAGAACCTCTGATACTTTTAATCAATGCTGAGGCTAGATCATAATGGGTATCGTTTGAACTTGTTCCATCATTCAACGAAAAGGGGCGAAAACTTTTAAGAAGCTGGAGTGTTATTGTATTAGATGAATTTAGTGCAACATCTAATAAATTAAGCATCGCTCTGGCATCGCCGCCACTTGAGCCAATCAGCCATGCTTTCGCTCCCTCCTCCAATACCACATCACGCCCGACAATAGCTCTGGCGATGAGCTTCTCAAGGTCTCGATCAGATAAAGGCTTAAACTCAAACAAAAATGAACGCGAACGAATCGCGCTTGTAAGAGAGAAAAAGGGATTTTCGGTCGATGAGCCAATGACCAACGCCTCACCTTTTTCCATCACCGGCAAAAGTAAATCTTGCTGGGTCTTAATGAGTCGGTGAACCTCATCGATAAAAAGAACGGGACTCAACAAGCTACCGCGATGGGATGTGATAATTTTTCGAAAATCGTCTGTTTTAAACTCTGTAGCGTTAAGCTCAAAAAAAGGTCGTCCCGTCAACGAGGCGATCAAACGCGCTAATGTCGTCTTACCCGTACCAGGTGGACCATAAAAAAAGAGATGAGGAACTTTTCCTTCCTCAATGAGTCGCCTTAGTGGCGCCCCAACGCCAACCAGATGTTCCTGCCCCACAAAATCGCTGAGTGTTGCAGGGCGCAACTCTTCAGCAAGCCCCAATCTTAGCCTCGCTCAATCTCACCACGCCAGCTGATGATACCGTAAATAAGGTTGGAGACACTTTTGAATCCGAGGTCTTTCATGATCCGTTGGCAATAGGCGCTGCGCGAACCAGAGTGGCAATACACGACAACAGGTTTTGTTTTATCCTCGATCTGATTGATCGCTTCATAAAAACTTGTTGTTGGCACGAGGTAGTCGGTCCCTTTGATACGAGCCCCCTTCCACTCCATCCATTCACGCGTATCGACAAGATAAAAATCAACCATACCAAGATCACGCGCCTCCATCAACGCCTCAAGCTCATCGGCATCGATCTGTGATTTTGCCAACACGCGCTCGCACTCAGCTTTCGTCAATCCACGGCTATGCTGATGGACCGCCTCCTCCATCTCCTCCTCAGCCTTTTGCGCTGCCGCCCATTCAGGCGTGCAAAAGATACCACAATGACAATGCCCTTCATTGGGAATTTCGTGGTTTAAGGCTGGTTTGCATGGACAAATGCGATCCTCTTCTGTTTGCGTCACAAAAAAACAGGGGCAGTAGCGCTTTCCATAGATCAGTTTATTGCGCGTTAAGCCAAACTGGATAGACTGGTTTACTTCTCTATCAGGGTTATAAACAAACCCAAATTGCGCAATCACCTTATCGGTAAATTTAACTGTTTTAGCTAACTCTTCTTGAAATTCGGGTGAATCTGGATCAATTTTTTTGATTGATGTTTCGGTACTCACGTTAACTCTCCTAAAATTTAACAAAGATTATCATTGTAACAGGGACTACCTTATAATTCGATAATTAACATAGATCCTGATAGTTGTTTTCTGATGAGGTCTTGGGTAGTCTTTGTAGGCCTTGCGGATCGTCTCTAAGGAGTTTTTATCCAACAGGGTATATCCACTACTATCTAAAAGACGCAGCCGTTCAATATCACCATTTGGTAACAAATCAAACTCTACAACATTAACCCCCTCCATCCCAAGCTCACCTGCACCATAGGGGTAGCGAAGATAGCGCTGAGTGATCGATCCAATTGTTTGAAGATGATCTTTAATAAACTCTTGCTGCTCTTTTGTATAGTGACTAAACTCCTCGCCATAGAGCTTTTCAATCGGCGCCTCAAGCTGAGCGCGCTCTTTCATCTGCTCATTGAGTGCCGATAGCAGTGCCGAAGAGCGCTTCTTGGGAGGAGGAGAGAGAGGTGGTTCAGGTTTTGGCTGTGGCAAAAGCGCCTCTGCAGGGCTCGGCGTTTGTTGAGTCTGTGGCGCTGGTGGTGGTAATGAGGGCTCTTGATTTGGTTTTTCTTGGTGGGGTGTGGTGGGCAGCGAAGGTATTGGTTGTGGGCTTGGATGTGGCTGGAGTGGACTTTTCACGACTGGGGTTTTTGGTTGCATCGGTTCGATAGAGGGCAACTCAAACGAAAGATTGGAAAGATCAAGAGCGACACCCTCGCGACTAAGTGAGGGTTGTGCGATCTTTTTAGGCGCAGTGATCACGACAAAGGCTACGATGATCGCATGCACCAAAAGAGAGAGAAGCCAGCCAGTTGCGCGGGGGTTGGCTCTAAACCATTGTTGCCAGGCGTTCAAAAAAATCCTCGAGAGCCGCCCTTTTGGACGGTTGATTGAAATTGAGGGGACTTGGATGATACGAAAGTCCCCAAAAGCGAGGTTCGCAACCACCCTGCTCTTTAACTAAACTACCTAAGGTCAATGACTGAACCTTGTCGCGCCAAGATGAACGCATCACGCCTCGATGAGCCGATAGACCTAAGAGGATGATGGCCGAAGGGCGAACGATTCCTATTTCAACTTCCAAGAGCGCAGCACCTGCCTCGAGCTCAAGGGTCTTGGGTGTGCGATTAATGACTCCTTTTGCCCCTTGGGCAAAGGTGCGAAAGGGAAAAAGGTTAGTAATGAGAATTTTTGAACGATCCAGTCCAGCCTTCTCCAATAGACGCTTGAGGTTTTTGCCTGCTTGTCCTACGAACGGGCGACCTTGCGCTACCTCCTCACCTCCAGGTGCCTCACCAACAAGCATTACCGGCGAGGCGCCAGGCTGCGCAAGATAGTCACGATCATAAACCACGGTTGGATCAACGCCTTCTTTTTTAATAAAATCAGGAAGCATCTCCCACCGTTTAAGATAAAAGGTCTCAAGCTCAGTTGTTCTCATAAACCGATTTTATCGAATTCGTGGTTAAAATGACCCGTAGCCATATAGCGATGACATTGATAGCGCCTAATTGACTCTTAACACAATATGGGTTAAGCTCTCATCATTGATTCATAAAGGAGCAAAAACAATGAGTGACTGTATTTTTTGCAAAATCGCACAAGGAGAGATCCCAAGCAACAAAGAGTATGAAGATGAGCACACCCTTGTGTTTCATGACATCCACCCTCAAGCCCCCGTTCATTTACTCGTCATTCCCAAAAAACATATCCCATCATTTAATGAGGTTGATGATCAAACGCTAGCACATATGCGCAATGCCGTCCATCTGGTCACGCGCAAAATGGGGCTTGATCATAGCGGGTATCGATTAATTTTTAATGTTGGGCGCGATGGAGGACAGGAGGTTGGTCATCTTCATTGGCATATCTTAGGTGGCGCCAAACTTAAATGGGGAAGCTTTGTTGACGATCCACATCGCTCCATCTAAGAATGCCTCCAGGACTTAACCCGGGCAGCATGAGGCACCATCAAAGCCATTCAAATCTGCTCCAGTGTGACGGAGGGGTCGAATTGGCTCATGATGGACGATCTGATGACCATTACAGATCACACTAAATGTGAGCTCAACACAGTCACGAATGGTATTAATCGTCGAACAATAAGTTTCAATACTCGCAAGAACCCATCGCTTGGCTGTCGTCTCATCAGCATCGGTCGTCAACTCATAGATCAGATGGGCTGAGCGAAAAAACCTTGGGTTATCATCATTGCGCTCGATATCAGCGACCATTTTAAATGAGGAGAGTGAGTGGCCTTGCTTTTCGGCCATCATCGCCACATCAACACCGCTACAGGCAAGTAACCCCGCTGCAAAATGCTCCACTGGACTAAAGATCGCCGCATCAATCGTGATCGATCCATTGGCGCCATTAGCAATAAACTGCTTACCACCCTGATGAATTAATTCCATAGTCATTCTCGCTCCTTTAACCATACTTTTAGCTTCTCGATCTGTTCTTCAGTTCGTGCCGTTGCTGTCGCCCCATAACTTCTTCTCGCATTCATCGAGTGCTCCACCTTGAGCACCTCAAAAACATCAGCCTCAATACGCCCATCGATGCGTTGAAGTTCACTAAGTTCAAGTTGCGAAAGATCACACCCCTTCTTCTCGGCCAATGCTACAGCACGCCCGGCGATATGGTGTGTTTCACGGAAGGGAACCCCCTTCTTGACGAGGTAGTCAGCCAAATCGGTTGCTGTAAGATGGCCAACCAGGCACGCAGCGGCCATCTTATCAGGATGGACGGTCATTGTCCTAAGTAGCTCCTCCATGATCACCAACGAGTTTCGGAGTGTTTTGACTGCATCAAAAACCCCCTCTTTATCTTCTTGCATATCTTTATTGTAGGCTAAGGGCAACCCCTTCATAACAGTGAGCAGCCCCATCAAATCCCCATAGACGCGCCCGGTCTTGCCACGAATCAGCTCAGGAACATCGGGGTTCTTTTTCTGTGGCATGATCGAGCTTCCGGTTGAAAAGCGATCTGAGAGGCTTATCCAGCCAAACTCATAGCTACTCCAAAGAATCAGCTCTTCTGATAGACGCGAAAGATGCATCATCGCTGTTGCGCAATTAAAAAGCATCTCCAAAGCAAAGTCACGATCACTGACTGTATCGAGGCAATTGAGTGTTGGCGCATCAAAGCCTAACGCCTTTGCTGTTACTTGGCGATCGATAGGATGGGGTGTGCCCGCTAAAGCTGCGCAGCCTAAAGGAGAGAGATTATTGCGTCGATAGCTATCAATAAAACGATCGTGATCGCGAACAAGCATTGACGCATAAGCAAGAAGATGGTAGCCAAAATTAATTGGTTGAGCATGCTGTAGGTGCGTCATGCCTGGCATCAGTGTCTTGCTATGATCGGCTGCCAGATCAACAAGTGTAGCAATGAGGCGACGACAAAGCGCTGCCAATTCAAGACTACGCCGCTGCGTCCAGAGTTTAAAGTCAAAGGCAACCTGATCATTGCGACTTCGGGCTGTGTGAAGCTTTTTACCGGCTTCGCCGATAATCTCTGTTAGCCTCTTTTCAACAGCCATATGGATATCTTCATCGGCGATGACAAATAAAAACTCACCTGCCTCGATCTCGCGACGCACCTGCTCTAAGCCCGCAACAATCGCCTCTGCCTCTTCGCTCGTCAATATCCCCTGTGCGGCCAGCATCCTCGCATGCGCTTGTGAACCTTCGATATCCTCCAGATAAAGGGTGCGATCAAATTCAATCGAGGCATTGAAGGCCTCTAAAAGCTCACTCGAGCTCTCTGCGAAGCGTCCCGACCACATTTTACCCATGATAATCCTTCGTTCAATAGTTAGACTGTATTGTACCAAACCCTCGCTTGCCCGTTGCTAAGCACTCTTAAGCACGATTTTAAAACACGCCCCCTCGTCGGTGTTATAAGCAGAAATTTTTCCTCCCATATTATCCTCAATGATCATTTTGCTCATATATAGGCCAATTCCTGTCCCTTTACCCTCTCCTTTTGTCGTAAAATATGGCTCAAAAATCCTATCCATAATAGCAGGCGGAATGCCACCACCATTATCACAGACCAACACGATTACACGATCCTCATCTCGCTGCAAGGAGACAACAATTCTTCCATCCAATGAAGGCTCACGCTCTCTTCGTTCAATAATCGCATCTTTGGCATTATTGATGAGGTTAAGTATCACCTGTTTGAATTCATTCGGATAGCCAATTACTGATAGCTCGTCGTCATTTAGCCCATCCTGTTCGATTGAGAGTTCAATCATATGATTTTTGATCTGTGCTCCAAGCAGCGAAGCAACAGAGCGAACTGCGCCGATAGCCTTAAACGATTCAGCCGATTTATCAACCCTAAAGAAATTCCTGAAATCATCAATCGTCCGTGACATAAAGAGGATCTGCTCCATTGATCTACGGACCATCTCATCAAGGTATTTTTTGTCAAGCTCGTTAAACTCGTAGGCATCCTGAAGATCCTGAATATAGATGCCTAGTGTATTAAGCGGCTGGCGCCACTGATGAGCAATCACGCCAATCATCTCTCCCATCGCTGCCATTTTTGATTGCTGGATGAGCATCTGCTCTTGATCGCGTTGCTTCTTGGCCAATGCCAGCTTCTCGGTAATATCCTCAACAATACCAAGCACCATTCCATCCCCTTCTTCTCTTTCTAAACCAAGGGTTGAAACAGTTATGTTGGCATGAATGATTTTTTGTTCACGAGTGATATAACGTTTTTGGATCTGATACCAAGGGGTTTGACCATTTCTTAGCTGATCAAAAAGTTTTCTATCGTGTTCTCTATCATCAGGATGGGTTAGATCCTCAATGCTTTGACCCACAAGCTCCTCAGCCGTTGCGCTAAACATCGCACAAAATGCCGGATTGGCCTTGACAATTTGCCACGCATAGTTCACAACAACAATCCCTAACGGTGCTCCGTTGAATATTGTCTCAAAAAGTAGTTGTACCTTTTCTCGCTTTTTCAGCTCCTCTTGTACCCGCTCTTCCAACTGACTGTTGATGAGGCGTAACTCCTCCTCATAGCGCTTGCGCTCTGTAATGTCACGCACAAAGGCACAATAGACACCCCGATCGTGGTATGAGAGGTAGTTAGCGCGCACCTCAACAGGGAAAATCTCGCCATCTGCCCTGGTATGGAATGTTTCAAACGATAGCGAACTCTCCTCTTTCATACGAGCAAAAAGCTGAACCAGCTCCTCTTCGCTCATCGTCGTATTTAAGATCTCGACGGGTGATCCCAAAAGAGAATCTAATGTATAGCCAAGCTCGCTACAGCCATGTTTATTGGCATAGATAATACGCCTCTCTTCATCAAACCAGTAGATACTCTCATCAGCAGCATCAGCCGAAAAGCGGGCTAACTTCAAATTCTCTTCTAAGGAGCGGCGAACTGTCACATCATGGATAATTGAAAAGAGGAGTGTTCTACCATCGATCTCGACCGGTGAGGCATGAATCTCAACATCACGAATACGTCCGTCAGCTAAGCGGTGTTTAAACAAAAAAAGATGCTCATCCCCCGCTATTGCCTTAAGTCTCGCCTGTGCCAAATCTTGACTTGACGCAGTATTGATATGACTCATCTTCATACCGATCAACTCTTCTGTTTTGTGACCATAAAAAGCAGAGGCTGCCTCATTCGCATCCACGATCATATCGTTTTCTGGATCAACAAGCAGCATAACAGAGGAATGAAAACGAATCATATCATGGAAAAAACGACCCTTTTGGAGTTCCGTCTCGACTAAACGACGCTGCTGCGTCACATCATGAAAGAGAAGCGAAAACCCCCCTTCTCCACTACGTAGCAAACGCACTTCAAACCACTGTTCTTGAATCTTGACGGTCGTAACAGTGTCGTTGTTAGTTTCTGCACAAAGGGCAAGTATCTTAGAGAGTGCAGGAGAATCGATAAACTCCTCGATCGCTCGATCAATAAGCATGGGACCAAAAAGTCGATGAGCTTTTTCATTGGCCCATTCGACAACCATCTGACCTCCAAGCTCAACAAGATCAATGATAGGATCAGGGAAATAGTGCAAGAGCGCTTTGTTGTGACGCAGCTGAAACTCCAGACGGCGCGAATAACTTCCCTGAAGCAAGTGGACAATGTCGCGATCATCAATGATTCTTCTCTCATTCGATCTCCCTACAACGACAAGGCGACGGACATTATTGGCTACCATCACATCATAAGCCTCCCTTAGTAGTGCCTCTTCGTCAATGGTGATGACGCGCGGCGTCATCAAATCGCCTATCGTTAAAGCATCTGGATAGGGAAGCTCCAGCGATTTGATAATATCAGACTCGGTAATGATCCCAATAATCGTGTTATCTTCCTTTACAACAACCAATGAACCAATGTTATGGCGGCGCATCAGCCGACATGCTTGATCTAACGATAGCGATGGGGATGCAGTTACGAGAGTGGGCTTGAGCGAAACGAGGTTTTTGACGGGCAGATCATTACTAAAAAGAGATCTTGCCATGGCAAAGAGCAATGAGCGCTGAGAGATGACACCAACAAAAAGTCCTTGAGCATCAACAACACAAAGATGGCGAATACCATGCAATAACATAATGTTGAGGGCGTGCGTGGCATCCCTACCCAAACGAACGGTGACAATCTGCTTCGAGCAAGCCAGCTGGCCTACAGGTGTTGATGGGGAAAACCCTTCCCCGATCCACTCAACGACATCTCGTTCACTCACCACAGCTTCAACAATACCTTCATGAGAAATCACAACAATCCCTTCGCCATTGCGACGCATCACTTGTGCTATCTCTCCAAGTGATGCCTCTGGTGAGACATTTACATTCTTGCACTGAACGAATTCGTTTATCAACATCTTTGTGGACTCTCCTGCGCTCTTCTAATGATTTTTGGCTTAATGATGATACCTTACATCAAAGAGGATTAAAAGTTACTGATGACTGATGCACATCTATTTTTTGGAAGCGATGTTTAGAAAATGGCAACTTTAGTTGAAGTTGAGTAGCGATCTAACTTGGACATAGGTGTTGGGAATAGGTGAAGAAGCTACTTAAGGGTCTTGAGAGTTACACATGGTAGCAGGGGGGGGGCTCGAACCCCCGACCTCCGGCTTATGAGACCAGCGCTCTAACCAGCTGAGCTACCCTGCCATAAAAAGGAGGTCGAATTATACCATGCGAACCTCTTTTTGTCAAGAGATTAGCCTTCTCTCATAAAAGAAAAGGGAAGCTTTAGTAGGTTGGACTAAAGTTTTTACAAAAATAGAGATTTTTTTGTCAAAACCTCTTGACAATTTGAGTCCTTTGCGCTAAAATTTTGGCACTTGATTAGCCAGAGTGCTAATCAAGATGAGTATGTAATCCAAATCTTTATACTAAAAGACATTATCATAAAAGGAGTCAACATGGCATTTAAACCTCTTGGACGCCGCGTACTGGTTGAGCGAAGCGAAGAGATGACCAAAACGGCTTCAGGTATCTATATTCCTGATAACGCCAAAGAAAAGCCCGCAACGGGTAAAGTTATCGCCATTGGCGACAAAACTGCTGAAAAAGGAAAAATCAAGGTAGGTGATACCGTCGTATTTGGCAAATATGCTGGTACAGAGATCACGATTGACGGGAAAGACCTGCTCGTCATGAACGACTCAGACATTCTCGGAATTATTGAATAAGAAAGTTTAAAGGAGAGAGAGAGATGGCAGCAAAAGAGATTTATTATAGCGAAACAGCACGCAACAAACTTTTTGCTGGTGTAACAAAACTTGCCGACGCTGTTAAGGTCACGATGGGACCACGCGGACGCGAAGTATTGATCCAGAAATCATTTGGCGCCCCCCACATCACCAAAGATGGTGTATCGGTTGCTAAAGAGATCGAGCTTCCAGATCCCATCGAGAATATGGGTGCTCAGCTTGTTAAAGAGGTAGCCTCAAAAACTGCTGATGCTGCGGGTGATGGTACAACAACAGCTACAGTTCTTGCTGCCGCGATCTTTAGAGAGGGGCTCAAAAACATCACCGCTGGTGCTAACCCCATCGAAGTAAAACGCGGTATGGATAAAGCTGTTGCGATGATCATCGAAGAGCTCAAAAAAGAGAGCCGCAAAGTTGAGGGCAAAAAAGAGATCGCTCAGGTTGCTACCATTTCTGCCAATAGTGATGAAGTTGTCGGCGCACTCATTGCTGATGCGATGGAGAAAGTTGGCAAAGATGGCGTCATCACTGTCGAAGAAGCTAAAGGTATGGCTGATGAGCTTGTGACAGTTGAAGGTATGCAGTTTGATCGTGGTTACCTCTCGCCCTACTTCGTTACCGATAGTGAGAAGATGCAGGTTGTGATGGAAAATCCCTTCATCCTGCTCTTTGACAAAAAGATCAGCAACCTCAAATCGCTCCTGCCAATCCTTGAGCAGGTTGTCAAGATGAGCAAACCCCTACTGATCATCGCTGAAGATGTAGAGGGTGAGGCGCTGGCCACACTTGTTGTCAACCGCCTGCGTGGCGCACTCAACATCGCTGCTGTTAAAGCTCCTGGCTTTGGCGATCGACGCAAAGCGATGCTTGAGGATATCGCTATCTTGACAAATGGACAGGTGATTAGCGAAGAGCTTGGCCGCACCCTTGAGAGTGCCACAATCGAAGACCTTGGCCGCGCTGGTAAAGTTGTTATCGATAAAGACAACACTACGATTATCAACGGTGCTGGTAACAAATCTGCTATCGACGCTCGAATTGCGCAGATCAAGGCTCAGATTGAAGTTACAACAAGCGAATATGACAAAGAGAAGCTTCAGGAGCGCCTCGCCAAACTTGCTGGCGGCGTAGCTGTCATCAAGGTAGGCGCTGCAACAGAAGTTGAGATGAAAGAGAAAAAAGATCGCGTTGATGATGCTCTTTCAGCTACAAAAGCAGCTGTTGAAGAGGGTATCGTCATCGGTGGTGGTGCCGCCCTGCTTAAAGCTGCCAGCCGTGTGAACTTCAGCAACTTCGAAGGTGATCAGGCGATTGGTGCCCAGATTATCCTACGCGCTCTTCGCGCTCCTATTCGCCAGATTGTCGAAAATGCTGGTGATGATGCTGGTGTTGTTATCAACACAGTCATGGCCGGAGATAAAAACCTTGGTTACAACGCTGCTACTGGAGAGTATGTCGATATGTTCGAGGCTGGTATCGTTGATCCAACGAAGGTTGCCCGCATCGCTCTTCAGAATGCCGTCTCGGTTGCAAGCCTCTTGCTAACAACAGAGGCAACAATCAGCGAGATCAAAGAAGAGAAGCCTGCTACTCCTGCAATGCCTGCTGGCGGCATGGGCGATATGTACTAAGAATCCCACCCGCCTCTTCCCTCCTTCGGGAGGGA
>JAINCO010000160.1:0-3859 GCA_036574095.1 Campylobacterales bacterium | reverse complement strand
ATTGAAAACGAGATCGAAACAGGCGACTATCTGGGAGCCTCTCTTTTTAACTAATGGATAAGGTGCACGAGGAGCTTCTTGGTTCACCCAAGCCTAAGCTTCCCAAAGCATGGCAGCGCTACCAGTTTGCGCTTCTGATGGTTGTAGCTGCTATAGGGGCAGGCATTTATGTCGGAAACCTTCTGTATGGCGATAACTCCTATGATGTGCTAAGACGCTTAGAACAGGAAGAACTTCGCCTCAAAGAGGAGATCGACACCCTGAAAGAGGAGAATGCACTCCTACAAAAAGAGTACTTCGAGCAAAAACAGCTTCAAGGAGAGATGCCATGAAGCCGATTGGATTTTTGCTTGTCGCCGTGCTCCTTACTGCGCGAGAGAACCCTTTCGTCTCTGCAGGAAATGAGCTCAAGGGGGTAACACCCACCCCTTCGACCTATCTGACTAAAGAGACGATTCGCCTTCCTTCGAGTGCGCGCATCGTCAAATCGATTACCATTGAGATCATCAATCATGATGGCTCTATCGACAAGATTACCCTCCCTATCAATAAAGAGGCCGACTGGCATAGCCCTCTTGTGCTTCTTCATGAGCCACCAAAAGCTGATACAACGATCAAACCCTCAAAAACCGCCGGGTTTACCATCCAAAACAAAACACTCACCATCGCAACCAATGCACGCATCTTGCGCGACTTCACACTCACCAATCCTTTTAGAATTGTTGTTGATGTTGAAAAAAATGGTCTTAAGCCCCTTGACATACACCTATCCAAACCCCCCTTTATACATCTTTCTACACTTAAAACAGAGAAATTTGATCGGATGATTGTCGCACTTGATGCTGCCTACAACTATCAACTTTCATCCTATCCTGACTTTTTCAAGATCGAACTCTATTAGTACTTAGAAAAAGATTTTTGGGCATCTCACTATTTTAGAATTTTTATAAATTAATACTTTTTTTATCTTTTCTTTGCTACACTTCGTTCCATGAAACCATTAGAACAAGAGCAAATCCTTCAACAGATCCGCCAAGCGGGTCTCAAGGTGACACCACAGCGTGTCGCGATGATTGAGGCTATCTATGAGGCTGGTCACATCACGCTCGAGGAGCTTGCAGCGCGTCTTAAAGAGACGCAACAGCTCGTCTCTCAAGCCACACTCTATAATAACTTGCGCGAGCTTACCGAGGCAAACTTACTGCGCGTCATCGCTCTGCCTAAAGCCAAGGTTCATTATGAGCTTGCTTTTATCCAACAATCCCACCATCACTTTCTGTGTCAAAGCTGTGGAGCGCTGGTTGATCTACCTCAAGATAGCCTAACCGTCTCTTTTTCGTCCCAACTGAACCACTTTGGAAAGTTGGATCCTTATATCATTGTGATGGGCCTTTGCCCTCATTGTCAACAAACAACACCACTCAAGGAGACAGCATGAAGAAATTGATTACTCTCTCATGTGCAGCCGCTATTGTTAGTATCAGCGCGTTTGCCTCACAAGCCCTGATCGAAAAAGCTCGTTCAGCCGGACTGAAACCGATCAGCTACAAGACGATCAAAGAGCTTGATACCAAAGAAAACCCATTGACGCCTGCCAAAATCAAGCTTGGCCAGATGCTCTATTTCGAGCCACGCCTCTCTAAAAGTGGCCTGATTAGTTGTAATACATGCCATAACCTCGGCCTTGGCGGTGCCGATGGTGTTCCTGTGGCGATTGGTCACAAATGGACGGCTAATCCTCACCACCTCAACTCACCTACCGTCTATAATGCTGTCTTAGCCAACGCCCAGTTCTGGGATGGTCGAAGCCCCCATCTTGAGGATCAAGCTAAAGGCCCCATGGTCGCACCACCCGAAATGGCCATCGATCCAAAGATTGCCGAAGAGCGCCTAAAATCGATACCAACCTATGTTGAACTTTTCAAAAAAGCCTTCCCACAAGAAAAAGAGCCTATTACCTTTGATAATATCGCGAAAGCAATCGGCGCTTTTGAACGAACACTCATCACACCATCGCGCTTTGATGCTTTCTTAAGAGGAAAAACTAATGCTTTAACGAAGGAGGAGAAAGAGGGACTGGCGCTCTTTATCGACAAAGGATGTACCTCTTGTCATACTGGCCAGGCACTGGGTGGCACGATGCAACCCTTCCCGGCTGTCAAACCCTATCCATATGCCCATGTTGGTGACTTCAAAGGGGATAAAGATGGTCGCGTTAAAGTTCCCACACTACGCAATATCACCGAAACCGCCCCTTATTTTCATAATGGAGCCATCTGGACACTCGCAGAAGCTATCAAAACAATGGGTAGCACACAGCTTGGCATCGAGATTAGTGATGCGGAAGCTGCCAAAATTTCAACGTTCTTAGGTAGCCTAACAGGAAAGAAACCAGCCATCATCTACCCTATCCTTCCTGCCTCAACACTCTCCACACCCAAGCCAGACGCCAACTAACAAGCCCTCTTTTGAGGGCTTACCAACATAGCTGCAAAACCTAGGCAACCCATGTTTGCAGCAACCCTCCTAACACTCTTTGAAGCTTACAAGCGGTATAATCATTAATTAAATTTGATCTACATGGCTACACTAAGCAGCCTAAAGTCTTAAAGTCCAGGTAAGCAGCCGGAATATGGCATGATCGATCGAAGCAGTATTCGTTCATTAACTAAATCTTTGAGTGTTTTGTACGTCGAAGATGATAAAAGCGTTCGCGATGCAACAACCGATCTCTTGCGTCGTTATGCGGGAGAATTAGAAGTTGCTCGAAATGGCAAAGAGGCTCTCGAACTATTTAAGCAAAGAAAATTTGATGTGGTCATCACTGATGTTAATATGCCGGTCATGGATGGAATTGAGCTTATAACAGTAATCCGTACTATTGTTCCTGAACAAATAATCATTTTGACATCAGCATACGATTTTTCAGATTTTTTGGGCGAACGAAAAAGCGGAGCTTGGGCAAATTTCGTACTAAAAAAACCAATCCAAACTGACGAGCTTCTTAATGCCTTGACAGAGATTGGACAGAAAAAAACTCTGGCGAGTCAGGTTGTTCTTGTTGAGAGCAACACACAACCCAAACAATCTACAACAGCTATCCAGTCACGACTCGATGAAATGGAAAAGGAGTTAGCACTCATCAGGCAAGGCATTAGTACCCTTTATCAGCGCGCCCTTGCATTGGAAGAGGAGCTGGCAACACTACGGCAAAAAACCATTTGACCGCCTCTCTTACCCCGCCCCAAACAAAAAAAGGGTCAGGGTCATTATTTTTATTTCCCTTTCATAGGTCATCAATCAAGAAAATGGTTAAATGAAAGTTCCACCCAACGTGCCACCCAAAGAGACCTTAACGATGGTGGATATGCTCATAAGCCCGATCTTATCAAAAGTTGTGAGAGGTCTATCAATGGTGCGGTCGAGAGGACTCGAACCTCCACGGCTGTTAACCACTAGAACCTGAATCTAGCGTGTCTACCAATTCCACCACGACCGCAAAGATAAGAAGTTTTGAAAAGAGGGAGTGAAGTATATCGATACTCCACTTAATTAGCTCTTAAAGCTGATCAGGGCCACAAAGGTAGCCCTTGATCGCACTTGCTGCGGCAATCGCTGAATTGGCCAGATAAACCTCGCTAGTTCGCGCGCCCATGCGACCAACAAAGTTACGGTTAGTCGTGGCCACAGCACGCTCACCATCACCCAAAATACCCATATAACCCCCAAGGCAAGCACCACAGGTAGGATTAGAGACAACCGCGCCCGCCTCGACAAAGATCTCCATCAATCCCTCTTTTTGCGCCTGAAGCGCGATCTTTTGTGTAGCAGGAGTAATAATCAAGCGCGTATGGCGCGC
>JAINCO010000159.1:0-1122 GCA_036574095.1 Campylobacterales bacterium | reverse complement strand
CTCGCCGTTACTTCATTGAGTTTATCATCGAGATGAATGATGTGGTTATATTGAGACTTCAATAAAAGGGTATTGATATCTTCTTGTGTTAATCCTTCACCCCGTGAAAATTTCTCTTCAATCTCTTGGACTTTGGGGGTGATCATCTCGATAAGCATATCATCGACACGAGTCTGTTTCATGAAAGTTTTCTTGATTGTAATGAGGAATTATAGCATAAAAATGGGTCACCTCATCTTGTCGTCAGTTGCTATAGACCTCTTGCTCGTTCATGCCTCGGTTGAACTCTTAGGGAGTGTAATGACAAAGCGACTTCCTTGTGACATAGGCTCATAGTGTATCGTTCCTCCAAAGCTCCTCTCTATAAGAGTTTTAGCCATATAAAGTCCAATTCCTGTACCATGGGCGGGTCCTTTGGTCGAAACATAGGGCTCAAAAATCGATGAGGCGATAGCTGGATCGACTCCGCTACCATTATCCTCAACTTCAATACGGATTGTATCTTCATCATCGAAAGTTTGCACTCTTATTCGTTTTTCGTCCCGATTGGATGCCAACACGGCATCGCGCGCGTTGGTGAGAAGTTCTTTAATGATCTGAATTAGGCCATTTTCTAATCCAACACATGAGGCTTTGGCGTGGTTATCGAGTGTAAAGATAATCCCGTCAGCTTCAAATATTGGCTTCATCAGCTCGGCTGCCTGAAGAACAGCCTGAGCGGGCTGGAACACAGAGACGGCTTCTTGGGTTGCAAAAAAGTTTCTAAAATCGTCGATGGTCTTGGAGAGAGCCATGATTTGGTCAATGATTTTGTCAGTCTCTTGAACCATCACCTCTTGCGTAAGTTCCCCAAAATCGAAGGCATCGCGAAGGTTGGCTACTTGCAGGCTAATGATGTTGATTGGCTGACGCCAATGGTGGGCAATGTTATTTAAAATCTCTCCCATCGCTAACTGACGCGATTGGGCTAGAAGCTTGAGATCTTTCTGGCGCAGTTGTGTAATCTGATCCTCAATCTCTTGTTGCATCGAGCGATAAAGATGGCTAAGATGAACGGTCATTGCCGTAAAGTCGTCAATGAGTTGGTCGATTTCGGCAATGCCTCCTTTGGGAATATTGACA
>JAINCO010000008.1:0-11307 GCA_036574095.1 Campylobacterales bacterium | reverse complement strand
GATCCTCAATCTCTTGTTGCATCGAGCGATAAAGATGGCTAAGATGAACGGTCATTGCCGTAAAGTCGTCAATGAGTTGGTCGATTTCGGCAATGCCTCCTTTGGGAATATTGACAATCTCTTGGCGCTCATGCATGATTGTCGTTGCATGGGCAAGCTCCTCGATGGGGGTGGCGATATGGGCGGCGATTGTACGAGAGCGCTGTATAAGGTAGCCAAGGAAGAGAATATAAAAAAGAATCATAAAACCAATGGCTATATAACCAATCGTGCGAGCAAGCGATGCAAGGTTATTGACAGGAGCATAGAGGGTCTCTTTGTCGACAAGGGCGACAAGCTGCCATCTAGTCCGGGGAATCGTGCGAGTGAAAGCGACATAGTTGCGACCACCAAGAGAGGTTTCAAAGAGCTCTTTTCCTCTAAAAATCTCTTTCATCGCCTCTCTTGTTGCCAAATTGGGGGTCGATTTTAGGTTTAGTTCAGCCGGTTTTTTTGTCACTGTGGTAACATTAGTGTAGTTATCGATCTTATGTTCTTTGATGCCAAGAATCTTTTCGACTTTTGGCTGCATTGCAAGGATCGTGCCGGTTCGGTCCAAAAGAAAGACATTTGCGTCCCATGGCAACGAAAGAGCATGGATTTGATCGATAAAGGTTTGTATCGTGATATCAAGACCTACCACCCCTTCGAGGAAATCACCGCGATAGACAGGTGCGATACACGAGGCCATCCATCCTAACCCTGCTGGATCAAGATAGACATCGGTCCAGACAACCTGACGCTTGGGATTGTGAGTTGCATCAGCCTCATAATAGAAGTTAAATAGTGTCGCATTAAGATCTGGACCATATTGTTGTGCGGCGTTTTCCATAAAAGGATAATAACGATTCATCGAGTCGTAGGTATTCAGATAAACTGCTGCTACCAAAGGATCGGCCTCTTTGATGGTGCGATAAAGGGGGTCAAGGGCGGCTGTGAGGCGTGCTTTGGCGATTTGTTCGGGTGTATGGGGTGTGATGGTTGAATAATAAAGCGAGGTTTCGCCTCGATTTTGTTGAATCAAAGCGCCATTAGCGGCATGAATGAATTTCGGTTCGCTTATAAGGAGAAAGTGGTCAGGATGGCGAAAAAGGCGCTCATGCTCGCGTCGAAAAATTTCCGCAAGCTGTTCGATCTTGGAAAGTCTAATATCAAATGAGGCAGCGACATGTTTAGAGAGTTCTCTAAGGTCGTTTTGGACATTCATAATAAGTGTCTCTTTGGTTTTGTGGGTGATATAGCTATTGATGGTAAAGTAGATGATAAGAAGCAGTAGTTCAACAACAGCAAAAGGAATGATAACGGCTTGTAAAAGCTCTTTGGTAACAAATTGCCTTAGATTTCTCTTTTGACCTGTCTGATTCCATGAAAATAGAGTAGCGAGGTTCATTGTTATTAGCCTTGTTAAGAGGTAATCCTTGATCTCTTATCTATCTTCCTCAGAGCCAAAACCCAAGTCGCGTTGAAGCAACTCTTCAATAAAAATTGTAGCATAGCTTCCTTTAGGTAAAGCGAAGCGAAGCTCAAAGTGAGCCTCCTCCTCGATATAGCGACTCTCGATCTCATCAGGCCAGATCCAGGCAAAGCGGCGTGCTCCTTTGAAATTGACATCGAGGTTAATGGGGCTTTCATATAGCGCCGCTGTCGATGTTGCCTTAAGGACATCGCGGCCAAAGAGAAGCCCTGTTGGAACGATCTGTTTGAGGGCAAAGCGGGCTGCTTCAGTGGCAGGATCATCAGCAAGAAACATTTTGCCATAAGGGTAGTGGTGCATCACCTCGCCAGCAAGGATCTTAAAAAAGTGCTCTTGTCGTTTGAGGTTTTTAAGCTCTTCGCGTGATAGCCCTGTAAGTGTTGTGAGCTCGGCTGGTTGAAAACTCTCAATGAGTCGCGATAGCTCAACGCGTCGGCTAAGCCACGCATTAAAGAGGGCACTTTGATAGGCATTGACAAGAAGTTCGCGTACTTTAAGATTGCGCTCACGCCTGATCCCCTCAAGGATCTCCTTGCCCGCTTGCGCATTATCGCCATCGCGCCCAAAACGCTGATAACCAAAATAGTTCGGGAGGCCATCTCTCTTAAGATGCTCCAGGGCCTGAGTTAGTTTGAGGGCATCGGTTGGAAGAACCTTTTTAAGGCGCACAAAAAAGCGATTACCTTTAAGATGACCGATGCGTAATTTGTTGGCATGACGACTGACTGCTAAGATTTTGATGTGAGGATGGGTGAGCTGATTAAGCTTTGCTTCATAGCTCCCAGGTAGGCTAATCCACTGGATCGTCATCCCCTCTTTATCTTTGAGCCCGGCGTAGCCAATATCGCGAATTTTTACACCAAGATATTGCGAGAGGATCTCTAAAAGCTCGGGTGTAGAGAGCCCCTTTTTTCGAATCTTAAGATAGAGGTGCTCGCCGCTACCTGAGGGTTCATAAAGCGGGATCTCTTCGACGCTAAAGTCGCGCGCGCTCTTGGAGAAGTGGGCTAAGAGGGGAGCGTGGGTGAGAAATTTGACTCTTTTCATTTGATGATTATAGCCCAAAGATGCTTGCATGTGCTAACGAGTTTAGATGAAGCTCTTCAAACTCATCTTTGGCGCCCTCTAAGCAATAAAACTCAAGACTACGCAACTGTGTAAAAGGGACAAACCTATCCACGCGCTCGCTAAGCCAAGCGCGCGTTGCGATGAGCTTGTCGTTAAAGTTCTGGAGGCGTTCGTGATAAAACAGAGGCGAGACCTGCCCATCATATAAGAAGATACCCGGTTCATCAACGGCTGGACAACTACGATCAATAGCCAACTGATCGTTAAAAGGAGATAGCGGATAGAGGCGACAAGCAGGTGGGCGCTTATCGTAGATCGTGCAGCCGTTGTGATCTAAATATGGGCACATCCCGGTTTGACTGCCTAAAGGGATCACGGCGCGCCACTCTTTAATGTGGGCAAAGAAAATAGGAAAGTAAGAGGCAACAGCCGAAAAATCGTTAAGAATCAATGGGGCGGCAAAAAATTTTTCACCGCAGCAAGAACGGCAACTGCCACAGGAAGAGAAGGTGACGCTGGTGTTAGGGGAGAGTAGCCTGAATTCACTCATAAAGCACATTATAGCGTCTGAAGGCTAAATGATTCTCCGTCTGTGGCGCATCATTAAAAAAGTTCCGTATCGCCTGCTGATTCTTGGGTTTTATTGAGTAAGATCCTTTCGAGCATGATCATCGAGCTTATTAGAGAGTCATCAAGGTAGTGGATGTCTTGCGCTTCTTGTGTGATAAAAATCGTCTCTCGCCATGTGACCAGGTCGTTATGGAGTGTTTCGAGAAGCTTTGATATCTTAGAAACGCGTATCACGTCAAGATCAGTTGGATGAATACGCCCAAAAAGCTGGGCGATATATGCGAAGATGTTGCCTAATGCAGCCATCTCGCCAAACTGGCCAATAAATGTGGCATAACAACCAAACAAGGAGGAGAGATGAGCAAAAAAGTCACGAGGAATTCCAGAGGTTGTTCGTTGAAGCTGGCGTTTAAAAGCTTGTTCGGCCTCCTTAATATCGTTTAATTCATCGGTAATTGGGTGGGGAATTGAGGCGAGGAACTCGGTTGCACTTAGGCGTTGCCGTCTTGGGTGAAACGAAGTCGATCCTGGCTGTGTAGGGGTGTGATGATGATCTTCGTCGCTGCGTTTATGCTTAAAAAGCACAAGGGAGAGATGGCTTTTGTTGGTTTTGGCGATTTTTTGGAATGATTCACTTTTAAAGAAATCTTTGACGGCTCGAAACGCCTTTTTTTTAAGCTCGATCGTGATGTAAAGATGCTCGATATCAAATTCAAAGAGAATGTTGAGTTTTTTATCGGTTTCAAAGAGGGCGCGTGAATAGGTATAGATGAAATCGATCGCTTCTCTGGTGATGCTATCATCTCGGCAGTACTCCATGATCCATCCCCCGATCATCATCATCTCATCAGGTGTGGAGGCGACCGCTTCACTGCGAATAGGAAGAATCTCTTGAGAAAAGAGATTTCGCGCTTTGCGCACCCCAAGATCGTGATGTTTATGAAATTTTGTTGCCGCCATCTGAAAGAGTGTTTCGACCTGTTTTGCGAACTCTAGGGGTTCAATCGGTTTGACGAGATAGTGATCAAAACCAGCTTCAGCGGTGCGTTGGCGCATGCTTGGTGTATCATAAGCTGTGAGGGCAACGACAAAGGTTTCTGGAACCAGCGCATCACAAAAGCGAGCCACGTCAAATCCTGAGAGGTGTGGCATCACGATGTCACAGATAACAAGATCGGGATGGTGTGAAAGAATGAGCTCACACGCCTCTGCCCCATCCTTGGCCTCTAAGACGCTCACATCGGGCAGTTTGGCGCAGATTTTGGCCATCATCTGGCGACTAAAGGGTTCATCGTCTGCAATGAGTACCGTTCTCATAGCTCTCCTTTATAATCGATGCTCTTAAGAAAAGCGTGCCATGCTTGGCTGATCTCTTCAGTGTCGCCTAACATAGCGGCTTTATGAAGCCAGATGGCAGCTTGAGTGGCCTGCTCCTCTCCGGCGTTACTCATTATGCCTTTAAGGCTGTGGGCAGCTGTGACAAGGGTGGCAGGGTCGTTGTTGGCAATCGCAGTGCTGGCGGCATCTAATTGTTGGCGCAAAGAGGTCAAGAAACTCTGCAATAGTTGAGCAGACGATTCAGGACCAAAAATGGGTTCTAAGCGGGCTTTGAGTCGTATGATAAGAGGGGTCATGATGGTTGTCCATAAGTAGATAAGATTCGCCATAATTCGTCATATTGAAAGGGCTTTGTGATGTAATCGTTAGCGCCACATCGCAAGGCCTTGTCGATATCCTCCCTAAGGGCATTAGCGCTCATTGCAATAATCGGGACACGACAGCCAGCTGCTCGTAGAGCACTGATGGCTTCAAAACCATCCATAATTGGCATCACGATATCCATAAAGATCAGATCAAAGCTCTTGATTTTAACCAAATCAAGAGCCTCTTGGCCATTCTGGGCTACAGTGATATTGTGAATGCCAAACTTTGTGGCAAGCAACTCTTTCATCAAATCGATATTAAACAGGACATCTTCAACAAGAAGCAGGTGTATTGGCCCCAAAAATAGACACTTGCCTTCGACGAGTGGAGAGGATTGATAGGTGTTGGTAGCTGGTTGGATGGGGATTTGCAGATGAAAGGTGCTTCCCTTGCCACGACTGCTTTGTAAGCTGATCGTTCCTCCCATTAACTTAGTGAGGTTTCTGACGATATAAAGCCCCAGTCCTGTTCCAGGCTTACTGGAGGATTCAGCGTTATGGACGCGATAGAAAGGTTCGAAAATTTTCTCTTGCTCATCCTGTGGAATACCGATGCCACTATCAGCAACTGTGATATCAAGCAGTAGTGAGCCATCCGAAGAACATTTTAAGGCCACCGTTAGCACGACGCGACCTTCGGATGTAAATTTGAAGGCATTCGAGAGAAGGTTAAGTAGGATTTGGCTAAGCCGTTGTTCGTCAGCAATGATGGAAATATCATCACAAAGAATCACAGGTTCATATATAACCCCCTCCCTCAAACGGGAGAGGGCGATCGCGGAGACTTCATCGATAAGAGAACAGAGAGAAAAAGAGGTCGGATGAAGCTCAAGTTGTCCGGCGTCAATCTTTGAAGCATCAAGGAGGTCGTTTAGGAGTGTTGTTAGGTGACGAGAAGAGAGGAGAGCTTTGCGTACCATCGCACGGTGTCGCTCATCAGTCATCTCATCATCAAGTAGTGAGAGAAATCCGATAATGGCATGCAGCGGGGTGCGAAGCTCGTGGCTTATGCTGGCAATGAACTGTTTCTGGCTTTTGAGCGCCTGCTCAAGCTCCTTCGTGCGCTGCTTAAGTTTGGTTGAGCGCTTGCGGATTTTCTCAATAAGAACCCTGTTGAGCAGTTCGACCTTTTTGAGCCGTTTCGTTTTTTTGTTGAGGATCTTTGCCATATCCCACTTCCTTTAGCAGGGTTAAGGGATTTTATCTGCTGTTTGTTACAGAGTGTTGTCGCCATGTGATAGCAAAATGTCACATAAAAGTTTTGTTTTTTGGTGTAAGAAGCGATTTAATGTGCCATACTTTGGGGATAGTTATAATGTTAGAAATAGAACGATACTTAAGCGAAATGGTGCGCTTTGCAAGGATTCGTAAAGCGGCCCGCAATGACGCGTCCAACAACTGTTAGTGGCGTGCGGGTTTGTTTGGCGATCTTGCGGATGGCCGGGAGGTTTTCTGGCGCACAACCAAAGAGAACCTCATACTCTTCGCCGCTACAGCCGATGTATTCTGGGATTGGCTTGTCGAAGGCAAAGCCGCAATGATTGAGCTCACTAAGGCGTTCAAGGTCTGAAAAAAGGCCATCAGAGATATCCATCGCTACACGCATCAAAGGAGCTGCGGTATAGACAAATGCTGGACGAAGCCTCGGGAGAATAAAGCGCGAGCGGGGCGAGATCGTGCCACCATTCAAAAGCTTTTCTAAATCGCGTTTGACGCTCCCAAGTTTGCCTGTATAGACAATCAGATCCCCTCTTTTTAATCCAGTGCGCAAAAGTGGCGCCTCGCTCTCTCCGAGAATTGTGATGCTTAGGTCAAGTTTGTGGTTTTGGATCGTATCGCCGCCCACGATGGCGATGTTAAACTGCTTAGCGACACGATGAAAGCCGCGTTGGAGCAAAAGTATCTCTTCATGTGAGAGTGAAGGCATTGCGACGGACAAAAGAGCGTAGCGAGGGCGGGCATTCATAACGATCTGATCTGAGATATTAACAAGCATTGCCTTTGCAGCAATCTGATCCAAGCTCATCCAGCTACGCCGAAAGTGAACCTCCTCAAAAAAGGCATCCATGCTTGCAATCAGGCCATCTGGTAAGACAGCGCCATCATCGCCGATGTAGTGATTTCGTTTGATCTTGCGGATAAAAAAGTGCTCTTTGTTCATGGAGGCCATTATAGCATAAGCAGCCTTGATGCTACTGGCTGTAACTATTTGAAAGAGCCGTGTGTTGCCTGGTGACATTTAAACGATTTATCAACTTGCCGTGCTATAATGGGTAATTATTCTCTTGATTGCTCTATTAATGAAGGAACCGGGATGAGGATGGATATTCATACCTATGATGTCGTCATTGTTGGCGCAGGGTTAGCTGGATGTGCTGCCGCGCGTGAATGCCAAATGGCGGGGCTTAAAACGCTGGTGCTCACCAAGCTTCACCCTCTGCGCAGCCATAGTGGCGCAGCTCAGGGTGGCATTAATGCAGCCCTCTCTGAAGAGGATACCGAGCTGCATGAGTTTGATACTGTCAAGGGAAGTGACTACTTAGGGGACCAAGATGCCATTGCGCTTATGTGTAAGAGTGCTCCTGAGACGATTCGCTGGCTTGAGAAGATGGGAGCAGTCTTTAGCCGCACGGCTGAGGGTGCAATTGCTCAGCGCCCCTTTGGCGGACAGAGCAAACCAAGAGCCTGCTTTGCGAAGGATCGCACAGGTATCGTTGTTCTTCAGACGATGTATGAGCAGGCGCATCGAAGTGGGGTTGAGTTTTGGGATGAATGGTATGTTGGAGATCTTTTGTTTGATGGATCCAAAGCCTATGGTGTTGTTGCCTATAACCTCCGCGATGCAAATGAACGCGTGATTATCAATGCTCGTGCTGTGATGTTTGCGACAGGCGGGTATGCACGTGCCTATGAGATCAACTCCAATGCCCACGCCAATACTGGCGATGGCCTCTCAATCGTTGCCCGCCATGGCCTACCACTTGAAGATATGGAGTTTGTCCAGTTCCATCCAACTGGCCTGAAGGGTAGTGGTATTTTGATGAGTGAGGCAGCGCGCGGTGAAGGTGGGCGCCTTTATAATAGCCTTGGCGAACGCTTCATGCAAAAATATGCCCCCAATAAACTTGAGCTTGCAAGCCGTGATGTTGTAAGTCGTGCCATTGAGCAAGAGATCCGCGAGGGACGCGGCGTGGGGCCCGATAAAGATGCTGTCTATCTTGATCTAACTCACTTAGGCGCGCAACTGATCCATGAGCGCCTTCCTGAGCTTCACGATTTGGCGCTTACATTCTTGGGGCTCGATATGATTAAAGAGCCAATCCTCATCCGCGCTACAGCTCACTATAGTATGGGTGGTATCCCCGTCGATATCGATGGCCATGTCCGCAAAGATGCGAAGAACTTTGTTGAAGGATTCTATGCAGCCGGTGAATGTGCTTGTGTGAGTGTCCATGGTGCTAACCGCCTGGGGGCTAACTCACTGTTGGAGGCAACCTTCTTTGGTCGCCATGTCGGTAAAACAATCGTCCATGATCTTAAAAAGGGTCATATTTCTCTCAAACAGGCCAAACCTTCAGATGCAGATCGTCTCAATGAAGAGATGACGCGCCTTCTTAGAAGTAATGGACGCGAAACAGTTCCGGGCTTGCGCGCTGAACTACAAAAGAGCATGACATGCAATGCCGGTGTCTTTCGCACTGAAGAGAGCTTGCTGACTCAGCGAGAAATTCTTGCGAACCTGCGCGAGCGATTTAAAGAGGTGCGTATTGACGACAAGTCACATCTCTTTAATACCGACTTGCAAGAGGCGATCGAATTTGGTCATATGCTTGACTATGCTGCCTTTATCGTTGAAGGAGCCCTGGCGCGCAAAGAGAGCCGAGGTGCTCACTACCGTGATGATTATACAAGTCGTGATGACGAGAACTTTCTTAAGCACACAATGGCGACGATGGATGAGAAAGGTGCTATTACGATTAGCTATATGGATGTCGTCATCGATAAATTCAAACCCGAAGTTCGGGCCTACTAAGGGATAGCCATGCAGACGCGCAAACTTACTTTTAAAGTCTTTCGCTTTAATGCTGCCACCGATGTTTTGCCTACATACAAGAGTTATACACTCGAGGTGCGACAGGACGAGGTTGTGCTTGATATCCTCAACCGCATCAAATGGGAGCAGGATGGCTCGCTGTCGTATCGTCGTAGCTGCCGTCATGGAATATGCGGAAGCTGTGCTATCAAGGTTTCAGGCAAATCAATTCTTGCATGCAAAGAGAATGTCTTTGCTCTTGCTGATCTTTTTGATGGTAACCTCGTCATCGAGCCCTCATCAACCAAACGCGCTGTCAAGGACCTGATCATTGATAAGAAAGATTTCTGGAGCAAATATGAGAAGGTTAAACCTTATCTGATTGCCTCAATCGATGAGCATCCAGTTAAAGAGAACCTGATCTCGCCAGAAGTTGCTGCCAAAATCGAAGATGCCGACTACTGCATCCAGTGTGGTGTTTGTTACTATGCGTGCCCTGTTGTCGAGGTTAATCCTGACTATCTTGGTCCTGCTGCACTGGCAAAAACCTACCGCTTTACTGCAGATGTTCGCGATAGTGCCAAAAAGAAGCGCTTGATGCTTGTTGATCAGCCAGGGATGGGCGTGTGGGATTGTGTTAAATGTAATGAATGTGCCGAGGCGTGCCCAAAAGGTGTCGATCCAATTGGTAAGATTACCCATCTGCATAATCAGCTTTTTGAAGAGGGCGTTGCAGCTGATAGCGTTGCGGCGCGTCATGCTGTTGTCTTCAAAAATACGATCCGCAAGCATGGTATCATCGATGAGGCTGAGGTTGTTCGCTACTCTGAGGGGACATTGGGTGTCATGAAACATGCGTGCGAAGCCTTCTCGATGCTCACACACGGAAAGCTTCCTATGCCTTGGGGTCAGGCCAAATCAGAGCATCTCGATGAGGTCAAAAAACTTGTTGATATAGCCTCAACGAATAAATTTTAGGGGGATGGGAATGTTAAAATATGCACTTTTTACCGGTTGTACAGTCTATGGTGCGACACCGGAGCTATTAAAATCGACGATGGCTGTTGCTGAAAAGCTTGGCATCGACCTGCAAATTCTTAAAGAGGCGACATGCTGTGGCGCAAGTCATCTGCAGGATTTTGATGATGGATTGGCTACAGTCCTTAATGCGCGAACCCTCTGTTATGCCGAGGCGAAAGGGCTTGAGATTGTTACAATTTGTAATACTTGCCAACTTAACCTCGCGCGTGTTGCTGACAAACTTAACAACGATGAAGAGGCGCGCGCCAAAGTCAATGAGAAGTTGGCCGAGGTTGGCCTAAAGTATCATGGAACCGTTCGTGTGCGTCATTTTCTATATGCATTACGCGATGATTTTGGGTATGACAAGATTGCTGAGTTGGTTGAAAAGCCACTCAAAGATTTCAATATCGCAGCTTTTTATGGTTGTCACAATATCCGACCAAGCAAACTTCATGAAGAGGCGACGCGCGGAGAGAATCCTTATGTGCCAACTTCACTGGATGAGTTGATCAAAGCATTGGGCGCTAATGCCGTTGATTATGAGAGTAAAAATAAATGTTGCGGCTTCCATGTAGAGCTACAAGCGCCCAAAACCGCGAATGCCCTTTCTGGTAATGCGATCAGTGATGCTGCCGATCAGGGTGCGGATTTTATGGTAACCCCCTGTCCCTTGTGTCAGATGCGTATGGATATTGGTCAAAAACACGCAGCTAAAACTATCGGTCGTGAGCTTAATCTTCCTGTTCTTCATATGCCTCAAATGGTTGGTCTGGCTTTGGGCATTGAGCCCCGAAAATTGGGTCTTTATCATAACATCGTCGAACCAAAATTTGTCTAATTTTCTCCAAGCCGCCTACGGCGGCTTCTATTTACCTCTTCATGCAAAATGGATAAGTTTCCTCGCATTTATGCCATTCATTTAAACTTTTAAATTTTCAAGAATTCTCACTTTTCACCTTTTTGATAAAAAGTAAGATATTTACTCTTTGCTCCAAAAGGGTCACTCTATCCCTAAAAATATATTGGCAAATGCTCTAGTGTTATCGAGATTGAAAACCTATAATGTCCCCAAAAATTTCTACACTTTTTTGGCCAACTCTTATTCCTCGTTTGGTACGATACGAATAGAATAGGAGGGTATCATGAGCAGACAACGACGACAATTCTCAGCCGAGTTCAAGACGAAAGTCGTTTTGGAAGTGTTGGAGGGCACCGAGACTCTCAATCAGATAGCAAGCAAATACGATGTTTTGCCTAAGATGGTTGCGGCTTGAAAGAAGCAGTTTCTTGAGAATGCGGCATTAGCTTTCGAACCTGCTAAAACACGCCAATCATACAAAGAAGAGATCGATCATCTTCGTCAGCAAAACGATGAGCTTGCCAAAGCACTGGGACGA
>JAINCO010000158.1:0-2111 GCA_036574095.1 Campylobacterales bacterium | reverse complement strand
CACCTAAGGCATTGGTAGTTGGTGGAATAAGGACGACCTTAAAGGGTGAGAAGCGCTGCAATAAGCCTGCCATCCGTGCAATGTTTTCAGCTCTTGGGTGTTCATAAAGATCGGGGCCGAGGATGAGGGTCCATTGGCTCTTTTTCTCAGTTAGTGGCATAATCTTCTCTGTCAAATCGGCCTGCAATCCCATCAGTTCAAAAAGGCCATTTCGATCTACCTCGACCTCTTCGCTGATACTCTTTTCAATCTCTTTTACTACCTCTTTGGTCACTTCGCTTGTGGTGCCATCCTCATTGGTGATCGTTTCAGTAACATTCTCTTTGATTTTCTCTTTGACTTGGCGTGTAATGGTAACTTTTTCACGGCGATGGTAGGCGGCAAGCATTGTCGTTATATGCGCAGGGAGTTGCTCCTTGTTGGCAAAGAGGTCAATTAGAGCCGCCATCACAGCCTCTTCGCTACCAATCGTATGGTTAAGGACGAGTAGATTCTTTGATAGTGAGTCTATCACTTTATCGTTCAGTGGATGGAAATATAGACCTGATCCTTTATTGATCGTCAATGCATTATTTAGATAGAATCGTGCCATTGGAAGGTCGTTTGAGAGGCGGCTACCGACACTGACAATAAAATCGCTCTTTCTAATAGCTGAAAGCGTTCCTTGGGGAAGTGTCGTTCCAGCATATTGCGAGAAGGTGCGCAGGAATTTTTGAAAGGGTCGTGTATCGTTGCAGACGAGCTTATATCCTTTGCTCTCTTTAAGTTTTTGAAGTAGTAGCGCCTCTTCGTTGGTGATATAGCCACTAAAGGCAATCGTATCAGCCTTGTTAAGAGCATGAAGCGCTGCTTGGAACTGTGCCTCATCTTTACCTTCAACACTATTGTCAAAATCAAAGCCAAAGCGCCCTGCGCCACAAAGTGACTGGAAGTGACTTTCGTTGGTGACGCGATAGATGCGTGGTGTGCGATCTTGAACGCTTGTGTGTTTTACCTCGTAATAAAGCTGACAGCCAGCCGCACAGTGGGCACATGCGGAAGGAATTTTGGTTAACTCCCAGGCATTGGAGGTGTATTGGAAATTTTTGCTTGTTAATGCACCAACGGGACAAACTGCGATACATTCACCGCACATCGTACAATCAAGTGTATTGGGATCAGCTGATGTGGAGCCGATGATGCTTTTGTTGAGCTTATTCCACATCGCATAGACATTTTTGGGTGTTGTCTCTTTGACCTCTTTGCTGATCTCATCGCCACCTCTTGGAACGGTTTTGAGGGCGCGATCACCGATCATATCTTTACAGACTGTGATACACTTTTCACAGACTATGCATAGACTACTGTCATATTTAATCAAATCCCAATGACGGATGGGGCGATGGGTATCGCGGATCGCAAAGTGTTGTTCAACGACATCAGTTTCAAGAGTGTTGTTTTGAAGTTCACACTCACCTGATTTATCGCAAACACCACACTCAAGAGGATGGTTGATACAATAAACCTCCATAATTTGGCGCCGCTCCAGGGCAATTTCATCGTTATTTGTCGTGACAACCATTCCATTTTTGGCCTTGGTATTGCACGAATATGCCTGTTTACCGTCGATATCAACCAGACAGAGTCGGCATGCTAAGGTTGGCGAGCATCGATTAAGATAACAGATTGCCGGAATATAGATGCCATTAGCACGAGCAACATCAAGAATATAAGCACCCTCTTCGCATTTGATAGGGCGTCCGTCTATAGTAATTTCAATCATTGTAGCCATATTAATCAACTCTTTCGATATGGACTTTCATGTAGCGGTATCCGCTTAGAGAGCCTCGTGTGATTGGGGCAAGGGCGACCGTTCCTTTAAGCATAGGATCAAGAGTAAAACGAGCCCTCTCTCCCGCAACTTCTACATGTGCACCGTCAGAAATTTTTGCAGCGATGGCAAATTGTGCCGAGCCTCGCATCACAACTTCTCCTATCTTGAAAGCTTTCGCCGCCCATGGACTTACTTGCAACACAGGTGGGCAACGATAGAGGATGGTGCCATTAAATTCGGCAATGGGTGTAACCTCTTCAAGCTCATCCTGGGCAGGGCAGCTTTGAGGTTCAATCAC
>JAINCO010000157.1:0-19568 GCA_036574095.1 Campylobacterales bacterium | reverse complement strand
TTCGCGTGCGGGAGCGTTTTTCTCGAAGTAATCTTCTATAGTAAATGTCTCAACTTTGCGACGATCGGCGATGTAGGGGATTAGTGCCATATGACGTGCGCGTTTGATCGCCATTTCGACCATCTCTTGAGCACGCTTGCTGTTACCTGTTAGGCGGCGTGGCATGATTTTAAACCGCTCAGAGAGCGAGTGCTTGAGAAGGGTTGGGTCTTTGTAGTCGATATAGTCGATTTTTGCCTCAGTATATTTACAGACTTTGCGCGAATATTTTTTCTTTTCTGCCATGGTTCTATCCTTGTGGATGATTTTTCATTAAAAGGGAATATCGTTATCATCATTGATGACATAATCAGATGAACTATTTGAGCGTCCTGAACTCGGGATACCGTTTGAGCTCGCCGGTGTATAGCTTGTTGGCGTCTGCGCAGGCGCGTCAAATCCTTCCTCATAGTTTCGCTCACTACCCATCATTGGGTCATTTTTAAGAGGGGCATCTGCTTTGCTATCGAGGAATTGCAAATTATCAGCTGCGATGCTGTGCCGGCTTCTTTTTTGCCCGGTTTGGTCCACCCATTGCTCAAGCACCAACCTACCTTCAACTAAGACGCGACGACCCTTGCTAAGATACTGATTAGCGATTTCAGCACTTCGGCCAAACACTGAGACATCGATAAACATTGTCTCTTCTCGTGTTTCACCGCTGCTGCGATCTTTCCAGCTGCGATTGACAGCGATTCCGAATTTGCCGATAGCCGTTCCGTTAGGGGAATAGCGTAATTCCACATCGCGCGTTAGGTTTCCGATCAGGAAGACTTTATTGAGCATCGGGCTCCCCTTTTTTAGGCTACTTTGTTGGCCTTTTCAACCATTTTATTCCAAGCTTTGAGCTCAACCTGGCGTTGATACTTGATGATTATAAAGCGAATAACATCTTCGGTAACGCGAAGATTACGCTCCAATTCGGGAATGAGCTTTGATGGCGCTTTGAAGTAGATAACTACATAGTGACCGCGATCATATTTGTTGTCGATGCGATAGGCAAGCTGCTTAACGCCCCAATCTTCAACACCGGCAACTTCACCGCCTTCGCGGACGATAATACTTTTGAAAAACTCGATTCTCGCCTGCGCCTCTTCAGCTGTGAGGGTTGGCTTGAGAATAAACATCGTCTCGTAATGTCTCATGAAACTCCTTGTGGATTGCGCCCGTCCGCCACCTGGCGAAAGAGCAAGGATAAAATAAGATTGCAATTATACCTGATTTTTCGTTAAGTTTCGTTGAATTTTAAAATCTTACAGTGATGCCCGCTTTGCCCCATCCATATTTGTGATCAAAACTGGTTTGTGAGTATTGATTATAAAGGTAGGGAATTTCACCATTAAGCTGCGTGGCCATCGCCTTGCCACTGATAAAAAGGGAAGTTTTTGGTGTCAGCACATAGCTAAGTGTCACTTGGATAATGTGGTTACTATTACGATAGTCAAGGCCGCTGTCGCGAAAATAGTGCTGGTATTCGTAACTGGCCTCATAAAAGAATGATTTAGAAAGCGTATTTGAAAGATTAACGCCCCCAAAGAGTGTCGTTTCGTCACGATCTAAGGTTTTCGTGGGTGTGAATTCTGTCGGATATTTTTTCTGGACATCTGGCGGCTAATGGGCAGCCTAGGAGTCAATCATGGAGGTGATTGATGTCTGCTTCGCACCCAAGTAAAAGTCAACGACTCCGCTTTCTCTCTTAAAACCTGCCAATAATTTAAGATAGAAACTTGTGTCTGCGAGATTGGTAATGGCAACATAGGGTTCGAGTGTTAGGCTACTGATGAGATCACCGTTCTTTTTTCGTAGAACGGGATCGCCTGTATAGGGATCGCGAGCAAACCGTTCCTCAAGCGTTGGAAAGGCTCGTTGCATGAGATCATTCATCTGATCTAATTGGGTAATGGTCATCTTTTTACCCTTGTTCCAAATAGCGCCAACTTCAATCGAAGTTGAGTCAAAAAAGGCATTTGGCGCATGAATGAGATTATATTTGATGGATGTTTCATGGCGTGTGTTATGTAGTGTGCCTGCTCCATAGCTGATGTTTTGGTGTGTATAGTTATAACTTGCCATTAACCTCTCTGAGATGCCATAGCGAAGTGCACCCTCCCATCCTGTCAAATCGCCGATGGCAGTAGCGCTTAGCTGACTTGATCCGAGCTCTTGTTGCTTGAAATTCAATAGATCAAGGGCATCGTTCATCGCCATGATGCTGCCATACACTTGCAACTCTCTAGCAGGCAAGAGTGCGGCATGGTTGGCATGGTAACCGTAGTGGATCGTTGATGCCGTCAGCATGGATGCAACAGCAGATGATACGATAAGCTGTTTTGTCATCTGATTCCTTCGATAAGTTGACTAAAAAAGATTGATGCTTCCAGTGATCTCTGATGAACCTTCGGGGAAAGGGACACCATAGAGTGCGATTGCTAAACTACTCTTGTCGTTTTTAAATTTTAGATTATTAGATATTATAGTAAATTCATACGAACCTGGGCTGGCGGTATAGGAGGAATCGATGTATCCTTGTTCGTAAAGATAGTCAAAGACTGCCTTTGTGTTGATTGACAAAACACCATCTTTTAATGATAGCGGCGAGGTGATGTTGCGTGTAGCAATGCCGCCCGCATTGCTTTTGAGGATGCGTGTACTAACTGGCTGTGTCAAGGTGCCATTAGAGTTGATCGATGCCTCGACAAAGACGATATCAAGCGTTGTGCCTGTCGATTTTTTGATATTGAGTCCAAGGTTAAATGTGAGTGGATAGCTATTTCTGGATGTATCCAAAGAAAGCGATATATTGTAGAGCTGATCGATCGATGCAGTATGGGGTTGGCTAAATGATGTGAAAGTACCATTGACAGGAAAGATAGGGGTTGATCCTATTTTAGTATCTGTTGATGCGCAGTAGATCCAAGCTCCTTCACCAACATGAAGGGTATCGAATGTCGAATAGCCTTTAAGAGAATAGGCGGGTGCATAGAGTAACCAGTTGCCAGCATGATATTTCCAAATTACTTTGATGTCACTATTAAAACTTTTAGTAACATTGATCTCTTGCGTGGGTGATGCAAGATTCCATCCAACTCGAAGCTGCAGCGGAAGCTGATGGGATGTTGGAAGAGTAATAACGGCATGGTTGGCTCTTTTGATCCAAACCCCTTGCCCTGCCTGTAGAGTTGACGGTTGATCGGGGGTGATGACTTGCCATCCTGTTGTCGTATAAGCCCAGCCATGATCTCCAGTACCAAGAAGTGTTGTAGAAGAGAGGCTCTCGGGTGTTCCAACGAGATTCCAGCCCGGCACTAATTCAATCTGTGCTCCTTCAATAGAGGCTGCTAACACAAAGGGTAGAAGATATGCGGCTTTCATTTACTCAAACCTTATTTCAAGTATGTCTCGATCGATGCTCTCTAACACTTAAACTAAACTGTTACAATGTGTTGCATCAAATAAAAAGCGTCACATTTCTGAAATTATAGCAAAAAAAATGTCAAAAACTTCATGGTTCTAATTTATACTTAAGTTTGAGTGCACTACAAATGGCAAGTAAGGATACTATCCTGCTAATATCTGACGATAGAAGGAGAAACGATGAGGAAGCAGTACATTAGTTTGATTGCCAGTGCCGTAGTCGCTGGTGGAATGGTTTTGGGCGTTGCTGGATGTGGTGGTAGTAGCTCTACTGCGACGACAACTGTCAGTTCGGTGACGCAGCAGTATGAGGATGGACTTGTTGTCTCAATTCCACAAGGAGGGCTTGTTTTAGAGTATAGTGACCGTAATTGTACATCAAATGTGGAGTTGAATGCCACTGGTGGTAAAATTACCTTTACAGCCAATCAATTCCAGTGTACATCTGGTACGGTTGATTTAGGTGGAACTTTCACTGTTAAACTTCTACCTGGAGCCAAAATTGACTCTGACGGTGAGGCGATTTCAATGACACAATTGATCAGAATGTCACAGAGCTTCTTATTAAGGGTAAACGAAGCGATGCTGTCGTGTCGGTGCTAACGACGCTGCGCGAAGAGGCGATAGAAGCGAAAAATACTACCTTAGCTAGCCAGTTGGCGAATGTCGGATCAATTTCACCGCTTGGAAGTCTAAGGACAGCACCTCAGTATTACGCACTCTCACAGCAGGTTGTTAAGGCTGTCAAAGCAGTGAAGGGTGCGAACAAAAATATTCCGAATCCGATGCAGCTGATCGCCTCGGCTTTGTCAGTTTCTAATCTAGCCAGTGCAAAAAATATATCCTCTGATCTCAACACAACGCAAATCACGAATAAGTATCAGTCGCTTAACTCTGTTGCCTCTTCTATTCAGGCGATGGTGGGATCGACAGCTGTTCGCTCCTTGGCTAGCGTGGTTGAAGCGGTTGCTAAGTCAGGCATTTCTGATGCAAACCTTTCTCGTGTTGTACTGGCTACTGTCGAGCGTTCTCAGGACGCTAATCTGACGAGTATGGTAAATAATATGGTTACGGAAGCTCAGCAGAATTACGGTGCTAATAATATAGATATTAACATGGCGGACATCAACGAAACAACCGATCTTGTGGACAAAAATACATCCGAAGCGATAAATGCAATCAAGCAGTTTGCTCGCATTCCTAAACTCTATCTGACAAGCGGTACTGTAACTGTTGGCAGTCAAAGCTATACGACGACCAATCCTATCTTTGCGATCTCGGGCAGAACGGATCAAAATGTAATGGATATGACAATTTCATTCGGTCTTAATAGGGCCCTTGTAACAAATGATCAGGATGATATCAATGCAACATTAACAGTACGTGTGAAAGAAAAAAATTCAGATCGTTCGTTTGATTTATCGATTTCTAATGTTCAGATTATTACGAAGGACAATGCTATTGAGGTTCGCCTGACAAAAGAAAGTCTTGTGACACTCAAAGCGTTAAATATGCCTTCTCTTGTTACTGCGATGGGTGGATATGAGATCAGTAAAAATCTCACATCAGATCTGACATTGAGCGATACAAGTTTCAATGTATCAACGATCTTGAATGCGCTTGACTATAACAGTACCCGAAAAGCCGCTATCCGCGATGCTCTCTTAAGTTACGCGAAATACAATAATAGCTACTATGTATTGGCAGGTTTTGATATTGGCGGTAAAGTAGACACGAATCTTGTTGATATTAATCTTGGGCAGGGTTATAAAGGTAGTTATAAAGGTATTAGTGGTACAGTGACACTAAGTGGAGGAATGACACCTCATCTCACACAAAACGACAATAATGATAGAAATACGACTGGCGGTGTCACAGATAACTATTCTAATTATGTTCAAGCTGTTGGACTGGGGGAAGGTCAATTAATAGAGGAAGAGATTAAAGAATATACAGTCAAACTCTTTACAAACTACACCGGAAGTTCTCTAGCTTCTTCCCAGACGGGTCCTAGCCCGTTCGTAAAATTATGTGATTCTTCTAATCAATCGCAGTGTGAGGAAAAACAGCTGTTCATCAATGGTAATTACCCTGTGGGCACTAAGTTTGTAGTCAAGGTTTATAAAGACGGTGTGCTTGTTAAAGTAAGTAATGAAGTCGTAGCGAGTAAAATTGGTAGTGACTTAGAATTACTAGAAGATTTCACTATCGAAATTTAAGAAAGCAAAATATAATAAAAGGTTAGATTACTTCTGACCTTTTAAAAAGCCGCAGATCGTTTCTTTAGTGCCATTGACTGTGAATTGCATAAAGCAGTTACAACAACCGTCTTTATACTAACACAAACCTACCCAATCTTCAACCCCTTAGGGAGTTGAAGTATTGGGGTGGATATTATAGGAGGAGTCTATATGCTTAGGGCAGTTAAACTAACTTTGGCCGTAATCACATGTATTTGTTTGGATCCAGTGTATGGCAAGGTTTTGGAGCTCAAAAGCGGATGGAATTTGGTTGGTACTAATTCTAAGATGTCTCTTGAGTCAATCCTTACCCAGATTCCAAAAGAAGATCTTTTGGTCATTCAAGGAGATCAAAAAGTCTATAAAAAATTATATGAGGATAACGCTAGTTTAAAAAAGCGTAATACTTTCACGGCTTTTGAAATCGGGCGGGGTTATTGGATTAAACTTAATCGTGATCATAGCTTGATTTATGACGAAGACCCACTAAGTGGTTTAGTGTCAATTCCGTTAAAAGCTGGTTGGAATTTGATTGATCCTCTTGCTGATATGAACTTAAATGAAATTATATCACAGATTGAATATCCAAATCTATTGGTTATTCAAGGACAAGTAGTAGTATATAAGAAACTATACGCCGAAATTCCTGAGTTTACAAAACGAAATACTTTTGATAAGTTCGAGGATAAAGCTGCTTATTGGATTAAAGTAGCAAAGGATGCCAATCTGACATTTGATCTTGGCTCTGGTAGTGAGACCTCCGATGTTCTATACCCGCCCCAGGTCCCAGATACTTCATCGGTTGAGGCGCCACCTATGCCTCCGGGTTTTTCTCAGTAACTTAAGCCCTCTTAAGATGGCTTAAGTTAAGCAGGCACGGTAGTGTCGAGCTTTGGTTATCCCAACATTAAACCTTGAAATTAAGCCTCCCCTTAAAGGCGGCACTACTGTTACTTCGAAATTTTTAGACACTTTTGGACTGTTTCATTGCAAAGATACTCTTCGCTCTTTTTTCCTGTGTTGATTTTGATCAGATAGGCTCGAACAAATCCTTCGGCTGGTTCGATGGACTCTACTTTGGCTTTTGGGTTATTGAGTTGTGGTAGAAGATTTTTGATGACACTCTCTTTTTTTGGTTGTTTCATCGCATTGACACATTGATCCAGATCTGCTTGAAGGGGTGGCGGGAGCATAAAGAGCATCGGTGGAACACCATCGCATGGATCAATCGGTTTGGGAGTTGGTGCTTTGGTCGGGATTGATTTGGAGCTATTGCTCTCAGTTGGGATTTGGGGTGGCATGGGAGGGAAATCGATCGCATAGCAAGCGATGAGTAAAGTTGCCAAAAGGGTTGTAGATCGTATCATGGTACCTCCTTGAGTAGATGAATAATTTGTGGTTTGTCGGATCCTTGATGAAGAATAAGTGTCATCTGAGAGCCGGCACGGTAGATTTTAAAAATATGTGTTTGGGTTCCAAAAGGCTCTATCCGAACAAAGGGAAGATATTCCTCAGATAAAGGGAGAGGCATCGGATAGGGGGACTCTAAGCGTATTAATGTATCATCTGCCTTAGCGACCAGCCATAGGACATAGGGCTTGGGGATGCCATATAGTGAGTTTGTTGTCTGGAGGGAGAGGATCGAGTAGTTTTTGGGGTCATTGTCGGCAAAGTTGATCGAGCGTGCTTGGAGGATGTCGGTTGTGATGAGCCTTGTGACTGCCTCGTTTTTTTCTAATAGGCGCTCTTTCTCTTCATAGAAGCGGTTGGCTTTCATAAGGTTATCAATGGCGCCATACAAAAAGAGAAGAACCAATCCCATAATGAGCAGCGACACAAGAAGCTCAATTAGAGTAAAGCCACGCCTCATCGCTCATCGATCCTTAGATGATAAAGGGAGAATCTCTCTCCATTGACGGCAAATGATGTGCGGGTGATAACAAGAGCACGAAGCGTTTCTGTCGCGGGGGTCTCTGTTTGAGATTTGGGAAGTTCTCCCATCAAATCGGTGCCAAGGTTAATCGCGGCAACCTCTTGCGAGCTTTGATCGCTAATAATCTGCTCTTCTAATAGCTTTGCGATTTCGTCACTTCTGATAAGATAGCGATTTTTGAGTAGATCATAGGTGGTTGTTGAAAGAAATGAGAGATTTTGATCGATTGTCAAAAGCCCTGACGAGAGAAGCTTGGCAGAGAGGGTTTTGGCATGAGCTTGGTGGATGATGCGGGTATTGTTGGCATAGGTTTGAAGTAAGATAGCAGCAGCTAAGGATGCGAGGATCACTGAGATGATGACCTCGATCATCATAAAACCACTGCGTGCTTTTGTCATTCTAATCCCTACTATAATAGAGGTCATCTTTGGTAGGTAAAAGAGCCGAGGGATTCCAAGAGGCCATCGCCTCATCTACCGTCGCAAACTTCTCGACTTCTGGTGATAATGGCCGATAGAGATAGACTTGATTGACATCTTGAACGATCATTGCTGTGGCTGATTGATTGGGATAGAGAGTGTAACTAAGACAGACCTTTTCACGCTTGCCATCGATAAAGCGATCAGGTAACTCGATTTTTTTAACTCTCCGTAGATATCGGGTCGATAGATCTCAAGTGATGGTGAAAAAAAGATATTCTCCACGTGTGCGAGCTTCTCATCGTCGCGTATAATTATACAGTGTTGGCAATCGTCGTAACAAAGAAGCTCGACAGGGCTTTCGCTATTTAAATAGGGAGCGAGGAGCTCTCGCAGGTTCTCATGAGCGATTTTTTTTTCGACTGAGTGGTATTTGAATGTAAAAAGGGCAACACTATAAAGAAGCGATAGAAGAAACAAGACGACAAGAAGTTCGAGCAAGGTAAACCCTTTAGATACCGCCTCGTCTCTCATCATAATCAAGGCTATTGCTGACACTCGGCCAGTCGGATGTCCTTGTTCTCTTTATCTCCTCCCTCTTTGCCATCGGCACCTAACGAGATCAGATCGATCTCACCGTCGATATTGGTGTAGATGTAAGGATGTTTCCATGGATCTGTGGGAACTTTTCCTCCCTCTAAGTAGCCATTGGCCGCATAGTTTTTGTAGGTGTCGGATTGGGGTTGCTAACAAGCGCATTCAGTCCCTCTTCTGTTGTCGGATAGCTTCCATTATCGAGTTTAAACATTTTTAGTGCTTCGCTGATACTCTTCATTTGGATGCAAACCATTTTGGCTTTGGCCTCTTCGCTTTTGCCAGTGATGCTAGGGATCACAAAGACGGCCAGCAATCCCAAGATGATGATGACAACCATAATTTCAATAAGTGTAAAACCGCGGCGTTTATTCATGGTGGTACTACCTTTCTATGCAATTAAATGAGATTGTCTATGATTATACCATCGCTTTAATTAAAACCTCGGGATTGAGGGAGGGGCTTCGGGAGGAGTTTCGATTGTTGTTGTTTGGCTTGGTTGGGAGGATGACGAGGTAGTGGCTTGGGGGGGTGTTGGTTTTAATATTGTCACGTTGGGGCGAGGGGGGAGTTGATGCGAGGGTTGCGTTGCTGGTTGTGGCTGACGAATTGGCTGGGATGAGATCATCGGCACAGGAGGGGGTGTTTCGATGCCAGGTAGCTGCGGAAGGGCCGGGGGAGCTTCGATGCCTCCCTCAAAAAGAGGAGTGGATAAAGAGGACTGCTGGATGGGGGTGGTGTATGAGGGGGTTGGAGCTCCTGTTGCATAGTTGGGTGATGAGGATTGTTGGCCGATGGGTGCGTGGGGCAATGGAGTGTTTCTCTTGATAGCTGGTGGGATAAAGAGCGGCGTGGGTCGTTGTAACTGGGGTGGCTGCGGTAAGGGAGGACGAGTTGTAGGTTGCGGTGGTTGTGTTGTGGAGGTGGAGGATTGCGTTTGTGTGGTTGAAGAGGGTGTTGGTAATATGGGGAGTTGCTGTGTTGCAGAGGATGGCTGTTGTGGCGTCTGGGTTTGGGGTGGTGTTGTTGGTTCAGGACTTAGGTAAGTGACATAAAGATCGGATTGGGGTTTTTGGGAGGGCTGAGATGATAGGGTGGTTGTTGTGGTGCTATTGGGGGATTCGTCAGATTTTGGGGTGCTTTGATAGAGAAATAGGGCAAATAAAAAGATAACTGACGCAATGATGAGGATCAGGGTATCCACGACTTTAAGTCCGTTTTGCTAAAATTATAAAGTATTTAATCCTAAATGAAATTAAGAACCGATGAAAAGAAAAAGCGGATTTGTCTTGCTCGCAACACTGGCGTTGATCCTTTTTATCGGTCTTCTTGTTTCTTTCTCTATGACAATTGTACAGCGTACCGTTGCGAGTGTCCAGCAAAGCGTTAGCTTGCCGCAGACGATGGTCGTGATCCGCGATACAAAAGCTATCCTGACCAAAACATTTGATAAGATCAACACACCTGAGGAGTTTGATTTTTTGTTGGGTTATCCGGTCGAACTTAAGGATGAGGCAAGCGGCACCTCTCTTACTGTTGACATTAAGCCTCTATGGACCGGGCTTAATCCAAATCTCTTGGCCGATGCTAACAACTCCCAGCTATTCAGAGAGGCATGGGTGCGGCTGTTGTCCGACTATAAAGTTGTTGATAGCGAACTTTTTTTGGCGTTGATCGAAGATACTCTTGATCATGATCTGAATCCGCGTCGAGAGATGAGTGAGATTGCTTTGGATGATCCGCTATTTACCAATGGATCGATTGGTTCAATGACACAGTTTAGAGAGATCGTGCATCGATACGCTGCCGCGGCCAATGATCCCCGAATCTATCATCTGCCTTGGCGTGAGATTCTCTCATTTGAGGCGCAGAAGATCGATATCAATTATGCATCACCTCGGTTGCTTCACCTTTTTTTTTCCAACACTTTCTGAAGAGGCACTTTTGGAACTTAGTTACAAAAAACCAAAAATCTATATGAATTACAATGATCTTGGAATTTCAGGGGTGATGGATCAGCAAACTTTTGATAAACTTTTCTGTTTTTTTAACAAGAATGGGCATTATGAGGTAAGATGCACAATCAGGTATAGGGTGCCGGGTTATCGGGATTCATTTTTTATTGATTATGATGTTGGTTCAAAGAAAATAACGAATGTTCTAAAAATTCACCAAGCTTTCTGAGCTTAAAACTCTGTCGCAACGACACTTATCATTTGACCGCCAGGCCCTTATCGATAGGTATCGTGCTGTTGTAAGCTATCTTGATAAGATGCAGCAACAGTGGCATCTTAAGCGTTATCGACTCATTCTTGTTGATCGCCATGAGATGGTGATAGTGGCTAATCCCAATCAAGAAAAGTGTGTACTGATCTTATTGCCAGGACTTTACTGGGCGAAAAAAGTTTCGTTGCCGGTTACCAAAGCAAGCCAAGCACGCTTCTTTGCGGCTTCGTTTTTTGATGGGATACTGCCGGAGGGTGATTATGAGTATGAGGCGTTTGGTGAAAATGGTGTGTTTGTTGTCGTTGCCTTCTCGCGACAAGAGATCAGAGAGGCGATTGAGCGGCATGGGATTGAGCCATCACACATTGAAGCGATCTTTTTTGCCCAAAGCGAACTAAAAGGTAATCTTCTTCCTCTTGATTTGGGTAACAATTTTGCGCTTGTTGAATATGATGGGGCAGTTATACAGCTGCCATTGTCCCATATTGCGGGTGCGAAGCGATGGGACCTTGTTTGTGGCGATTTTTACTTTTCTAGGCGTCGTTTCTCGTAAGATGATTTTGGCGATGACAAGATCGATCGATCGATGCTGCGAACGACGCTTATCCTGATGGGTTCTATCTTGATCGTGATGGGTTGGCAGTATAACGTTCTTTATAGCTATTATAATCAATTAATGCAAGAGCGTGAGATGATTATTGAGCAACAGCATCTGCCGCAGACACGCATTGCCGTTCAGAGTGTGAAAACGGCCCTTCTTAAAAAAGAGGAGCTTCAATATCGGATACGCTCAAAGATCCGTCTTTTGCAGAATTTTCCCTTTGAGGAGCTCAATCTCTCATCAGCTACCAAACAAGCCCCCGTGGTCTTAATCCCAGGTTCAAGTCCTTCCGATCCTAATCGTATCTTGATTGGGGGCGTTGATGGTGATCTTAAGCGTGAGCGAATCGAAGAGATTCGCATCAAAGAGAAGACAATGGAGGTTGTTTTTGCGGTTAGTCATGATAAGCGAGCTGAGCAGATCAGAGATTTTATGAAAAAAGAGTTTACCATTGACTCTATTACAGCCAAAAATCGACGCGTTAGCGTAAAGGTGAGGTTATGAACGCCTCTAAGCATCAGGTGATGATCGTTGTGTTCCTTCTTTTTGTAGGGACATTTTCGTTGTTGTGGTTGGCAACAGAAGAGCTTAAGGATACGATTGCTGAGCAAGCGAGGGAGAATCAATACCTGCGCTTTGAGGGTGAGCAGATTCGTTTGCTGAAAGAAAAATGGGAAAATAAAAATAGAATCAAGGCTGAGATCGAGCAGTTTGCGACTCACCCGAAACTTACTAAGAATGAATCTAAAGGTAATCGTCACCTAATGGAGTTTTCCGGAGTTGCTCCTGATGAGGTCAATGATTTAGCCAATAAACTTCTAAATTCACTTTTTGTTATTAGAACTCTTGAAATTAAACGCACCAGCGCTGAAACAGCGTCGATTGTTGTGGAGTTTGACCAGTGAGGCAGGGGATTATTGTGGCTTTATTTTTTTATGTGGCAGCACTTTTTTTCCTGCCTAAAGAGGGGCTTTATTATACCTTAGAAGAGGAGATGAATCGCTCACGCATCGTTTTATCCCAAGAGAGGCTTTCACACTCATGGGGTATCCTTCGTGTTCATGATGCGCTACTTTATATCGAGGATCTTGCAGTTGGTAAGATAGGCCAGATCAATGTTTATCTGTTTGGCCCTGTTAATAGAGTGGTTGTAACGGATATGGAGGTTTTAGGGGATCTTTTGACGCTGGTGCCAGGTGAGATCGACTCTATAGAGCTTTCGCATACGCTCTGGTCGCCGCTTACACTGAACATTCAAGGCATAGGTGATTTTGGAACTATTCATGGTACGATCGATTTGATGGAGAAGAAAATTGTGCTTTTGCTTGAGCCATCGGCATTGGCAATGACGCGCTATCGTCCATTGCTGATGAAATTTAAGCGAACAAAGGAGGGGTTGGTATATGAATCGGTATATCACTAAGAAAAACCTGATCCTCCTCAATCGCCTCCTATTGGTCTTCTTAATCATCCAAGCTGGTGCTTTGACGATGGTAGCGATGCTTAAAAAATCGGGGATAGAGCGATTCTCATCTGAGGAGAATACCTTTTTTGAGCTCTATTCGCTCAACAAGCTTTTAGATATTGCATTTTTGCCTCCACCTCCGCCAGCTCCAAAAGTAGTTTCAAAAACGATCACTGAAGAGGTGATGCGTCAAGATTCTTACAAGGTCGTTGCCCTTTTTTCAGGTGGACAAAAGAGCTTTATTATGCTTGAAGATGGTGCCAAGACAGAGCTTATAGATAAAGGAGGATCATATAAACATTATAAACTTGTTGATATTATCGGAAATAGAGCAATTTTTGAGGCTTATGGTAAGCGCTATGAACTGATCGCAGGGGTTGCCGGTACGCTTCCACGCAAAGAGATCATTACACGAACAGTCAATGAGATCGAAACGCAGGCAACGCCTTCAGGGCCCATGAGGACTGTTCAGACCTATTTAAGTGTGCCCAGGAGTGAAGTTATTCAGTATAGCCATAATCTAGCAAAAATTTGGGAAAATATTTCGATCGAAGAGGTTCGTTCAGATGAGATGATTCAAGGATTTAAGGTTAAGTCGATTCGTGAAGGATCAATTTTTGCCAAACTTGACCTTCAACCAGGAGATATGATTGTGTCAGTCAATAACAAGAGGCTTAGATCCTATAGTGATGCCTTCTATTTTTATAAAAATATCTTGAAATTTAACAGCTTGAAAATTACCGTAGTACGCAACAATGCGATGAAGGATTTAGAATATGAAATTCGCAATTAAGATGTTTTTGATTGGTTCATTGGCATTAGCTCAAGCCACACCACCGACGACGGCTATCGATATGCCACCCATGCCGCCTATACCGCCCTCACTGGGGGGTTATTCAGGAGGAGTGCCTGTACCCAAAAAGGCTATGTCTCCACAGAAGAGTCAAGAGTCTTCCGCACCAACGACGACACAGCCTCAAAGTAGCGTAACAACGCCCACCCTCCAATCGGCGGTATCCTCAGTTGCTCCCGCTTCTTCTTCGCGTCCTCGCGAACTAATTAACATCAATATCAATGGCTTAGAGATTGCAGACTTTATCCGTATGGTATCGCGTATTCTGGATAAAAATATTCTGATTACCACACCCGTTCGGGGCAAAATCGACTATATTGAAGCCAAGCCGATCTATAAGGATGAGCTTTATAATCTTCTAATCAATATCCTCGAAACCTATGGTTTTACGATTGTTGATACGGGCAACGGCTACCTGACGGTTGTGCGTAGCAATGAAGCTGCACAGATGAATCTTCCTTTTAATGAGAAGAGTGATATTCCGCAGATGGTCACACAGGTTATCTCGGTTGTTCACAACCCAGCCGATGTGATGGCTAATAAAATTAAACATGTTCTTAGTAAGAATGCTCGTATTACTATCTCTAAGGAGAATAATTCTCTGATTGTTTCAGACTATCCGAGCAACCTGCAGACAGCTAAAAAGCTCATTGAGGCAGTCGATACGAGAGATCAGACGACAACACAACGCAACCATGTCATCTACTTAAAAAATGTCGAGGCAAAAAGCCTTGTTGCGACACTCAATAATATCGTCTCTAAACAAGTACTTAAGCCTGGAGAACCTCGCACAAGCATTACGAGTGATGATGGGGCTAATGCCCTGATTATTACGGCAACTGAAGAGGATTTTAAGGAGCTCTCAAAGACAATTGAGATGCTTGATACTGAACGCCAGCAAGTCTATGTAAAAGCCAAGATTGTCGAAATTAGTGAAAGCAAATCGTCTGAGATTGGCCTAAGGTATGGCATTACTGGCGGGCTTGTCAATAACTCCGGTCTTTTTACCTTAGGAACGAAGCTTACAGGTTCGGCTATTGCTGTCGATTCGACACTCTTACCTTATCTAAGTTCATCAATTAATTCGTCATTTTCAAATATCAAATCGGCACTCGCGCTTGGCGTTTCACTCTCGCTTTTAAGTCAAAATGGTGCTGCCAATGTGCTAAGCGAGCCTTCGCTTTTGTGTCTTAATAACCAAGAGTCGTCGATCTATGTTGGTAAGACTGTGTCGATTCAATCAGGAGTGACCCAGAGTACTATCACAACAACCAACTATATACGCCAAGATATAGGTTTATTGCTTAAGATAAAACCTCGTGTTTCGACCGATCAGAAAGTATCACTTAGTGTTGAGGCCAAACTCGAAGATATCGAACCAAGTTCCGCCGGAAGTGTCACGCCGACAACAACCAAACGGGAGGTGAAGACAACAACGATTGTCTCTCATGGCGAAAGTGTGATTATCGCTGGACTCATCAAGGATAAAAAAGATGAGAGTGTTAGCAAGGTGCCATTGCTGGGTGATCTTCCCTTGCTTGGTAATCTCTTTAAGCATGAAGCCGAAACGACTGATAAAATCAATCTTGTGATTATTTTGACCCCATATATCGTCGAGAAGAGTACCGATATCGGAACACTACGCCAGCAGCTTGAGGAGCTTGATAAGCTTCAAAATGAGTACATCAAGAAAATGCTTCCGGCAAAAGAGAGTTGAGAATGATCTCAATTAGGCGCTTTGATAAGCCAGAGTTCGAACCTTATCTGCCAGAAGGGGTCGATTTAGCGTTCATCATCCGTAACTATCTTTTGTTTGCGCGGGTGGGTGATGAGGTTGTTGCTGTTTTAAATGAAGATGAGTTGATTAGTGGTGTGAATGTTGCTAATCGACTCGGATTTCCATTTCCGTTAGCCTTTTTTGACCGCGAGTCGTATGAGAAACTTTATTTGAAGTTTCTTGAGCTTAAGGCTGAAAAGGAGATGGAGCAGATTGCGGAAGAGCCTTCTGACATTGATGAGGAGATTTCGCTTGTTGAGTTTCTTAGAAACTCATCTGATCTTCTCTCTGGTGAAGAGTCGGCTCCGATTATCAAGTTTGTCAATTCACTTTTTTATCAAGCGGTCAAAAGTCGCGCAAGCGATATCCACATCGAAACCCATGAGCGGCGGGGTGAGGTGCGATTTCGCATCGATGGTGCTTTGGTTAAGCATGTCGATCTAGAGAAAAATATTATCAATTTGATTATTGGCCGTATCAAGGTTATCTCTAATCTTGATATTTCCGAAAAACGAATCCCGCAGGATGGACGCACACAAATTAAGATCGCCGGCAAAACTCTCGATGTTCGTGTCTCTGTTTTGCCAACTTGTTATGGGGAGCGGGTTGTGATGCGTATCTTGATGCAGTCGTATCAGATTCCTACGCTGCAAGAGCTTGGTTTTAATGAAGAGATAACGAAAGCGTTCGAGGAGCTGCTCAAGCACTCCCATGGAATGATTCTGGTTACTGGCCCCACAGGAAGCGGTAAATCAACGACACTTCACTCGTTTATGCAGGTGTTGGCCAGTCCTGAAAAAAATATCATTACGATTGAGGATCCTGTTGAATATATTGCTGAAAACCTCAATCAGATCCAAGTCAACCAAAAGGTTGGACTCACCTTTGCTAGTGGTCTTCGTTCGGTATTGCGTCAAGATCCCGATATCATCATGGTCGGTGAAATTCGCGATAAAGAGACAGCTGAGATTGCCATTAAAGCCGCCCTCACTGGCCATTTGATGCTCTCAACGCTTCATACGAACAACGCTACCTCAGCCGTGACACGCTTAGCGGATATGGGTATCGATTCATTTTTGATTAGCTCCAGTCTTTTGGGTGTGCTCGCGCAGCGCCTTGTGCGGCTTCTTTGTCCTCATTGTAAAATCCCAAGCCGTTTAGAAGCAGAGTATGCCAGCTCACTTGGATTGCCATCAGACATAGAAGTCTATAAGGCTAAAGGGTGCCCTCACTGTTCTAACACGGGTTACATCGGTAGGCGTGCTATCGGTGAGTTACTAATCATCGACCATGATGTCAAAAGCCTTATCAAAGAGACAACCGATGATTTTGTCATTCGCGATGCGATGAAGGCGAAAGGGATGAAATTTCTCTCAGATCAACTCAAAGAGTTGTTGGTTGCGGGGGCAACAAGCCTTGATGAGATCATTCGTGTTGGCGTGAAGGACGCCTGATGCTTTTTAGTTATCAAGGAGTTGATCAAGCCGGTAAAAAAGTTACCGGACAAGTAGAGGCAAAAACAATCGATGAGGCCAAAGCAAAACTAAAGGCACAAGGGATCTTTTATCAAGAGTTAATGGAGGGAGAGCAGGGGGTACGGGATCTTCTTGGACTCTTTCATAGCAAGAGGATCTCTGCGCTTGAGCTTTCACGATTTGCGCGTGATCTTTCGATCTATATGAAAGCAGGTGTTCCTCTTGTAAACAGCGTCAAATTGGCACGAAGTCAGTATGCTGATAATCCGAGAATGTCTCGCTTTATCGATGCGCTTAGCTCTCTTCTGAATGAAGGAAAGAGTTTTTACCAGGCCTTAGAGGGGCAGCAGGTCTTTCAGATCCCTGAGTTTTTTAAGCAGTCGGTGAAAATTTCCGAACATGGAGGGATGATTGAAGGGGTTCTTGCCCAGCTTGCCTCATTTTTGCAAGATCAGGAGCGATTGACTAAGCAGATCAAAGGGGCGATGACCTATCCTATTTTTATTATTGCTATGTCGATATTGATGATCTCATTTATGCTCACAGTCGTTGTGCCAAAGATTACATCTGTTTTTGAGACGATGAATCAGGAGCTACCGAGTATAACTGTTACTATCATTGTGTTGGGAGAGTTTTTATCAACTTATTGGCTATGGATATTTGGAGGTATCGTCGCTGTTACTGCAGGTAGCATCTATGCGATACGTACAAACCCCTCTCTTCGTCGCTCCTATCATCTATTATTATTGCGTCTTCCTTTTGTTGGGAGAGTGATTGAGCTCTTTGAGTTGGCTCGTTTTTCCTATTTGATTGCTGTGATGATGCGTTCAGGTATCCCTTTTGTCCAGACAGTTCGGTTGGCTGCTAATACTTTGAATAATGAAATTCTCAAAGAGAGGTTTATCGATAGCGCTGATCGTGTTGTCGAGGGCGAACGACTTTCTGTGGCTTTGCGCAAGGAGGGGTATCCTGTGGAACAATCATTCATCGAGGCAGTGATGTTAGGTGAAGAGACGAGTGAGGTAGCCGCGATTATGGAAAATCTCTCAATGCTCTATTTTGAGGAGAATAGGGATAGGATCGGCGTTGCTGTCTCTTTGATTGAGCCCGTGATGATGCTTGTTGTTGGATCGGTCATTGGTGTGATCGTGATGGCTATGCTTCTTCCTGTCTTTTCAATCAACATAGGCTGATTTTTTCATTTTGCCCTTGCGAGGCGAGGCTGTTTGTGCTATAATAGTTGAAGCAAGGTGATGTGATTTATGGTTTTGCTATATTTAGAAAAGGCAGTTAAATGTTGCGTTTTTTCTTTGTAGTTGGAATAATGCTAACTCTTTTGGTGCATGCAGAGATTCCCTCCTGGGTTCTAAATCCTCCTGCCGATGATAATAACCATTTTTACGGGGTAGGAGAAGGCGATAGCATGCGAATGGCACGAGACGAAGCGCTCAACACGATCGCGGCCAAACTAAGTACCTCTGTTGCTTCGACACTCTCAAAAAATGCTACCCAGTCAACGTTAGGTAGCGGTCTAATTTTTAATTCTACAACAAATCAGCAACTCAGCAGCGAAGTCAAAAAAATTACTTTTTCAAACTATAATATCGTTTATAATGCTGTTGAAAATGGTCGTACCTATGTTTTGGTGAAGGTCAATCGAAATCAATTTCTTGCTGAGAAAAAAGAGGAGATCGCTGATTTAGAAAAAGAGATGGCAAACCTTTTTTCTAAACTCAAAAGTAAAGAGATACTTGAGCGATTCAAGATTCTTAAAGATATTACGCAGACTGCAGAGCGAGCCAAAACACTTGTAAGCATCGTTGCTTCGCTCGATCCTTCTTATCAAAAAGAGCCTCACCTCAATCAATATGTCCTTTATAAATTAAAATTGGATGATCTTCTTGATGAGATCGAAATCTATGTTGCTGCAGATAATGAGTCGCGTTATTTTGCTGATGTTGTCAGAGAAGAGTTTGCTAAAGAGAAGATCAAAACAAGCAAAGTAGCCCGACGAGACAACCCTAATGGGGTTATTGTTGAAGTAGAGGCTCGCCCAACCGTACGTGAAATTTATGGCCGTTATATAGCCAAGGCTCAAGTTATTTTAAGTCTAAAAAAGCGCGATGGATCAATTGTCGTGCAGAACTCTATCGAGGCAAAAGGAAGCTCATCGATTGATGCTGACAATGCCATCATTGCTGCATCGAAAGATTTTGCTGAAATTTTAAGTCAGAAGGGTCTTCTTATGCTCTTGGGCTTGAAAGATTGATGTAATCTCATCTTACTACAAGGAGTTTTTATGTGGGTGTCGTTAAGGTCTGTTGGTGTGGCGTCCCTGCTTCTTTTCCTGTTGACAGGGTGTAGTTACAAAATAGCAGAAAAGGGGGGCGTCCAGGCACACAAAGTTGTTCAGCTTGAACCGACCAAGTTCATGCCAACACTCGAGCAGATGAGGGCAGAAAAGTCCAAGGTCGTTATCTTCCCAATTGACGAGAAGGCTCCACTAGCCAAAAAGGCAGGGGCTGGAAGCGT
>JAINCO010000156.1:0-5543 GCA_036574095.1 Campylobacterales bacterium | reverse complement strand
ATTGCGGGATGAAGGATAACCCAGCCAATCTCAGGATAGGTTGCAAGGCGCACAAGCTCCTCTTTGGGTGTAAAATTTCCCAAGGCAAAGCGCCACCCCTGTTCATGCCACGCGCCAAGGAGTTTGCCTAACTCATAAGAGCGCACCATACCAGAGCTAATCACCTCGATGATCATGCGCTCTTTAAGAAGCTCTGACATCGAGGATAATGTCATCGCGAGCTCACTATCTAGTAGAGTTGTATCGCGAAGCGAAAGAAGAAATGGTACATCATATTGTTTGATCTGGCTAATCATCTCACAGATTGCGACAATCAACTCTTTTTCTAATCCAATTCGCTCAACAAAGGGCCAAAAATAGCTCTGAGGCAGCAGCTCACCATCTTTGGTGATGCGCACGGTTGTACTAAACGCTGCTATCTCTCCATTGGCCCTCACAACAGGCATACCCCATAGTTCCATTGTTTTGGTGCGATAGGCATTAGTTAGACTCGATAACAACTTTTGCTCGTCGTTATTTAAGGTTGCCCTGATGACTCTCCTCTGGCTATCAGCAATCGAGGCAACCATTTTATAGAGCCGACTAATGGCCTCTTGAACTTTTGAGATGTGCTGATTATCCAGTAGCGCTACATGAATCTCAAGATCCAACCCATCAAAGCGCCAATCTTGACTCTTGGTAACAAGCTGTGATGCTAACCCAAAGGCCTCCTCCTCACTGCACCCAACCCCAATTAAAAAACCATCCTCCCGATAACGACCGATTGCTGGCAAAAAAGCTTTGGCCTCTTTGGAGACGATTCGATCAATCTCTTTCCCTACATAGGCTAACAGTTCATTACTTTTGATGATTGGCATCTGGGCACTGAGGATCTCAAAGTGATCGATGCGAACTAACAGCACTGAATAGCTATCCTTACTCGCAAGACCTTTGGCTATGATTTTCGTTATTGTGGCGGTATTAAAGAGCTTGGAAATTGGATCGATCCCTAGCTCTTTAAGCCATTGATCAATCAGATAAAAGGTAAAATAGACCGACACAAAAAAACCAATAATCAGCGCCTCACGCTCAAAATCACGAAAAATCTCTAATCTGTGATCTATAAAGACTATGGCGATAAAGATAACAAGGGGTGATACAATACGAAAAGCAATCAAAAAACGAGACTCTCGCTCGAGATAGTGTGAACTTTTCAATACCCCTCCTCTGAGTTTATTTGTGTTATAATTGATAAATTATAGTCTAAAAGTATTAAAAGATGATCCAGTTAACCCTTGTGAGTGACTTTCAACTTTGTGGAGATCAGCCACAAGCTGTCGCGACACTTACGGACTCTATTCGTCGTGGTGAGCGATATCAAACACTCATTGGCGTCACAGGTAGCGGTAAGACCTTCACAATGGCCAATATCATTAACAATCTTAAGATGCCAACATTAATTATGACCCACAATAAAACCCTTGCCGCACAACTATTTAGCGAATTTAAAGGCTTTTTTCCTCATAACCATGTTGAATATTTCATCAGCTACTATGACTACTACCAGCCTGAAGCCTATATCCCGCGTCAAGATCTTTTTATCGAAAAGGATAGCTCGATTAATGCAGAGCTTGAGCGACTTCGTCTATCGGCTACAGCCAGTCTTTTGGAGTATGATGATGTGATTATCGTCGCATCGGTCTCGGCTATCTATGGCTTGGGTGATCCACTAGAGTACAAAAGTCAAATTGTAAGCCTTGAAGTAGGACAACCCTTTCGTCAACAAGAGCTCTTAAGACGGCTTGTTGATATGGGCTATACGAGAAATGATGCCTACTTTGATCGTGGAAATTTTCGCGTCTTTGGTGAGATTGTCGATATCTTTCCTGCCTACTACGAAGAGCATGCGTTAAGGCTTGAGTTTTTTGGTGATGAGATTGAGCGACTCTATTTTTTTGATCACCTCACAGGCGAGAAGATAGCTGAAGAGAAGCGCGTCAATCTCTATGCGGCCAACCAGTTTGTTGTCGGTAAAGAGCGGCTTGCTCAAGCACTCCAGGCAATCTCGGATGAGCTGGATGAGAGGTTGAAGTTTTTTGAGAAAGAGGGTAAGGTTGTTGAATATCAGCGACTCAAACAGCGGGTCGAATTTGATCTTGAAATGATCGAGACGACAGGCACATGCAAGGGGATTGAGAACTATGCCCGTTTTATGACCGGCAAGGCACCGGGCGAGACCCCTTATTCACTGTTGGATTACTTTGAAATCAAAGGAAAACCTTATTTGGTGATTGTCGATGAGAGCCATGTAAGCCTTCCTCAATTTCGTGGAATGTATGAAGGGGATCGCAGCCGCAAGGAGGTGTTGGTCGAGTATGGCTTCAGGCTTCCAAGTGCCCTTGATAATCGCCCTTTGAAGTTTCATGAATTTATCAATAAAGCACCCCACTATCTTTTTGTTTCAGCTACCCCTGCCCCTTTGGAGCTTGAGTTAAGTCAGACGGTAGCCCATCAGGTGATCCGTCCTACCGGTCTTCTTGATCCTGAGATCGAGGTTGTTGCGTGTGATCGCCAGGTTGAGCATTTTTATGATGAGTCTAAAAAACGAATTGCGATGGGCGACAAGGTCTTGGCGACGGTGCTTACAATCAAGATGGCCGAAGAGCTTGCGCGCTACTATGCCGATTTGGGGATAAAAGTCAAATATATGCATTCTGAAATCGATGCCGTTGAGCGTACCGAGATTATTCGAGGCCTAAGGAGCGGGCAATTTGATATGCTGATTGGTATCAACCTCTTGCGTGAGGGGCTTGATCTACCTGAAGTTTCGCTGATTGGTATTTTTGATGCTGACAAAGAGGGATTTTTGCGCAGTGAAACAAGTCTTATTCAGACAATGGGTCGAGCCGCGCGTAATGAGCGGGGCAAGGTTATTTTGTATGCGAATAAGATTACGGGTTCCATGGAGCGGGCTATCGCCATCACAAAGCAGCGGCGCGCCATCCAAGAGGCCTACAATAAAGAACATGGCATCACCCCTCGCTCGACAACGCGCAAATTTGATGAAAGCCTCAAAATAAGCCAGCCAACCGATGAGATGGTGACCATCTCAAAAGCTAAAGCAGCCAAAATGCCCAAAAGCGAACGCGACACCCTGATTAAGGAGCTGACCAAAAAGATGCATGAGGCGGCTAAGAATCTTGAATTTGAAGAGGCGGCCAAATTGCGTGATCAGATCGCAAAGATACGAACGCTTTAATCACAGTAGCGGCGACACACACCTCGTACAATCTCCTCAAATGGTCCAACAGAAGCGATCTTAAGGCGCTCTTCGCGCGAATGGGCTCGCTCAATAGTTGGCCCAAGTGATGCGATAGAAAGAGAGGGAAAGCGCTCTTTAAGCAATCCACACTCAAGTCCTGCGTGGATTGCGGCAACTTTGGCATCGGGGTAGTATGAACGCATTAACGCAAGAACCTCGCTTGCAAACTCTGAGAGTTCAGGTTTCCATGGATCATACCAACCCCCTTGAATAACAGCAAACCCCAGTGAGCCCAAGGCAATCGCTGTTTCATCGGCGATTTTTCGCTGAGATGCAACATCCATAGCGCGAGCATAAAGTTCGATACGACACTCTTGGGCTCCTAAATGAACGAGCGAGAGGCTAATACTTGCTTCGGGCAGGTTAAAGGTGTGGTTCCATGCGCGCACCCCGTGAGCAAACGAAGCCAAAAAACCAAGAAGCCGTCTTGAATCGGCGATTACTTCGTCAGCTTCCGACATATGTTTATGCCACGAGGTTGGGATCTGTGAGAGTTTATCAGCTGCTACAGCGATGGAAGCTCGTGCGCTGGATGGGATGGCATTAATCTTTTCACCCCCCTTAAAAGAGACGATTTTAGCCTCAAGCGCGTAGAGAACCTTAGCCATCTCCTGGATGGCGTTGGGGATTGGCTTATCGATATCCACCCCCGAATGGCCACCCGGAAGCCCTGAGAGCTCAACCTCAACAACAGTCCATCCTGGGGGAACGGGGGCAAGTGAGGCTCTTAGTCGTCCCTCAATCTCAACCCCACCAGCGCACCCCAAATAGAGCAATCCCGCTTCTTCAGTATCAAGATTTAAAAGCTTTTGAGCTCTTAGGGGAAGATCAAGCTTGCGCGCACCAAGCATCCCAACCTCTTCATCGGCCGTAAAAAGATACTCAACTCCATCAAACTCCTCCATCATCGCCATCATAGCAGCCACACCGATCCCATTATCGGCACCCAGCGTTGAATTGACAGCCTTCAACCACCCATTCTCTTCCAGAAGCGTCACAGAAGTGGGCTCCTCAAGGCAGACCATATCGTAGTGGGCTTGAAGCGCTAATTTGGCAGGGTTTTTGCGACAGAGGATATTGCCAGCCTGATCCTGCCATGCCTCAAATCCCAACGCAGTGGCAAACTCTCTAATGTATTTAGCCATCTCTTGCGTATGGTGGCTACAGCGTCTGATAGGAGCAATTTGGCGAAAAATCTCAAGAGTTCGGTTCATTTAAGCCCTTTTTCGTTACACTTTAACCATGAGATGGCTGATGATAACGGCGATTATACCATTTTTTCTGGGCGGCTGCATCAATAAATGCGGCCTATCGACCCATTTTTACTATGATTGCGTCGAGTACTACGATGCGCTTGGGATCTACCACAAAGAGTGTCCACGCAATGAGATCATTGATTGGTGCGGAAAGCAAGGAGTTAGGGGTCCTTGCTTAAATTGCCGATGAGTATTGCGCAATTTCGTGCCGAAAAAGAGGCGGCTCTCAAGCTTCCTGCCAATGCCCTCCTTCTTGAGGCCATTAATGCACTTCCAAACCATCGTGATGGCTTCAGCAATGGCGAGGTGCCAACTTTCACGGGGTCCATCAATGATGAAGAAGCAGTAGCGATTTTAAAGATTGCCAAGATGCTTATGCCATGGCGTAAAGGCCCCTTTAAAATTGGCGATCTTTTTATCGATAGCGAGTGGCAAAGTCAGATCAAATATGCCCTACTTGAGCCTCATCTTGACCTTGAAGGTAAGAAGGTTGCCGATGTAGGATGCAACAACGGATATTATATGATCCGAATGCTCGCCAAAAATCCAGCCAAAATTGTTGGATTTGATCCCTCGATTCTCTTTTCGCTTCAGTTTCGTTTTTTGATGCACTATTTTTATGACGAGAGGCTGACGCATGAGATGCTTGGCTTCCAACATCTGCGTGAGTATGGGGAAAGATTTGATACCCTATTGTGCTTAGGGGTTCTTTATCATCACCCTAACCCCTTAGGGATGTTAGATGATCTCAAAAGTGCGCTGGTTTCGGGTGGTCAGCTTTTCCTTGATACCTTTTATATCGAAGGAGAGAGCGAAACAGCCCTCTTTCCCAAAGAGCGCTATGCCAAAATCTCTAATGTTTATTTTATACCTACAATTGCAGCGCTAAGGAATTGGCTAACACGCAGCGGCTTTGTTGATATCAAAGTGTTAGCAACAAAGCCTACTGATACTACCGAGCAGCGCAAAACCGAATGGATAAATGG
>JAINCO010000155.1:0-2740 GCA_036574095.1 Campylobacterales bacterium | reverse complement strand
GGCTGAGAGTACCATCACCGCTGTTTTACCAGAGGGGAAAATCGTTCTTGATACCCCCTCATCAAGTGGGCTTGTTGTTCGAACCTTTCCTTCTGGTCATCGCCTGATTATTGCCGAAGCTTTCAGCACAGGCGAAGGAAATAGAACAATTATGCGATGGCGACCTTATACAGCACTCACCAACACCTCCATGCCCTCGATTAAGCCAGAGCCTAAAGTCGGAGATCAGCTGGTTCAAGCCCCCTATCGCCATCGCGCCATTATCATAGCCCCAACACTCAAACACTATCAAGAGAGCGCACAAGCTCACCCCAACCTTGAGTTGGTCCATCCTGACCTTTTTGCTGCCGCACTCAATAAAGAGGGAGAGCCAATTCCGAAACGAAGCCACTTTGAAAAATTTTGTTCTGCCTATGGAATAGGTGTTGTGGTCTTTGCTCTCGAAGGCCATGAAACAACAGTTGCTTGTCCATCGTTTGAACACCTTCAAATACGAACCACACAGATTAAGAGTGATGCAAACGAAACAATCAAGCCCTTTTTTCACCGCCTTGGTGAAATTAAACGAGGTCTTTTTGACTTTGGTTCCTCTGATATTGGTCTTTTTACTCCATATTATGATCAACTAATAGGAGCTCGCTAATGCTTTCAGCTATCCATCAAGATGCTTTCAAAAAAATTGTCGGTCCAGAGAATGCTCTTTTTGATAAAGCCCATATGATCGCCTATGCCTATGATGCCACACGCGAACGCTTTGAACCTGATGGCGTCCTCTTCCCACGCAATGAAGCCGATGTCCAGGCAATTTTGCGCTACTGTAACGAACATAAAATTATCGTCGTTCCGCGCGGCTCTGGATCGGGTTTTACAGGCGGTGCCCTTCCTGCTAGTGGCGGCATTGTCCTTGCCTTTGAAAAGCACATGAACAAAATTCTTGAAATTGATATGCAAAACATGGTTGCTGTTGTGCAACCTGGTCTTGTAAACAAAGAGCTCCAAGAAGCAGTCGAGGCTGTTGGGCTTTTTTATCCACCCGATCCTGCAAGTTGGGAGTATAGCTCTATTGGTGGCAATGTCAGTGAAAATGCCGGTGGTATGCGTGCGGCCAAGTATGGCATCACCAAAGATTATGTCATGGCACTACGCGCTGTCTTGCCAAATGGCGAGGTGATTCGCGCGGGTAAAAAAACCATCAAAGATGTTGCTGGATATAATATTGCTGGATTGTTGGTTGCAAGTGAAGGAACTTTGGCTGTTATCACTGAAATCACCCTCAAACTCTTAGCCAAACCTAAACGCACCAAAACGGCCATGGGGATCTTCCCCACTGTTACTGAAGCGATGGAGGCGGTTTACAAGACGATGGCCGGAGGTGTGACGCCGGTAGCGATGGAGTTTCTTGATAATTTGACAATTCGAGCGGTTGAGCAGGTCTATGCCAAAGGACTTCCTACCGATGCAGGTGCCATTTTGATTACTGATGTTGATGGTAATCTCGACGAAGACCTTGATTTTCAGCTTTCTATTATTGAGCGAATTTTTAAAGAGAATGGTTGCCGCGAGTTTCGTATCGCCAAAACACCCGCCGAAGCAGCAGAGCTTTGGTTTGCTCGACGCAACGCGAGCCCGAGTCTGAAAGTCTATGGCAGCAAAAAGCTCAATGAAGATATTACCGTTCCTCGCTCCCAACTTCCCGAGTTACTGCGCCGCATCGAAGAGTTAGGACAACGCTATGGCTTTGCTATTCCATGTTTTGGCCATACAGGCGATGGCAATGTCCATGTCAATGTCATGACAGATCGTAATAATCCAGGACTTGTCGAAAAGGCGCACCGCTGCATTGAGGAGATCTTTGAGATCGCTATTGAACTTGGAGGAACCCTCTCGGGTGAGCATGGCATCGGTTTATCAAAGGCACCGTTTATGAAGCTTGCCTTTACTGAGGCTGAAATGGAACTTTTCCGCTCCATCAAACGGGCATTTGATCCTAATAATATCCTTAATCCAGCCAAAATGGGGCTCTAACCCCAGTTAGGCGCTTAGGCTAAGATAAAGGCCGATCCCGCGTTCGGCTGCAAGTCTTCGGCGCGTCGCCTCATCGGGTGAGGAACTAATTATCTCGCCCTCACTAGTAACACGCGCTGCATAGAGGGTTTTTGCCTCTGTATCATAGCCATAAATCAAACGGCTCTCTTGTTGTGATGTTGATCTATCTTCTTTTTCTTCTTGCGGTCGTGTCAAGCCAACCTGATACAAACGAGGCTGTATCGATCCAACCATCCTATCCTCCATTTACACATATACGCAACATTTGAGCAAAAGTCGTACCATCTGTTTATAAAAAGGAAAGATTAAGGTGTCTATGATAGAATTTAGAATAATTTATTTCATGAGGGAATATGAAAGATTGTTGGCATCGTTCAAACTACATTTTTCCGATTGAAAGGTGATCTTATGCATATTATTAGCAATTACAGTGACATCACCAAAAGTTCTCACTTAGAGCACATTCTCGATATTTCTATTTCGAAGTTGATAGATCTTAGATGGACCATCAGAAAATTATCGATTTAACACAACTGATAGAACTTGTCAATAACGACCGTACAACGTTGCAGCAGATGCTACACCTCTTTATTACTCAATCTGAAGAGAAACTTCATGCAGCAATAGAGGCACTAAACAAAAGCGATTTTAAAAACCTCAAAGAGATCACCCATGATCTGAAGGGCTCCTCAGG
>JAINCO010000007.1:0-15292 GCA_036574095.1 Campylobacterales bacterium | reverse complement strand
GGAGGATGTCGATGGTTCTCTATCTTATTCGCCACTCGTTGGCGATGGATCGAAGCGACTACGATGGGGCTGATGATTTGGATCGTCCCCTTGTTGCCAAAGGGATCAAGCGGGCGAAGAAGCTCTTTAAGGTTATCAGATCATGGGAAGATCCAATTGAGCTGATTATTTACTCTGAGGCTGCACGTTCAAGCCAAACCGCCGAAATTTTGGCTGATCATTTTCCAGATGCTCAAAGGCGCTGTGAAGCTTGGCTTAATCCAGGAGCTAGACCAAGTGAGCTTGCAGTTAAGCTTGAAGAGGTGGCAAAGGAGGGATATCAATCGATTGCCCTCGTTGGCCATGAGCCTGAGCTTTCTAAATTATGCGCCCATGTCATTGGCGATAGTCGTGCGCGTCTTAATTTCACTAAGCCATCGGTAGCGGTCATAGAGTATCACGAGGGAACTGGAAACCTTGTTGCGCTTGTGGGTTATCAACATGTGAAGGAGATAGTGTGAAGATTGTTTTAATTGGGGCTGGTAATATGGGTCAAGCGATGCTTGAGGGTTGGGGTGGTTATGAGGTTGAGGTGGCTGAGGTAAATGATGAGATTAGGCATCAATTGGTTGCTCGCTATCCCTTTGTGCGACTGATTCCACGAGATCCAGTTGATATTGAGGGAAAAACCGTCGTGTTGGCCATCAAACCCCAATCCCTCCCTTCACTTCAGACAGTAGGTCGCGCCAAAGCTGTTCTCTCAATTCTTGCGGGCACTCCGTTGTCGGTTATTCGAGAGGCGATCCCTGCTGATGCCTATGTACGAGCGATGCCTAACATGGGTGCCTTGATGCGACGCTCCATGACAACGTTAACAGGAGACCATGCATTTCATCACGAGGCGATGGAGCTGATGGGTTCTATTGGGCGTACTCTTTGGGTTCATAGTGAAAAAGAGATCGATGTCGCCACGGCTCTTGCGGGTAGTGGGCCTGCCTATTTGGCTCTTGTTGCGGAGGCGTTGGCCGATGGTGCAGTTCGTGAGGGGCTGGGGCGTCACGAAGCGCAAAAGCTTGTTCAGGGGCTCTTTGATGGTGTAGCGGCTGCGTTAGAGAAAGAGCATCCAGCGATCCTGAAGGATAAGGTGATGAGTCCAGGTGGAACAACGGCGGCTGGTTATGCTGCTCTCGAAGAGCGCGGTGTGCGTTTTGCGTTTATCGAAGCGATCTGCGCAGCCTACAAACGTGCGAAGGAGTTGGCGCTAGGCTAAGATTTTGCATCTAAATTTTTATATGGCGATCTCGACGCGAGCGCGACCTTTTTCTTTGGCTTGATATAAAGCTGCATCGGCCGCGCCAATGATGGCATCAAGATCCATCCCCTCACGCCATGCAGCAATGCCCACACTGATCGTAAATCCGATATGTTGCCTCTCATGCTCAAAGTGACTTGTCTTTAGTTTCTCGATAAGAGAGGTAAAACGCTGGCGGGCTTGCTCTATGGTGATACCATCGAGCAAAACGAAAAACTCCTCTCCACCAAACCGTCCAATTAGATCACTTTCACGAAATGCCTTGCGTAGATGGTTAGCTAGAGCCACAATGCCTTTGTCACCAGCCAAGTGACCATAGGTGTCGTTGAGTTTTTTAAAATGGTCGATATCGCAAACAGCTAAAAGCCATGGTTTTTTAGCAGCAATTTTGGTTTTAATGGCCTCAAGAATTGCCCCCTTATTCAAAACTCCAGTCAAGGCATCTGTCGAGGCCTTTGTCTCTAAATAATCTCGCTCATCAGCAATGCGCTCTAACATCAAGCCATACTCGATCTCGATTGTTGCTAATTCATGAATTTGCGATAGAGGAGCTTCAATCGGTTTTCTCTCGACCATTGCTCGTGCCAACCGCCGAAGGGGCTGTACGACAAAATGGGTTAGATAGAGTGATCCAATAGCAAAGACGCCTAAAATGACTAACACAAGTCCATCAAAGTACAACTTACTTTGACGCTCGAGCTCCGTGAGTGTTGATCCATCTACAACAACTGCCGCAACACCACCATGTTTGAGTTTGGAAGAGAGCATCAAACTCTTACCCAACCAGACCGGTCCTCGATTCGCCCAACGCCGTGCCTCCTCTTCGAGTTTGAATGTTTGCTGAAGAAGAGTGCTTTTGCTGCTGCGATCTTTTGAGAGGTAAAGGTGGCTTGTGCTGTGTCCTAATGGCAACGAGAGGAGGATGTTGCGAATATCGCTATGTTCGTTAATGAACCTCTTTAGTTCTGGCGCAAGCTCCTCAAGCGTGGCTACCGTCATACTTGTCTGAAACCATGGTTTTGCCGGATCTTGCGTAGCCGAGAGAAGATAGCTTTTAAAGCTTTGTGTTTGGGGATCATAGATTGGCCATGAGACATCGATTCCACCTTGGGTGCGAAGACGACGGAAGGTTTTCTCATAAGCTGCCAGTGATAGTCCGAGATCTGGACGATAACTACTTTCATAAACACTTAAATTGGCATCGATGATATAATAGGCATCAAGAAGTGCTGGGCGGCTCTTTTCCCAACCCAACAAAAGAGCTCGTTGGTGCTCAGCTACTGCCGCATCTCTCAAGGCGGCAAATCGATCAGCTAAGCGTTCTTCTAAGTGCATTGCAGATGCGATGGATGCCTCATGGATCAAAAAGAGTCTATCGAAGAGCTGTTGCTGTGATGTTTTGCGCATTGCCTCAATCTGTAGCCATCCAATAATCCCCATGATTGCTATGATGACGATTGCTGGAGAAAGAAGCCATGTTGTTATCAAAAAGCGCATTATTCTCCCTGATGCACCAAATGGTGCTATTATACCATCTTTACCCTCTTTTTGTTACAATCATACTATGAATTACAACGACTATCTTCAAGCTGTCTCTACGCTTAACACATGGGCACACGCTTACTATGTTCTTGATGATCCACTGGTAAGCGATGAGGTCTATGACAAGCTTTATCGTGAGGTCGTAGCGTTTGAACAGCACCATCCCGAGCTGATCGATCCGACATCGCCCACAAGGCGCGTTGGCGGTGCGGTGCTTGAGGCGTTTGAAAAAGCTACTCATCTTGAGCCGATGTATTCACTCGAAGATATCTTTGATGAGGCTGAGCTAAACGCTTGGGTGCAGCGGGTTTATAAAGTTGATAGTCGCGCTACTTTTTATTGTGAGCCAAAGTTCGATGGCGCCTCGCTCAATCTTATTTATGAAAATGGAGAGCTTGTGCGCGCCATTACCCGCGGTGATGGTGTGGAAGGGGAGATGGTTCTTCATAATGCGCGCACAATACCCTCGATCCCTCTTAAGATTGACCATCCGCAGACAGTTGAGATTCGCGGTGAGGTGATCATCACAAAAGAGGATTTTGAGATCATTAATGAAGAACGCCTAAGAAGTGGAGAGCCCCTGTTTGCCAATCCACGCAATGCGGCTGCTGGAAGTCTTCGCCAACTTGATCCTGCTATAACTGCCAAACGTCGTCTTATCTTCTATCCTTATGGGATTGGAGCAGGTGATCTTGGGGTGGCCACCCAAGCGGAAATTGTCCAACGCCTCGTTGAGTTAGGATTCAAAAAACCTCCTTATGGATTTCACGCTCACGATCGCGCCGGTATCTTGCATGCCTACAAGAGGCTCAAAGAGATGCGTGATCAACTTCCCATGATGCTTGATGGGATGGTTGTCAAGGTCAATGAGCGCGCCATTCAACAAGAGCTTGGTTATACTGTCAAATTTCCTCGTTGGGCGTGTGCCTTCAAATTCCCCGCCATCGAGAAGCAGACACGGCTATTGAATGTGATCTTTCAAGTTGGGCGCACGGGTGTTGTCACACCGGTTGCTATCTTGGAGCCTGTCTTGATTGAGGGTGTTGAGGTGGCACGCGCAACGCTGCACAATTTTGATGAGATTGAGCGAAAAGATATCAGGCGAGGTGATACTGTCTTGATCATCCGCAGTGGCGATGTTATCCCGAAAGTGATCAAAGTTCTCGATCACCTTCGCATAGGCAGCGAGGAAAAAATCGCACGCCCTACCCACTGCCCTGAGTGTGGTGAGCCTCTTTATCAAGAGGGGGCATTGATTAAATGTCTGAATATCGACTGTCCTGCTCGTGTTGTGGCGGGGATTGTTCATGCTGCGAGCAAACGAGCCCTATCGATCGATGGGTTAGGGGAGCAGATTGTCCAACTTCTATTTGACAAAGGTATCGTCCGCGATCTTGCTAGTCTCTATCGACTTCGCGCAACTGATCTTGAGGGGCTAGAGGGATTTAAAGCAAAGAAGATAGCCAACCTTTTGCAGAGTATCGAAACAAGCAAAGGGTGTGAGTGTTGGCGTTTTGTTGTGGCACTCGGGATTGATCTAATTGGTGAAGTTGCCGCTAAAAAGCTCTGTCGTCGCTACTCTCTGTCGCTCTTTAACCTCTCGAAGGAGGAGATCATGGCTGTTGATGGCATTGGGGAGGAGATGGCGCAAAGTCTGATCGATTTTGTCCATAGTAACCGCGCGCGCATTGATGAGCTGATCAACCTCATCTCTCCTGTCCCTCCTGAAGATGTTGCATCAGGTGAGAGTTTGCTTGCGGGTAAAACCTTTGTGATTACAGGCACCCTGAGTCGTCCTCGTGATGAGATTAAAGCTGAGCTTGAGCGATTGGGCGCCACCGTTACCAACAGTGTCACCAAAAAAACCGACTATCTCATAGCAGGTGAGGGGGGTGGTAGTAAATATGAGAAGGCCTTAGCCCTCAATATTCCGATCATCGATGAGGCGACATTAAGGAGTATGATTGCAAATAAGAGCACATCTACAAAACCTTCCACACTTTTCGGCACTCACTGAGGTTGATTGGCAGCTTTTAGAGAGCGTCACGACTCTTCACCAGGCCAAGGAGGGGGAGATCCTCTTTTATGAGGGGGATCCCACCCTGCGCGTTTGGATTGTTTTAGAAGGGGTTGTGGAGGTTTATAAATGTGATCCAAAAGGTAACGCCTTTGTTCTGAATCGCTTTACGCCGCCTGGTTTTATCGCTGAAATGGCTGTGTTGGAGGGGATCGCCTATCCAGCGACAGGACGCACCTGCGCGCCATCACTATTGGCGATGATCGATGCTCAACTCTTTCGTGACAAATTTTTAGGTAACCCTCGTATCGCCGGTTTGATGATCTCTTCTCTTTCAAGAAAGATCAAGCAGCTTGAGTCTCGTTTGTCGATTCTTTTGTTGCCAGCCGAGGCGCGTATTGCCAAAATGCTCCTTGTGAAGCCAAGTTTTTTGATGTACAAAACCCAGCGTGCTGTGGCGCAAGAGTTGGGTATGGCGCCCGAAACCCTCTCGCGTATTCTTGCTCGCTGGCGTCGCGAGGGTATCCTCGAAGGAAATATGCTTAAAAAACCTGATATCGTTGCTGATATTGCTGCCTCGCAGGTTTAAACTTTCTTTGATGCTTGGCTGTTTTAATGATGAATAAAAATATGAAACTTTTTAACTTGTTTAGCCGAATTTAATAATAGATCGGGTATGATCCAACTTTAAGCTTAAAGATGATTGAACATTCTCAAAAGGTGTGAAGGCAAGGGCTTGGACTATTTAGTTTGGATGAAAATGGCCTTGTGGGGCTTTATAACATTTTAAAAATGTATAGATAGACTATTGCTATGGTAGAAAATTTTTCTGATACGAGGAGACAACAGGTGAAAAAAGCGATTATAGCGCTGACAACGGTTGCTGTCTTGGTTGTGGCTGGAACACTCCACTTTAAAGATTCTGGTAGTTCCCCACAGCTAAGACAGATGCCAGCAAATGCTGGAGCCATTATCTCTTATTATGATGCCATTAAAGAGGCCAAAAAGTGTGTTGTTAATATATCAACACAAAAAATTATTAAGGGTCGCCAGTTTGTTCATCCATTTATGAATGACCCATTTTTTAGGGAGTTTTTTGGTGATGCCTTTGGACAGATGGTTCCAAAGGATCGTGTGGAGCGCTCATTGGGTTCAGGTGTTGTCATTACTGAAGATGGTTATATCGTTACCAATAATCATGTCATTGATGGTGCAGATAAAATTTTAATCTCCTTTTCTGATGGGAAAAAAGAGTATGAAGCCAAATTGATCGGTGCTGATCCTAAAAGTGATCTGGCAGTTGTAAAGATCGATGCTGGTAAATTAACTCCAATTGCCTTTTCTGACTCGTCGACTCTTCGTGAAGGAGATGTTGTTTTTGCTATTGGTAACCCCTTTGGTGTAGGGGAGACTATTACGCACGGTATCATTTCGGCACTTAATAAGTCGGGCTTGGGGATTAATGACTACGAAAATTACATTCAAACAGATGCCCCCATCAATCCTGGTAACTCCGGAGGTGCGCTTGTTGATAGTCGCGGGGGACTTGTAGGGATTAACACAGCCATCTTAAGCCGCAGCGGTGGTAATCATGGTATTGGTTTTGCGATCCCCTCGAATAGTGTCAAACGCGTCGTAGAGTCGCTTATCAGCAAAGGACGGGTAGAGCGAGGCTATTTGGGTGTGGCGATTGGAGATTTGACCAAAGACCTTCAGGAGTATTATAAACGCAGCGAAGGGGCTGTTGTTATGGATGTAACCAAGGATTCTCCGGCAGCGCGTGCAGGAGTGTTGCGGGGCGATCTGATTATTGCAATGAATGGTAAAGCCATCTTAGGTGCGAACGATCTACGCAATCGTGTCGGTGATAGTGCGCCTGGCTCGACAGTGACATTAGATGTTATTCGTGGTGCAAAAAAGCTCACCATTAATGTCAAACTTGACAAGATGCCCGAATCTGGTGAGGCTTTGGGAAGCTATAGTGGTATCTTTGAGGGTCTTAGTGTGACGCCAGCGACCGATTCGTTGCGTAAGAAATATGGTCTGCCCGCCACAGCTAATGGCCTGATTGTTGATGGCGTCAAAGAGGGATCGCCAGCTGAAAACGCAGGCTTTATGGTTGGTGATCTGATCTTCCAAGTTGAAGAGACAGAAATTAGCTCTATCGTCGATTTTGAAAAAGCCTTTAATGCCACGAAGGGTCCTAAGCGAATCTTTATCCAACGGGGTGGGCGCGTTTTGATTTTGGTTGTGAAATAACCTCTTTTCGAGGCACGCTATGGTATAATCGTGCCATGAAAAAAGCAGTCTCAATTATCTCTGGTGGCATGGATAGTGCCCTTGCCGCCTATTTAACAAAGGCTGAGGGCTATGAGCTTGTCGGCCTGCACTTCAACTATGGCCAACGAACCGAGGCACGGGAGTTGGCCTCTTTTCGAGCCATTTGTGATGATCTTGGCATTACCTCACGCTACGAAATTGATCTACCGTTTTTAGGCCAGATTGGTGCTTCAGCGCTGACAGATCTATCGATTGATGTTCCTAAGGATGGACTTCAGCCCGGTGTGCCGATTACCTATGTTCCATTTCGTAATGGTATTTTTCTCTCAATTGCTGCGGCTGTGGCCGAAAAAGAGGGGGCGTCAGCGCTAGTGATCGGGGTCGTTGAAGAGGATAGTAGTGGCTATCCTGATTGTCGCGAGAGCTTTATTCGCGCCATGAGTGAGGCAATCAACTTAGGAACAAAAGAAGAGACCAAGTTAACAATTCTTACCCCTTTAGTGCATCTACGAAAAGAGGAGATTGTGAAGCAGGCAATTGCTGCTGGCGTGCCATTAGAGCATACATGGAGCTGCTATCAAGAGCAAGAGAGGGCATGTGGGTTGTGCGATAGCTGCCGACTAAGACTCAAAGGATTTCAGTTAGCTGGCATAAGCGATCCGATACCTTATCAAGAAGTAAGAGCATGACACCTTTTGAGCTTGTGCTTATCCTTATCGTTGCAGGAGCTGCCTTTGGCGCGGGAGCTTATTGGTCGAGTGGGCGGGTGCGTGAAAAGACGATGGCGCGCATCCGCGAGTTAGAACAAGAGAATATCAGGCAGTCTGAGAGGATTGGATGGCTTTCGAGGCTTGAGGAGGAGATCGATCGGCTGCGCGAGGAGGGGCGGGTATTGGCCGCTAAGCTCTCATCGCGCGAAGAGGAGTGTGGTGGTTTGACAGCGCAAGTAGGGCAGCTTCAAGAAAGATTAAATGAAGCTCGAAATGCCCTGGTGCGCCTGGAAAGTGAGCGAGAAGCGCTTGAAGAGGTGAGGCTTAAGTTAAGTAATGATGTTAAAGAGCTAACCCTGAAGCTTGAAAGCGAGAGAGAGCAAGCGCGTGAAAAGATCGCGCTGCTACAAGAGGCACGAGAAGAGCTCACCAATAGATTTAAAACATTAGCCACAGAGATTCTTGAAGAGAAGAGCAAAAAATTCGCCCAACAAAATCAAGAGAGCATTACTCAGCTTCTCTCACCTGTTCGCCTTAAGATCGATGAGTTTCATAAGCGGGTTGAGGAGGTCTTTCATCTTGATACCAAAGAGAGGGTTGCGCTGCGTGAGCAGATTCGACAACTAATGGAGCAAAGCAATCGCCTCTCCAAAGAGGCCCATGAGCTCACAGGTGCTCTAAGAGGACAAGTGAAAACGATGGGTAATTGGGGGGAGATGATTTTGGCTAAGGTTTTAGAACATTCAGGGCTTTCAAAAGAGCTTCATTACTATGAAAGCCAAAGTAGCCATACGCGCGAAGATGGAACCAGAGCTCAGCCAGATGTGATTGTCAATCTTCCAGAAAAGCGCCATATCGTCATCGATGCCAAAGTTTCACTACTTGCATGGGAGCAATATGTTGCCTCCGATGATGAGCAGATACGAAATAGTGCGCTCAAAAACCATATTGCATCGATTCGAAGTCATATCGCCTCGCTGGCAAACAAGAGATACCACGAGATCAAATCACTAAACTCACCCGATTTTGTCATCATGTTTGTTCCTATCGAACCTGCTTTTTCGACGGCCATTGCAGCTGATGAGAGGCTTTGGAGTGAGGCGTGGGATCAAAATGTTTTGCTGGTTGGCCCCGGCACGCTTCTTTTTGTGCTTCGAACAGTTGCTCATCTATGGCGACAAGAGAATCAGCGTGAGAATGCCCGTGAAATTGCCCGTCGCAGTGCGGAACTTTATGATAAGCTTGCTGCTTTTATGACTGATCTGTTGAAGATTGGTGAGCGACTAAGACAGGCGCAAGAGAGCTATGATGCGTCACTTGTCAAACTTAAAGGGCGCGGTGGCGTCGTGCGTCAGGCTCAGCTGCTCAAAGAGCTTGGTATCCAACCATCCAAAGAGATCCCCAAACAGTTAACAGACTACTTAGAGGATTAGCATCGCATCGCCATAGGAGTAGAAGCGGTAGCGTTCCTGTATGGCCAATTGATAGAGTTCGAGCGTCTTTTCTCGTCCGATCAACGAGGCAACGAGCATGATCAGTGTGGAGGCTGGGAGGTGAAAATTGGTAAGTAGATAGTTGACGCGTTTTGGAGGATTGCCCGGATGTAAAAAGAGGTTGCACTCACCGTAAGTTTGGCGCGTACGCCAATAGTGCTCAATCGTACGCGTCGCGGTGCTACCAACAGCCAAAAGGGGGCGAGGGGTGTCGATGAGCTCTTTGGCTTCGTCACTAAGTGTGTAGAGCTCGGCATGCATTTGATGATCGGTGATGATCTTGCTCTCAACGGGTTTAAAAGTTCCCGCGCCCACATGGAGTGTGACATAGGCTAATGGGTGGGTAAGAGAGAGTTGGTGTAAGAGCTCTTGGGTAAAATGAAGAGAGGCTGTTGGTGCTGCAACAGAGCCCTCGTGCTTGGCAAAAACAGGCTGGTAGAAAATCTCATCATCAGGCGTTGCGCCACGGTGCATATAAGGGGGCAAGGGAAGCTCTCCTAATGTCTCAAGAAGCTGATAGAGCTGTGTCGGCGTGAGGGGGGAGCCATCATGGCTAAAACGAACCAGTCTGCTACCATCATCTTCAAGCGAAACCACCTCTGCCCTAAGAGATCCAAACAAGAGCAGTGATCCAGAATGAACCTTACCACGGATAAAAACCGAAAAGAGATCGTTATCGATTGGTCGGTTTATTAGTAGCTCAACGCGCCCACCTGTCTCTTTGATACCAAAAAGACGGGCTTTGATAACTTTTGTGTTGTTGAGGATGATACCACATTCAGCAGGCACAAGTGCGGGGAGCTCATAAAAGCGATGGTGGCTAACTTCTTGCGTGGCGCGGTTATAAAGCATCAGCCTGGAGTGGTCGCGAGGCTGGGCAGGGGCGGTGGCGATGAGCTCGTTTGGTAACTCAAAGAGGTAGCTTTCGGTGAGAAGATCGGGATTCACTCGTCCTCAGCCATTGTTGTCTTCTTCTTTGTAAGGGGGCGCTGGATTGACGATGCGAGCAACAACAATCGAAATTCCATAGAGAATAATTAGCGGGATGGCCATCAATACTTGCGAAAGAACATCGGGTGGTGTGAGGATGGCCGCGATAATAAAGATAATAATGACAGCGTAGCGGAAAAACTCCATCAACTGTCGATCATCAACCAACCCAAGCTTGGCCAACAAAAAAATCACAACAGGCAACTCAAATGATAGCCCAAATGCGATCATGAGTTTAACGAAAAAATCGATATACTCTTTGATGCTAATCATGGCTTGGATCGTTGAGCCACCAAAGTTAACAAGAAAGGCAAACCCCATCGGAAAGACGATGTAGTATGCAAAAGCTGCACCTAATGCAAACATGATTGACGCTGATGCGACAAAGGGGATGACAAGCTTTTTTTCATGCTCATAAAGACCCGGGGAAACAAAGGCCCAGATTTGATAGAAGATAAAGGGGATACCAACAACAAGGGCGGCAAAGAAACTTACAAGAATCGCGCTAAAAAACTGCTCACCCACTCCAATGGCGACAACTTGAGAATTTTGCGCCATCGCTTCCTTCAGAGGGGCAACAACCCACGCCATAATAGGCTCCCAGACACTAAAGGCAGCAAAAAAAAGAATTAGTAGCGCCACAACAGACTTGATAAGGCGCTGGCGAAGTTCAACAAGATGGGGCCTGATCTCTTCAAGCATCAGAGAGCTCCATTCTCAGTTGTTTTTTTTTGGAAATTCTACGATCTCTCGACGAGGTGTGGTCAAAGCATCAGGATGGGCTTGCGAGAGACCTTCTGTGATCTCCTTAAAGGCGTCGCGCACATCATCACCAACCTCATGGATTGTGGCTTTGTTTTTGATCTCATTGATATTTTCTTCGATACGCTCTTTGTACTCTTGTGTTGTTTTTTTGAGTCCCTCAATATCGATTTCGCGTTGGATATTCTCTTTGACATTACTGATTGTCTCTTTAAACTTGCGAAAAAAACGGGCGATATTGATGGCGGTCTCTGGAAGTTTATCAGGACCCAAAAAGATCACAGCAACGATCAAAATAACAATAATTTCACCAAATCCTAAGCCAAAAAAGTCCATTCTATCCTCAGTTGATCGTTTATACTGATTGTATCGCAGAATTCCAAAAAAATCGCTAAGTCCTGATGCGTGACTCGATGGCGCGCGCTACGGACATCAGATCGAGATTTTCAAAGCTCACCCCTGTAGGAACCCCTTGTGCGATGCGTGTAAATGAGAGATGAAAATCAGAAAGCTTCTCTTCTAAATAGAGGATTAGTGCGTCGCTGGCAATTGATGGAGAAAAGGCAAAAAGAACCTCTTGTACACCTGTTGCTACCAGATCGCGTAGTTGCTCCAAGGTCTCAGGTGTTGCCTCTTCGATAACAAAATAGCGCCCTTTAAAGCTTCCGGTCTCTTCAATTGTCATTAGATCTTTGACACTAGTCACAAGGCATAAAAGCTCTTGATGACGACCAGGATCACTACAGATGGGGCAAAGCTCATCCTCACTAATGTTATTGCAGGCACTACAACGGCGCACATGAACAATCGCTTCTTCTATCGCATGGGCAAGCTTCATGGCTCCAAAGGTATCATTCAAAAGCATATGAAGCGCCAAGCGCATGGCCGATTTTCGTCCGATCGTAGGCAGCCCTTCGAGCGACTCAACAAGTGCTAAAAATTTCTCACTACCGTATTTCATGGACCAGTAGTGTAGCATACCCCTCATTAATCAGCTCTAAACGGCGCTTTTGGTAGAATTCGATTGGTGAAATAGTGAGGAATCAATCTGAGGAGTTTTTTGGCTGATGTCTGTAGAATTTGATTATTATGAGGTTTTAGAGGTCTCTCGAACAGCCACAATTGATGAGATTAAAAAAGCCTATCGTAGGTTAGCGATGAAGTACCATCCTGATAGGAATCAGGGTGACAAAAATGCTGAAGAGAAATTTAAGCAAATTAATGAAGCTTATCAGGTTCTCTCTGATCCGGATAAAAGAGCCCGCTATGATCGCTATGGTAAAGTTGGATTGGATGATTTAGGCGGTGGTTTTGGTGGCTTTGGTGGATTTGATGATCTTTCATCGATTTTTGAATCATTTTTTGGCGGTGGCTCCTCGACGCGTCGTCAGAGTACGAAATATAATCTCGATGTCGCTGTTCAGATCGATTTAAAATTTGAAGAAGCAATTTTTGGAACCAAAAAAGAGTTTATATATAGCTTCAAAAAACCGTGTCGGGCATGTGATGGTACAGGTGCTAAGGGTGGTAAACTTTCAACCTGTTCAAGGTGTCGCGGAGAAGGGCAGATCTATCTGCGTCAAGGTTTCATGACCTTCTCACAAACATGTCCTTCGTGTGGTGGTCTTGGACAAATAATCGTCGAAAAGTGTGGCGAGTGTCGTGGACAGGGTTATGTAGAAGAAAAAGAGACGATCACTGTCGATATTCCCGAGGGTGTTGATTCAGGCAATAAGAAAAGGCTTGCTGGTAAAGGAAATATTGGCCTAAGAGGTGAGCGAGGTGATTTGTATGTTATCATCCGTGTACTGGAGGATGAGCTTTTTGTAAGAGATGGGGATCATATTTTTGTTGAGGTTCCTGTCTTCTTTACGCAACCATTACTGGGTGAAACGATCAAGGTTCCCACACCACGAGGTGAGATTGAGTTAAAACTTGAGCCGGGTGCTAAAGATCGTGAGCGCTATGTCTTCCGCGGCAAGGGTGTGAAGAATGTGCGCACTGGTCGCGTAGGCGATTTTATCGTTCAAATTGCAATCAAATTTCCAACGCATATCAATGATGAGCAGCGCGAATTGTTGATGAAGCTTCATGAAAGTTTCGGCTATGATGCTAAACCCCATGAGAGCCACTTTGCGGGAATTTGGGAGAAGATTAAGGGGTGGTTTTCGGGCGAGTAAAGCCCTTTTAGGATAAAATTAAAAATGAACTTTGCGAAGGATGAAGATGGATAACATTGCCGAAGTATTAGCCGCACACAAGCTGACATTCGAAGATTATGAGCATATCAAAAAGATCCTCGGGCGCGAACCTGAGCTTTTAGAGATTGGTATCTTTAGCGCAATGTGGAGCGAGCACTGCTCCTATAAATCAAGCAAGAAATATCTGCGCGGCTTCCCAACGACGGCACCATGGGTTATCCAAGGACCCGGCGAAAATGCGGGTGTGATTGATATTGGAGATGGGCAAGCAGCAGTTTTTAAGATCGAAAGCCACAACCATCCAAGCTTCATCGAGCCTTTTCAAGGGGCTGCGACAGGTGTGGGTGGAATTTTGCGCGATGTTTTTACGATGGGGGCCAGGCCGGTAGCCAATATGAACTCGCTGCGCTTTGGTGATATTGCCGACAATGGACAAATGGGCAAGCTTCATCGCCATCTTTTGCGTGGTGTGGTTGAGGGGATTAGCTTTTATGGCAACTGCATGGGTGTTCCCATGGTTGCAGGTGAGACAAGTTTTGATAGTTGCTATAATGGCAATATCTTAGTTAATGCTTTTACACTGGGGCTTGTTGATCAAGATAAGATCTTTTATGGGCGCAGTGAAGGAGTTGGTAATCCTGTTATCTATGTTGGTTCAAAGACCGGGCGCGATGGTCTGGGTGGTGCTGTGATGAGTTCGGATAGTTTTGGAGATGATTCCAAGACAAAGCGCCCAACAGTTCAAGTGGGTGATCCTTTTACAGAGAAGCTATTGTTGGAGGCCTGCTTAGAGCTCTTTGCGACTGACTACATCGTTGGTATTCAAGATATGGGTGCTGCCGGTTTGACAAGTTCAAGCTTTGAGATGGCCAGCCGTGCTGGATCAGGAATGAAGCTTATTATCGACAATGTTCCAGCGCGCGAAGAGGGGATGATTCCTTATGAATTTATGCTTAGCGAGTCGCAAGAGCGCATGCTCATTTGTGCCAAAAAAGGGTATGAAGATAAGATTATCGAAATTTTCCATAAGTGGGATTTAGATGCTGCGGTCATCGGTGAGGTGACCGATACTGGAAATATGGAGATTTGGTGGAAAGGTGAGTGTGTCAGTGTCATCCCGATTGCGCCAATTACCGATGAGGCACCTATCTATGATCGACCCATCAAAGAGCCAGCCTACCTTCAAGAGACACGAGGCGTGGGTATCGAGGCGTGCCGGAAGGTCAGTGCGCAAGAGGCATTTGAGATGCTCTTAGCGGATCCTGAAGTTGCCGACAAAAGCTACATCTATAGCCAATATGATTCGACAGTACAAACGAACTCTATCACAAAAATTGGCGCTACAGATGCTGGTGTTATCCGTATCAAAGGGACCAAAAAAGCAGTTGCAATGAGTGTTGATTGTAACCAGCGTCAAGTCTATATCGATCCCAAGCTCGGCGCTGCTGCTGCTGTGATGGAGGCAGGACGAAATGTGGCAACGACTGGTGCGCGTCCACTGGCTATTTCAGACTGTCTTAACTTTGGTAATCCCAATAACCCCGAAGTGATGTGGCAATTTGCGCAGGCGTGCGAGGGGATCAAGGAGGCGTGTCGAGAACTTAATACCCCCGTGGTAAGTGGTAATGTCTCACTCTACAATGAAACCAATGGTGTGAGTGTCTATCCAACCCCAACAATCTGCATGGTTGGTCTCAACCCTGATGCGACAAAAGTTGTCACAGCACCCTTAAAGCAAGCAGGTGATGCTCTTTATCTACTAGGTACAACCCATGGTGCCTTTGGCGCTTCGCTTTATCTGAAGCTCTTTGCCAATAAAGTTGCTGGGGAGCATCCTCCTGTTGATTTCAACGCCGAAGTTGCCCTTTGGAGGCTCTTAGAAGAGGCGGCAGCGTCATCGTTGATGATGGCAGCTAAAGATTGCTCGATAGGCGGTGTAGCTATTGCATTAGCCAAGATGGCGGCATTTGGTCGTGTTGGCGTTGATGTGCAGACGAATTTGGGTG
>JAINCO010000154.1:0-2394 GCA_036574095.1 Campylobacterales bacterium | reverse complement strand
ATCAAAAACCGATGAATCTCTATCTGGAGGCGATCAAGAATAAAAAAGAAGAGTTCAACAATGTTGCTTAGGGTTACAAATCAGGTGGGAATAATGGAGGATCGTTTTTCTATCTTGCAAATGGGGGCAGTATAGAGAACCTATAGTATTCCTACCTGCCCAACAACACGTCCAAGAACTTCAATTTCGTTAGGCGGGAGTTTTTCGGGAGGATAGAGAGGGTTTTCGCTGATAAGCTCCACAAAGCCATCAACTTTAACGAGTAATCGTTTAACAAAAAGTCCTCCCGGTGTTGCAACAACATAGATGCCACCGCGTCCTATGGTTGTCATACTTCGATCAACAAAAATAATAGCACCATCCGATAGTAACGGCTCCATCGAATCTCCAACAACACGAATCGCCTCAATCTTCTCTATCGCCTTTGCCCCACCAAGCATCTGTTCTACATGAGGCGCCACCCAAAGCTTCTCCCATTCACTCTCATCATTCCATGCGCCACCGCCGGCTGAGGCTTTGACATCACGAAAAAAACGAACATAATTAAACCGATTCGTTGGCTCAACAACACTCTCTGGCGGCTGATCACCAAGTAGCCAATTGATACTAATAGCACGTTTGAGGCAGAACTCTATAATCTCCTCATAGGGGATTTTGTCGCGGTTTTTAAGTGTTGCAAAGTTGACCGGCGTTATCCCTAATGCCATAGCTACATCTTTATCAAAGACTTTTTTCTCACCCATCTCTTGCGAAAGAATATCTTTGAGTCGCTCAACTACCTCTTGAAACGAAATCATCACATCATCCTTATTGCATTTTGCAATAAATTAATACATAATGAAATAATTATACTATTATTATCGAAATTTTGCAAGGAGTTAAGAATGAAAATTTTACAAATCATTATCGCTTTGACAACAACACTCGATGGGTGGCTATGGCAATTAGAGTGTAAACTCAAGAGGTGGAGTGAGGCGATCTTTTAGCCCCATTAGTATCGATGGTGTCGCATCAAGAGAAGAAGAGTGCTTTGCGGTTTTTTAACACGATACCTCGAGCAAGTGGTTCGAACTTTTCGTGGTCGAGACTAAAAGCAGCCACAGCTTGATTAAAGAGCTTCTGCTCGGCTTGAGTAGCTTCACCATCAGCCAACATCAGATCGAGCATCATTAAGAGTAGTGTCACCTTTTGCTCTTCATCTAACAGTGTAGCAGCCTCTGAAAGATAGGTCTCAAACGCAATATTTTTAACATAGGAGATGGCTCTATCAATTGCCTGAGAATGGCGGCCAAACACCATTCCCAGCATAAAACGCTCCTCATCCTCAATACTGCCATCACTTGCCATTGCATAGATCAACCCTGCCGCGAGTGCGACGGGAGGCGTCAAAGGAGGCTCTTTGGCATCACCAAAAAGGTCAAAAATTCCCATCTTTCACCTTTCTTCTCATCTCACTTGATATGTGGTCAACTTAACAACCACTAATGAGCATTCCATCTTTGAGCTTGGCCGCCACTTCCTCACCAACCAATAATCGAACGATCTCCAATCCAAAACAGAGCGCTGTACCAGGCCCTCGCGAAGTAACGACCCTACCATCAACAACAACTTTCTCATTCTCAAGATAGTCTCGCCCAGTAATCTCTGCTTGATATCCAGGGTAACAGGTAAAACGATCTCCTAAAACACCTGCTTTTTCAAGAGCAACTGGCGAGGCGCAGATCGCCCCAACATACCGACCGGCCTGCGCATATTTTTGCAATAACGACTGGACGCGTGGATCACTTGAGAGTGTCATCATTCCCTGATGACCGCCAGGAAGCGCAATCATCGAAAATGGTTCATCCATCACTTCATCAAGCATTGCATCAGCTTTGATAGTGATCCCATTGGCTCCCACGACCAGAGGTGTTTCAAGGGCTGCTAAGACAACGTCAATTCCCGCGCGACGCATCACATCAACCATTGAGACCGCCTCAACCTCTTCAAATCCATGTGTCAGTGGAACAAGTACGCGTACAGACATACCGACCCTCCTTGCAATACTCTGTCATAATCATTGTGGATTATACCAAAAGCGCTTTAGTCTAATCTTATTCTGACGAAAAAAGAGATGCTGGATGCGAAGCCAACCGCCACATTGAGGTTGTTCTCTCAAAAAAACTTTTGGAAGTTGGCCTAAGCTAGTCTCATCTTTCTATTTTCAAGGATATTTTGCTACAATCATTTCATCACAATATTTAAACGATAGACAGAAGGCAGCCATGGAGATAGAGCGGTATGACCTTGAGCGCTATGTTAATTCCCCTAAGTCACTCCTCTCTATCCATCGCGTCGTTCGCATCACCAAAAACAACTATGATCTTTTTTTCTATACCGATCTATCTTATCTGC
>JAINCO010000153.1:0-4679 GCA_036574095.1 Campylobacterales bacterium | reverse complement strand
GCTCAAGATCGTCCGTGAGCGTTATCAGATCAAGATCCTCGGGATTGATGACTTTGGCTGGCAGCAGTGATTTCTTGAGAAAGGTCATCATAGGTTCCCAAAACTCTGTTCCATACAAAAAAATTGGGATCGGAAAGATCTTTTTGGTCTGTACAAGGGTCAAAGCCTCGAAAAGCTCATCAAGTGTTCCAAACCCACCAGGAAAGACGACATAAGCGTAAGAATACTTCACTAACATCACTTTTCTGGCAAAGAAGTAGTCAAAGGTCATCCCTTTGGTGACATAGTCATTAAGGTGTTGTTCGTGAGGGAGGTTGATGTTGAGGCCAATTGACTGGGCGCGCCCGCTCTCATAGGCGCCGCGGTTGCCCGCTTCCATAATGCCACCCGAACCGCCCGTGATGACGTTATAGTTGCAATCGGCAAACATTTTAGCCAGTTCGCGCGCTTTTTTGTAGTATTTATTTTGAGGCTTAAGTCTTGCTGAGCCAAAAAAGGTAACCGCCGGACCAATATCTTTGAGGGTATCAAATCCATCAACAAAATCGGAGATAATTTTAAGGACGCTCCAAGGATCGTTAACTTGCATATCCTTGATGCGTTGTTTTTTGTACTGCGGTAACGTACACTGAAGCTGCATAGCTCTCCTTAATCAGTGCGAGGATGTTTGGTGTGAGGATACTGCCTCTACTAAGGAACCTTTGGCTGGTTTTCCATTGATTGAAAGAATATGAAGTTTGCCGGGAGCTCCCATGTCACCAGCAAGGTCATAAACAGCGCCAACGACAACGAGCTTGCCCTCATGGATCTCTTTGGCATATTGGGTTAACGCATAACCAACTTGTGCATTGACATTAGCAATCACGCCTGCCAGCCAGACATCACCAACAACCCGTGAGACATCACGAATGCCAAGGCCAAGGGAGTCGAGTTCGCGACGAATTGCTGGCGATTCATCTTTATAGTCTGATAACGCAGCTTTAATGGCGCCACAGCGCGTGTGGCCGAGCACTAAAAGCAGAGGGGTATGGAGGTGATGGACGCCGTATTGAACTGAGCCATCATTACTGGCGATCTGGTTACCAATGTTACGGATGATGAAGAGATCATTTTCGGGTGTGGCATCGATTGCCGGTGTTTGGACGCGTGAATCTGAGCACATAATGACGGTTGCTCTGGGTGTTTGCTTATCTTTGATCGAGGTAAAAAAGGAGCTCTCGTGGGTGCGCATATAGACGGCATTGTCGATGTTCATCTGTTCGAGGAGGGTGCGTACTACCTCTTGAACCTCTTTGGCATCTATTCCATCTTCGTGTGTGGCATGGGTGTCGTTTGTGGTGCTTTTAGAGATTACTTTGGTGCTTTTGGTGGCAACCGGTTTTTTAGCAGGCTCCCCGATAAAATGGTCAGCCCAGACCTGGGTGAAGAGACTCAAGGCGATCAGTGCCGCAGCAGATTTTTTCATGATTGACTCCTTGTAAAAAATTGAGTAGCATTAACAACCCACCCTCCATACGCATCAAAAGCCGCCAGGGGCCAACTGACGATCTCTGGAATGGTGTAGCTATGATGATTGGCGATAAAGGTTTCAAGCTCTTCACGCATATCGTGAGAGCACTTAAACAAAATCGGCCACTCCTGCGCTTCCTCAAGGTTGCCTTCCCAATAATAAAAGCTTGTTAGTGGTGAGCCAACTTGAGCACAGGCGGCAAGGCCAGCATCAACGGCACCACGCGCGAGGGTGCGTGCTTCATCAAGGCTTGGGACAGTTGTCATGACGCAGCTAATCTCAATGCTCATCGGCTAACTCCTTGGCAAGAAACTTCGCAGTATAGCTTCCTTCGACATATTGAACCTCTTCGGGGGTGCCTGTCGCGATCACCTTTCCACCCCGATTGCCTCCCTCTGGTCCCATATCGATGATGTAGTCAGCATTTTTGATCACATCAAGATTATGCTCAACAACGATGACGGTGTTACCTAAGTCAACAAGGTGGTGGAGGACGCGTACCAGTTTGTCAATATCGGCAAAATGAAGCCCTGTGGTTGGCTCATCGAGGATATAGAGGGTTTTGCCTGTATCTTTTCGGGAGAGCTCTTTGGCAAGTTTGATACGCTGAGCCTCACCGCCTGAGAGGGTGATCGCATTTTGTCCAAGCGTGATATAGCCTAATCCTACATCGGCAAGGGTTTTGAGTTTTGTATAGAGTTTGGGAATGGGTGCAAAAAACTCCAGCGCCTCATCTACACTCATCGCCAGTACATCGGCAATCGTTTTGCCTTTGTAGGTGATCTCGAGTGTTTGGGGATTGTAGCGTGTACCTTTACAGGCGTCACACTTAACCATGATGTCTGGCAAAAAGTGCATCTCGATCTTGATCTCGCCTTCTCCTTGACACTTTTCGCACCGTCCACCCCTGGCATTGAAGCTAAAGCGCCCGACATTATAGCCGCGTATCTTTGCCTCTTTGGTGGAGGCAAAAAGCTCACGAATATCATCCATTGCCCCTGTATAAGTAGCTGGATTAGAGCGGGGGGTGCGACCAATAGGGCTTTGGTCAAGGTAGATCACCTTATCTAACTGCTCCATACCCTCAACCTCAACGCCAGCAACTTTTTTGACCTTGCGAGCATGATTAAGAATCTCGCGCGAAACTGGCAGAAGTGTTTGAAGCACCAACGAGCTTTTGCCACTACCACTCACCCCGGTAACACAAACGAGGTTGGCCAGCGGAAAGCGCACTGTAAGATCGTTGATGTTGTTGATCGTTACATGGCTCATGGTGATCCATCGCTCTTGTGGGCGGCGATAGAAGTAGCGAATCTTTTTGCGACCGGAGAGATAATCGGCGGTTTGGGTTTGGCTTTGAAGAAGCTCGTTATAGGTTCCTGCAAAGACCACTTCACCACCGAATTTTCCAGCACCTGGTCCAATATCGACAATAAAATCTGCCTCTTTGATCGTCTCCTTATCGTGTTCAACAACGATGACGGTGTTGCCTTTTTGTTGGAGGCTTCGTAGGGTGCGGATCAGTTTGATTGTATCTCGTTCATGAAGTCCGATGCTTGGCTCATCAAGAACATACATCACCCCCGATAGACCCGATCCAATTTGGCTTGCGATTCTGATGCGTTGTGCCTCGCCGCCACTAATTGTGCGGGCATCTCGCCCCAAGGTCAAGTAGCCTAGCCCAACATCATAGAGAAAAAAGAGGCGTTCATTGAGCTCTTTGATAATCGGCGTTGCGATGGTTCGCTGCTGTGGCGTTAGATAATTAAACCGCTCGGGAAGCTCTCCGTTTTTCATCTCAAAAAAATGGTAGCTCTCTTCAATCGGCATACGAAGGATGTCACCTATTGTGGTATCGGCAACGCGCACAGCTCGCGATTCGGGTTTAAGCCGCTCCCCATGACAGCTCTCGCAGACTTTTTCGGTCATATAATCAGCTAGCTCCCTCTCATCTGTGAGCATATCGTGTGCGATCTTGACAACACCTGGCCAGCGGCGAGTCACCGGGTGGTTTTTCCACTCAAAGGTTACATCTGTTGGTGAGCCATAGAGGATCGCTTTTTGCTGAAATTCGGGTAGCGCTTCAAAGGGTGTGTTGCGATCGATCCCAAAGGCATCACAAAATGCCTGAAGCATCCTAAAATAGTAGCCTCGATTAAAACCATACATAATTCGCACCGCACCTTCATCGATTGTCAGCGCATCATCGATGATCTTCGTTAGATCGAAGGAAAATTTCATCCCCAACCCATCACAATCAGGGCAAGCACCTTTGGGAGAGTTAAAGGAGAATGAGAGCGGCTCTAATGGCTCAAAGCTGACCTTACATGAAAAACAGGCCATATGTTCGCTATAGTGGTGGTGTTTGGCTATGCCTAACTCATCAGCATTTGCCACCTCAACCTCAACTTGCCCATAGCTCTCTTTGAGGGCGCGTTCAACATCATCAGCGATGCGCGCATGGGTGTCGGGTGAAAGGGTGACGCGGTCAATGACAAGTTTGATCGTATGTTTTTTTGTTTTAGAAAGCTCAATCTCCTCATCGAGGCGTGTTAGGACCCCATCGATCTGGGCGCGAACATACCCTTTTTGGCGTAGGCTTTCAAACAAATCGGCAAATGTTCCTTTCTTTTCATTGACAAGTGGCGCCATGATTGTTAGCTTGGCCCCTTCAGGTAGGGCTTGAATTTGGGCGATAATATCTGCTGGGGTCATCGAACTGATTGGTTGGCCACAGAGATGGCAATGTTGTCGTCCAACTCTTGCAAAAAGAAGACGAAGGTAGTCATAGATTTCGGTGATGGTGCCAACTGTTGAGCGGGGGTTTTTGCTCGTTGTTTTTTGATCGATGGCGATGGCTGGGGTAAGTCCTTCGATCTTATCAACATCAGGTTTGTCAACACGATCAAGAAATTGCCTCGCGTAGCTTGAGAGTGATTCGATATAGCGGCGTTGCCCTTCGGCATAGAGTGTATCAAAAGCAAGTGTGCTCTTTCCACTTCCCGATAGACCCGTAAAGACAACAAGGGAGTTTTTTGGAATCTCAAGAGAGATATTTTTAAGGTTATTCTCCCTAGCACCTGTAATTTTGATCATACCACTCCTAAGCAAGCAATTTTTTCGCTGTTAAGATAAAAATAATAATATAAAAAAGAACAATCGCCTGTTT
>JAINCO010000152.1:0-7890 GCA_036574095.1 Campylobacterales bacterium | reverse complement strand
TGAAGGTGAATGCGCTCTTTTTGCGCGCCAAGTATAGGGATTATTATGACTTATACTTTTTGGCCAAAGAGGCGATGAGCCTCAAAGAGATCTTTAGGTGCGGCGAGGAGGTTGTTGAGGGGCTTACCTATAAGCTCTTTGTTGCTGCGCTTTTGTATATTGATGATATTGAAGATGATAATATTGATCATCTTGAGCCAAAGGAAAAAATCAGCAAGAAAGAGATGAGGGATTTTTTTCAATAAAGGGTCGCAGTTGGGTGAGCGTTTGGAATTTGAGGTGTGAAGGCGGGTTAGTATATACATGAGTGTGTCATGCCTATACAAATCTATGACCAAAAATAGTTTTTTCTTTCTCTTTTAGTTCTTCACTTGTGATGAAATTACCTCTTTGTAAGCTTACATTTCCATTGCTAAATCGTGCGATAAGATCGATCTGAAGTTGTTTTTGTTGTTTGATGATATTTGGGACACTTCTTTTGAAGAGGCTAACAAGACTTTGTTTTTGGCGTGCTCGTTAGTGTTCGAGGCGCTTGCGGCGTTCATTGCGCCTGGTTGTGTGGCGGTTTTGTTTTTTTAGCATGCCTTCAAGCAAGATGTAAAAAATTACTTCATTGAGAATAAAGAATAAAAGTGTGAAGTGTTGATGGCTATAGTCGGTGAGGTTAAGTCCTAAAAGAGAGTAGAGAAGTTGCAGTAGGGCTAGAAAAATAACGGTTTTTTTGACATCTCCTCGAAAAAAGTGGAGCATCACATGGTGAAGGTGGTGTTTGTCGGGTGCGAATATCGGTCGGCCGGATCGTTTGCGGCGGATGATGACGGTGAGGGTATCGATGATGGGCAAGGCGGCGATGAAGAAGACTGATGTTGGCTCGATGTAGGCCAAGGCCTTGATCGATAGGAGTGAGATGACAAACCCCAAAGTAAGAGAACCGCTATCTCCCATAAAAATCGAGGCCGGGTTCCAGTTAAAGAGCAAAAAAGCAAGAAGCGCAGCCATGAAGGAGAGGGAGAGGGTTACGATCATCGTATCGTTGTGTTCATAGCCAATAACGGCAAGAATAGCAAGGATGATGAAGCTAATACTTCCTGCAAGTCCATCGAGGCCATCTGTGAGGTTGAGGGCATTGGTAAAGCCAGAAACAGCGAAAAAGGTAAAAGGGAGTGCAAGCCATCCTAAGTCGATAGGGTATCCAAAGAAATGACCTATGGAGGTGATTGTCAGGCCATCAACATAGAGGAGGCAGACGGCGCCAAAAATCACAAAAAATTTGGTTTTGGGGCGTATATCTCGATGGTCATCAAGTAGGCCGACAATGAAGACAGCAAAAATAGCGGTGTAGGTAAAAGGGTGGCGTACGATCTCTTCAAAAAGAAAGAGAAGATGGGCAAGCGCAACAGCTACAAACATCCCAATGCCAGCACCTCTGGGGGTGATCTTGGTGTGGATGCTACGCTGCTTGGGAATATCCATAAGTCCAACAGAGGGGGCGATGCGTATGAGTAACTTGATCATTATCCAGGTGACAACAAAAATGGTCACCAACCTACCCATCTGATGGGCGTCGAATAGAGTCATACATTTCCTGCTTGGCTATCTTTGTTGCTAGTATCGCACAGTTATACTTAAAAGATGGTTATTTTTGAGGTGGCGGGGTGGTGTTGGTGTGTTGAACTGTTGCCTGCTTTTTGGGTATAATGCGCCCACTGACTTGAAGTAGGAGGAGTGCCCATGCTGAACGAACTTGTCAATTTTAACCAAATTCGCGTCGAGGCGCGGGCATACCTGACTTACTTATTGGTGCGTAATCTGCCTAACTTCGTCCCAGAGCCAGATGAAAAGACGCTCATTGAGGGGCTTAAAAAGATCGATCGAGAAGTTGATATCGTTGATGCGCTCTATCTGTTGGATGCTAAGGGAACTCAGATTGGCGATAATATCTCTCGAAAGGTTGAGTATCGACGAGGAGCAGGGAGTAATCGAAGCAATCGTGCCTACTTCTATCGTTGTGCGCGTGAAAAAAAGCCGATCATGACCGATCCATATCCGAGTCAATTAACAAATCGCCTGTGTGTCAGTGCGGCGATGCCCATCTATGATAATCATCACCGCTTGCGCTATGTTGCTGTGTTGGATGTTGACCTCGAGAATATCCTCAAAGCGATCACGCCGGTAAAATTTGCCCATGCCTTTGGTGTCTTTAGTAAAGGGGTGTATGCTCTCTTTTCGCTCTTCCTGCTTGCGATTTCGTTGTTATTGATCTATCAAAGCCTTGCGTTCTTGACCAAGGGGGGGTTGCATCCGGGGAGTATCGATCTAAAGGAGATTTTTGAATCAACGATTCTTCTGACGCTGGCCTTGGCGATGTTTGATCTGGTTAAGGCGATTTTTGAAGAAGAGGTGCTGGGAAGAGTGCGCTCTGAGTCGGGGCGGCAGCTTCATAGGACGATGACGAGGTTTTTGGGGAGTATCATTATCGCGGTTGCGATTGAGGCGTTGATGCTTGTCTTTAAATCGACGCTGATCGATCCTGAAAAGCTCATTTATGCTGTTTATTTACTTGGCGGATTGACGCTGTTACTCTTTGGTTTGGCCTTTTACATCAAATGGACCAATGAGGCATCCTCTAAAGAGAGGGAGTGAATGAGGGGGGTGGTGATCGTTGATTATCGGATGGGAAATCTGGCTAGCCTCATCAACTCATTTGAGGCCATCGGAGCAAAGCCCAGAGTCATTCGTACTCCTGAGGAGCTTAAGGATGCCAATCGGGTGATTCTTCCTGGTGTTGGGGCCTTTCGTGATGCGATCGATCATTTGCGTGAGACGGGGATGGATGAGGCGATACGCGCGTATGCCCAAACAGGTAGGCCGCTGATGGGGATATGCCTCGGGATGCAGCTATTGTTTAAGCGAAGCTATGAATTTGGTGAGCATGAGGGGTTAGGGCTTATTCCTGGTGATGTGGTACGTTTTGATGCGGCGCGACTGGATGCGGGGCTCAAGGTGCCCCAGATGGGGTGGAATAGACTTCATGTGATGAAGGATACGCCGCTTTTTGCAGGATTGCCTAAGGATTTTTATCTCTATTTTGTCCATAGCTATCATGCTCGCTGCAATGAACGATTTGTGATCGGAGAGACGCTGTATGGCTATACCTATCCAAGTGCCGTTGCCAGAGAGAATATCTATGGGGTGCAGCCACATCCTGAAAAGTCGCATAACAATGGCTTGCAGATACTTAAAAATTTTATGGAGCTTTAGATGTTGGTAGCACCAAGTATCCTCTCTGCCGATTTTGGGCGCCTTGCTGATGAGGTGAGGGCAATTTGTGAGGGGGGGTGTGACTATGTCCATGTCGATGTCATGGATGGTCATTTCGTCCCTAATCTTACAATTGGCCCTGTAGTTGTCGAGGCGGTAGCGAGGGCAGCAACAAAACCTCTTGATATTCACTTGATGGTTGAGAATAATAGTTTTTTTGTTGATCTTTTTGCGCCATTTCAGCCGGAGTTTATCTCCTTTCATATAGAAGAGGAGAAGCATCCTCATCGACTTATTCAAAAAATTCGAGATTTGGGGATTCGCCCAGCCATCACACTCAATCCCCACACACCCCCTGAGGCTATTGAGTATCTTTTGGAGGAGCTGGATATGGTTCTTTTAATGAGCGTCAATCCGGGATTTGGGGGGCAGAAGTTTATCCCAACGGTGATTGAGAAGGTACGACGCCTTAAAGAGCTGATCTTAAAGCGTAATGCCTCATGCCTCATTGAGGTGGATGGGGGTGTGGGAAGTAAGAATGTTGCGCTCTTGGCTGAGGCGGGTGTGGATATTGTTGTGGCGGGTAGTTTTGTCTTTGGGCAGGAGGATAGGGCTGCGGCGATTGCGAGTCTGAGGGTCTGATGCGCGTTAAAATTTGTGGCATTACCAATCTTGAGGATGCACTGCACGCCTCCTATGCTGGCGCGGATGCGTTGGGGTTTGTCTTTTATGAGAAGTCCCCGCGCTATATCGCGCCAGCGGAGGCAAGAGAGATTATTCGGCAGTTACCCCCTTTTGTGATGTCAGTAGCTTTGTTTGTGGAGGTTGATGCCCAAACGATCAATGAGGCGATGCGTATTAGTGGAGCGGCTGTGGCGCAATTGCATTGGGATGCGCCCAAGGAGGTTGTGAGGGAAGTTGAGCGGCCGATCTTGCCTGTTGTTCGGGTGCGATCTGCTGATGATCTAAAAAAGATTGAGGGTTTTGCTCTTCTTGATCCTCATGTGCCAGAGTATGGTGGGAGTGGGCAGCGTATCCCGATGGAGTGGTTTGATGGGATTGATTGTAGTCGATTTGTGCTTGCTGGGGGGATGAGGCCTGAGAATGTCCATGAGGCCAGAGCGCTAGGCTTTTGGGGTGTGGATGTGAGTAGTGGTGTTGAGATGCGTCAGGGGAAAAAAGATCCCGATAAAGTTCGATGCTTGATTTTAAATGCGAAAGGAGTGTGAATGGAGTTTCTTGCAACACAAGATGCGCCGCAAGCGATTGGTCCATATAGTCAGGCTGTGAAAGTAGGTGGGATGATTTTTACATCAGGGCAGATTGCATTAAGGCCTGATGGTAGCTTTAATGACGGTGATATTCGCGAGCAGACCAGGCAGGTGTTGGCTAATCTTTCGGCGGTACTTGCTGCTGGGGGGGCGAGTCTTGATCGGGTGGTCAAAACAACTGTCTTTTTGGCCGATATGAATGATTTTGCGGCGATGAATGAGGTCTATGCCGAGGCTTTTGGTAACCATAAGCCTGCACGAAGCACAGTTGCTGTAAAGACGCTTCCAAAGAATGCGTTGGTTGAGATTGAGTGTATCGCCTTGTGCGATTAAACGATACTTAAAAATTTTTCTGGTACAATTCGCCACTTTAATGGATTCATCTCGGGTTGAGTCCCTGATCAAAGGTAGGTCATGTACGCAGTGATTAAAAATGGCGGTAAACAGTACCGCGTACAAGAAGGCGATATTATCCTATTGGATAAAATGAGTTTAGAGCCAAAGACGGCAGTCGAGTTTAACGAGGTTTTGATGATCGGTGGCGAGAGCCCCAAGATCGGTACACCCTTTGTTGCCGGTGCCGTCGTCAAAGGTGAGGTGATTAACGAAGGGCGTGCGCGCAAAGTGATCACCTTCAAAAAGCGTCGACGCAAAGATAGTAAGACAAAGCGCGGTTTTCGCCGTGACTTTACACGCGTCCGCATCGTTAGTATTGCAGCTTAAGGAGTAAGTCATGGCACACAAGAAAGGCCAAGGTAGTACCCAAAATAACCGAGACTCAGTCGGTCGAAGGCTGGGCGTTAAAAAAACAGGCGGACAGAGTGTTCGCGCAGGTAACATCATCATCCGCCAGCGCGGTACGAAGATCCATCCTGGCGTTGGTGTAGGGATGGGTAAAGATCATACAATCTTTGCGCTGATTGATGGCATTGTGAAATTTGAGCGCAAAGATAAAGACCGCAAAAAAGTCTCCGTCTATCCAGCTGCCTAACGGCAAAACCTCCTCTATATTCCTTAACATTTGCCAGGAGTTTTTCCTGGCACCTGACCAATTTTGGGATAAGGTACCTTCATGTTTATCGATCGAGTCACCATTACAGTTGAATCTGGTAAAGGCGGCGATGGCGCAGTCCATTTTCATCGCGAAAAATTTGTCCAAAAAGGTGGCCCCAGCGGTGGCGATGGTGGTCATGGTGGATCGGTTTGGTTTGTTGCCGATAATAATACCGATACGCTTTCGCACTTCAAAGGAAAAAAGCTCTTTAAGGCCGAAGATGGTGAGATGGGTAAACCTGAGGGTGCCCATGGGCGCAATGGGGCTGATTTGATCTTAAAAGTTCCACCCGGAACGCAGATTTTTAATGCTGAGAGCGGGGAGTTACTTGCTGATTTGGTCGAGGCGGGTGATCGGGTCATGCTTTTAAAAGGTGGCAATGGAGGGTGGGGGAATATCCATTTCAAGTCACCAATGAACCAAGCTCCAGAGTATGCCAAACCAGGACAACCTTCCGAGCGATTGATTGTTCGTTTGGAGCTAAAGCTGATTGCCGATGTGGGGCTGGTTGGATTTCCTAATGTTGGGAAATCGACGCTTATTTCGGTTGTTAGTCACGCAAAGCCTGAGATTGCCAATTATGAATTTACGACGCTCACACCCAAGCTTGGTGTTGTTGATGTTGATGAGATGCGTCAATTTGTTATGGCTGACATTCCGGGTATTATTGAAGGTGCGAGTGATGGGCGTGGTTTGGGGCTTGAATTTTTGCGCCATATTGAGAGGACAAAAATTCTACTTTTTATGCTCGATATGGCTAACTATCGTGATTTGATGGTGCAATACCGTACATTGCGCGAGGAGCTTGCTCGCTATTCAACTGAGCTTCAACATCGACCTTTTGCGATTGCTCTCACCAAAGCCGAGCAGTTTGATGCGGATGAGATACGGCTTGTTGTTGAGGGTTTTTTGGATGAGCTGGGCTTGGAGGATAATCTTGAGCGTGCTAGCAATAACTTCGGTTTTGATCTAAGGCTTGGTGGGTATGTTGCTGATGAGCCTAGAGTAGGCGAGCCTTTATTTGTGGTGCCTATTTCATCGTTGTCGAAGATGAATATACGCCCGTTGGTCTTTGCGCTTTGGAAGGCGATCCTATGGGTGAAGGGTGAGTCGTGAAGGAGAGGATCGTAGTTAAGGTTGGTAGCGCTGTGTTGGCGCGCGAGGGACAGCTAAATGTTGAGCGGATGCAAAACCTTGTTGATTTGATCGTGCGGCTTCGCGAGCGGTATGAGGTGATGCTCGTTACAAGTGGTGCCGTGGCGACGGGTCAGTCGATTGTGCCATCGATCTCAAGAGCAACAACAGCTGGTAAACAGGCACTCGCGGCGATTGGCCAGGCAGAGTTGATCAATCGATACAAGAAAAAGTTTGAAGTTCATGGTGTTCATGTCGCGCAGATTCTTTTGACGGCCGATGATTTTGATTCATTTAAACGCAGCGAAAATGCGAAGACCGCGATTAATACACTACTCGAACATGGTATCGTTCCGATTATTAACGAGAATGATTCGGTTGTAGTTGATGAGATTTTAAGGGGTGATAACGATCAGCTATCGGCGCAGGTTGCCCACTATTTTGATGCGGGGTTGTTGGTGATATTATCGGATATTGATGGCTATTATGACCGCGACCCCAATAAATATCCCGATGCGAAGATGTATAAGATTGTCAATCATATCCCCGAAGAGAAGTTAGCAGAGGCCTATAATCCTAATCATCCCCATGCAACAGGTGGGATTGTCACTAAGCTTAAGGCAGCTTACTTTTTGATGCGTCATGGGCGGCGGATGCTTTTGGCAAGCGGGTTTGATCTGTCGGCAGCATCAGCCTTTTTATTAGAGGGGCGTCATGAGGCTTGCACGCTCTTTGTCCCAGGAAATGCTACATGAGAGTTGTTTTTATGGGCACGCCCGATTTTGCCCGCACGATTTTTGAGGCTCTTTTGGATGATCCTGGTGTTGAGGTCGTTGCTCTTTTTACGCAGCCTGATCGACCTGTTGGACGAAAACAGATTCTCACACCTCCAGTGATTGTTGAGCCTGCGCGCAAGGCTGGTATTGCGATTTATCAACCTGAGAGGTTAGACGATACGCAGGCGGCTATCATCCGTGATCTTAAGCCAGATATGATCGTTGTTGCTGCTTTTGGGCAGCTTGTCCCGGCATCGATTCTCTCGATTGCCCCGTGTATTAATCTACATACATCACTCTTGCCGGCATATCGAGGGGCCTCACCGCTTCAAGAGAGCCTGCTTCGTGGCGATCGCTATTGTGGTGTGACGGCGATGCTGATGGATGAGGGGCT
>JAINCO010000151.1:0-1110 GCA_036574095.1 Campylobacterales bacterium | reverse complement strand
TACATCTCAAAGAGAGCGAGTTTCGGTTTAACAACCGAAGCCTCTCTGTAGAGAAATTTTACAAGCTATTATTAAAACTAATGAGAAAGGGGTCGGTGGAGTGAAATATTCTACTCTAGACCCTTGCAAATTTATTGAGTCTTGATCGGCGATCTGCTCTTTATTTTCTGCTACATACTCCTTTTGGAGCGCTGTAGCAGAAACTTTTTATGGAGTCGTCACTCTCTTTAAGTGCCGCTATTTTCTATTGGCGTGGCCAGCGATGATGAAGCGTAGGGCGTTAAGTTTGATGAAGCCCGCGGCATCTTTTTGGTTATAAACCTCATCTTTTTCAAAGGTGCTGTACTCGGGGTTAAAGAGCGTATTGGGTGATTTGCGTCCAACAACGATAACATTGCCTTTGTAAAGCTTTAAGCGCACAACGCCGTTGACATTTTTTTGTGTGGCATCGATAGCAGCTTGGAGCATTTGGCGCTCAGGGCTGAACCAGAAGCCATTATAAATCAGTTTTGCGTAACGAGGCATAAGTTCATCTTTGAGATGAGCCTCTTCACGATCGAGGGTGATGCTTTCGATAGCGCGATGGGCTTTTAGGAGGATGGTGCCACCGGGTGTTTCATAACATCCGCGGCTCTTCATTCCAACAAAGCGATTTTCAACGATATCGTTGCGGCCGATACCATGTTTGCAGCCATAACGGTTAAGTTCGGCTAATAAGGTCGCAGGGCTCATCGGTGTGCCATTGATAGCGCAAGGATCACCGTTGGCAAACTCAATCTCAATATATTCAGCTTCATCAGGAGCTTTTTCGGGGCTAACTGTCCAGCGCCACATTGCCTCTTCAGGCTCAGCAAAGGGATCTTCTAATAACTTCCCTTCATAGGAGATATGTAAGAGGTTGGCATCCATGCTATAAGGGCTGCCACCAACTTTCTGCTCAATGGGGATGTTGTGTTTTTCGGCGAAGGCAAGAAGCGATTCACGGCTATTAAGATCCCACTCACGCCATGGAGCGATAATGCGAATCGAGCTATCAAAATGAAGATAGCCAAGCTCAAAGCGAACTTGATCATTGCCTTTACCGGTAGCACCGTGACATACAGCATCAGC
>JAINCO010000150.1:0-2274 GCA_036574095.1 Campylobacterales bacterium | reverse complement strand
AAGCATGGCGCCCTCTATGAAGAAGATGGTAAAATTTGGCTAGCAACGAGTCAAAAGGGTGATGAGAAGGATCGCGTGGTTGTGCGTGAAAATGGTGAGCCAACCTATCTTGCGGGTGACATTGTCTATCACGAGGAGAAGTTTAAGCAAGGTTTTGATCGCTATATCAACATTTGGGGCGCTGATCACCACGGCTATATCGCCCGTGTGAAGGCGGCCATCGCCTTTTTAGGCTATGATCCGAATAAATTAGAGGTTCTTCTATCGCAAATGGTGCGCCTGCTGAAGGGGGGAGAGCCTTATAAGATGAGCAAACGAGCGGGTAATTTCGTGCTGATGAGTGATGTTGTTGAGGAGATCGGTGCGGATGCATTGCGCTTTATCTTTTTAACCAAAAAGCCTGATACCCACCTTGAGTTTGATCTGGATGATCTAACAAAGGAAGATAGCTCGAATCCTATCTTTTATATCAACTATGCCCATGCCCGTGTCCAATCGCTTTTAGCCAAAAGCGGGCGCACTCTTGAGGAGATTAAGGCTGTTAGCTTTGCAACACTTGATGATCAGGGTGTCGAGCTTCTTTTTATGTCTCTCTCACTCGGCGAAGCGATCGAGGATGCTTGGAGGCGTAGAGAGACGCAATCACTAACTGACTATCTCTATGCGCTTGCAGCTAAGATGCATAAATTCTACTACGATCACAAAATTCTTGGAACTGAGCATGAGCTTGAGTACCTGAAACTTTTTGTTATTGCGGGGATGGCAATCAGGCAGGGATTGTGGCTCATGGGAATTACGGCCAAAGAGCGGATGTAACCCCCGCTTTTCTTGGCTCTTAACGCTGCTGACGCTTTTGGGCAAAGGATGTCAGAAACTCTTCAAGGTTATACTTTTTGCGGTGCTCTTCACTCATCAGATGAACAATAATATCACCCAGATCAAGGATGGTCCATTCGTCGGCATCATCCGTGTGATAGATTGTTTCGCCACTCTCTTTAAGTCCCACGCGTAGATGGTCAGTGAGAGCGAGGGCATGTTTGCTGGCCAATGTCGTTGCGATAACGACCGCATCAACAAAATAGCCACTATCGCTTAAGTTAAAGCTTTCAATATTCTCAGCCTTTTTTTCATCAAGTAGTTTGATGATACGTTGAATCCGCTCTTGTAGCGTCATCTTGATCCTTGCTATAAAAATCTTTTATCTCATCTTTGATAGCATCCGGCACCAGCGAAAAGTTGCCGTTGCGAATAGCCGTTGAGCTTATATCAACATCGACCGGAAGGATTATGAAACCTTCAGGAAGTGGACTACCTCGTCTTGTTGCTATGACAAAATGAACAAGTTTTGCCAGCTCATCATAGCGATGCCATGTTGGCAAGGAGGCGAGGTTATCGCCGCCGATGATAAGGTAAATTGTATCGTATTTTGGCTTTAGCCGCTCTACAGTTTCGATGGTCGGGATGGGTCTGTTGGCATCGATCTCACCTCGATCAATGATAATCTTAGGAGAGTCTGGAAGTACGCGAGCAAGCCATTCAAGTCGTTTGTGAGCGGGGGCGACTGTTTTGTCCTTGAAGGGATTTTGCCACGCAGGGACGATAATAATATGATCAACTGGAAGGATCTTCTCAGCAAGACGAATAATCTCAAGATGTCCTTGATGCACAGGGTCAAATGAACCGCCAAAAAGTGCAGCCGCCGACATTGTTCTCCATTTTTAGTAAAATTATACCCCTTTTAGGATAAAATAGTGCACTTACCAAAAAGAGGGCGTTCAAAGAAGATGGGAATTAGAGTGGCGATTAACGGTTTCGGTAGGATTGGGCGAGCGGTGATGCGCGCATCGCTCTCCTATCGTGACATTGAGATCGTTGCCATCAATGACCTTGCTCCTGCCCCGATGCTTCACTATCTGCTCTCAAAAGATTCTGTTCACGGTCCCTTTGGCGCACAACTACAACTTCTTGAGAATGGCCTAGAGGTGGCAGGTCGGCCGGTTGCCGTACTTAATGAAACAAAACCTGGTGAGGTTGATTTTTCACCTTATGACACGGATGTGGTCTTGGAGTGTACAGGCCGCTTTCTAACAACCCCTGAGGTTGCTCACCATTTGGCCAAAGGGGTTAAAAAAGTGATTATCTCTGCCCCCGCAACTGATGAGACACCAACCTATGTGCTTGGAGTTAATGCGAGCTTTTACCAAGGGGAGGCGATTATTAGCAATGCCAGTTGTACGACAAACTGTTTAGCGCCACTTGCCAAGATCATTGATG
>JAINCO010000149.1:0-1075 GCA_036574095.1 Campylobacterales bacterium | reverse complement strand
AAGATGCTCTTTTTTGGGTTTGGTAGCGGCTCTCTGGTGTAGTGCTGACTCATCAATTGTTAATCCTACAATCGCTGCAAGTCCCTTGACCGATTCAACCATCGCCATTGCCTGGGCGTTAAGCTCTTCAGCAGCAGCTGCTGCCTCTTCGGAGTTGGCGGCAACTTGTTGGGTGACTTGATCAACTTGCCCCATGGCAGTAGCAATCTGATTCATCCCTTCTGCCTGCTCTTTGGTAGCAATCGAGATTTCACCAATCAAATCAGAGACCTTTTTTGATTTGTCAAGGATATCATTAAAGGCGGCATTGGTATCGGCGGCAACTTGGTTACCTTTTTTAATTTGTTCGATTGCCTCTTCGATAATCATACTTGTCTCTTTAGCCGCTTGTGCAGCACGTTGGGCGAGGTTGCGCACCTCATCAGCCACAACAGCAAAGCCTAAGCCATGCTCCCCAGCACGCGCTGCCTCAACAGCGGCATTAAGTGCTAAGAGGTTGGTTTGGAAAGCAATCTGGTCAATTGTCTTGATGATGTTTGCAATCTTCATCGAGCTTTCATTAATGCTGGCCATCGAGTTTGTAAGCTCCTCGCCCTTAGCTTGGCCATTGCGTGCTGCCTCATTGGCAGCTTTGGCCAGCATATCAGCCTGTCTGGCATTCTCGGCATTTTGGTTATTAATAGCTGTTGACTCTTCAATCGTAGCTGAGACCTCTTCAACTGAGGAGGCCTGTTCGGTAGCTCCTTGGGCAAGACTGGCTGAAGAGGAGGCAACTTGATCAGAAGCAGCGGTGATCTGGAAGGCACCCTCTTTAATCGTCTCAACTGAGCGGGTGATGGAGGCGGTGACGGAGCGAATAGTAGCAACTGTGTAGATGAGAATAAGGCTAAAAATAACCAGTCCACCAACCGATAAAATAAGAACCATTTTTGACGCACTCTCTTCTTGGGCTTTAACCTCAGCCATTCCTACATCCTGCTGAAGCTTGAGAAGTTGCTTTGCTAACTCATGAGCTTCACGAAAAAGGGGACGCACAGTTTGGATCGCATAGATATTGACCTCTTTAAAGCGACCC
>JAINCO010000148.1:0-10045 GCA_036574095.1 Campylobacterales bacterium | reverse complement strand
TGAGTTGTGCTACAATCCGCGCACAACTATAAGGAGAGGTGATGGCAAACGAGGGAGGTATCCCGGAGCTGGCCAAAGGGGCGGTACTGGTGGCGGATGCCCATCTGAATAGCTCGAGGCCGGAGTTTTTGCGATTGCTACGGCGTATTGCCTCTGACGAGATTGTAGCGACACAGCTTTGGTTGATGGGCGATAATTTCGATCTTTTGATTGGTGGATTTGAGCAGTTGCGGCATTTTTATGCCGAAGCAATCGAGCTGATTAATCGTTTGGCTAAAAAGATACCTGTCCTTATCTTTGAGGGCAACCATGACTTTTTACTCCACGAGTTCTTTCCGCATGCTCTCGTTGTTGCGCGCGCCAAACAGCCTTTACTGACGCATTGTGAGGGGGTGGCTGTAGCGTTGGCGCATGGCGATCGTGATATAGGTTGGGGCTATGAGCTTTATACACACACCCTTCGTTCACCTCGCTTTTTGAAGCTGGCCGATTATCTTACGCTCAATCGCTATGGTAGCGGATTTTTAATGGGTTGGCTTCCTCGGCTTGATCGTAAGAAAATTTGTCGTCACTTTGAAAGGTTTGAGGCTGTGGCGATGAGTCATTTAAGAGCCACCCCGGAGGCTCAGATTCTAATCGAAGGTCATTTTCACCAAAACAGAACTTATGAATATCAAGGGCGCCGCTATATCGGTTTGCCAAGCCTTGCGTGCGGGGGGCTCTATGGTCGGGTAGTTGTGCGCGAGGGGGTGCTCGATGTCGACATCAGACGCTTGTAGGCATGGGGGAGGGCTGCGACAATTCCAAGAAATGCTGCTAACATATCTTTTTGGGCATCCCAAATATCTCCCTGAGCACCAAGGTAGGCGATTCCGAGGTTAGGATCGACAATGAGAACGACGATCCACTCAATAATCTCAAAAAGAGTCGAGAGGGTTACTAAAAAAGCTGCCGCTACAAGAAGGGTAAGTGGTTGGGCAATGTGGCGCTTGATCAGTTCAACTGCTGGAAGTAGTAGGAGAAAACCAAAAAGGAAGTGAACGAGGCGATCATAGTGGTTACGCTCAAAACCGAATAGATCACTTATGAGTCTAAACGGGGTAGTTTGGGCATAGGTGTAGTGGGCACCAACCGCATGGAAAGCAAGGAAGAGAAGAATACTATGGATGGCCTCGCTGCTTAGAAGCCGGCGTTTCCAGAGGTGATAGATCAAAGGCCAGGAGAGAAAGACGAGAAGATTTTCTAATAGCCAATCACCGCGATCATAAGGGGCGATAGCAAGCAAGAGCCACCATAATCCATAGGCAACCACGGCGATCTTGATTGCTCTTGCGCCCATCGCTACTTCTTATGCCTCCTCCAGAAGAGCTTTGGCCACATCAAAACGGTTGGCTGTCATCATGTGAATTTTAGGATGAAGACTCTTAAGATCGCGAAGAAGCCTTAGGCTCAGATCCATGCCGACCTTATACTCCTCCTCCTCGCCCAATTTTGAAGCACTCATGAGAGCATCAATCCAGCTTTGGGGGACATAGACACCAGGGACATGGCTAGAGAGAAACTGGGCAGTGCGTAGCCTCGTGATCGGGAAGAAGCCCAGCACCAATTGGCTTTCGCATCGCTCATCGCTGTAGCGAGCTCGGGCGGCATCAAAGTGACCGATGAGCTCTTTGGCTAGCGCAAGATCAAAGACAGGCTGTGTAATCGTGGCAACTGAGTAGTTGGCAATTTTTTTGGCAAACTTTTTGGCGATGTTGGTTAAGTTGCGTGCGTAGCTATTGCTAACCGTAAAAGGATAGATCCTTGGTGGTGCAATTTTGAAGGGTTTTCCGGCGTGATCATGGCCACTATTAAGACAGCGAATCATCTCAAGAAGCATCGTTGAATCCCCCTCAAAAACACCTTTGGCATTGGGTTGATCGGACATTGAGGCAGGATCTCCAGTAAGAGCAAGAATCGCCCGTACGCCACAATCGCTGGCTCCTAAGAGATCTGATTGCAGGGCAATTTTATTGCGATCCCGCATTGATAGGGTTGCGATCACGGGGCGATCTAAATACTCTTGTGCTCTGAGCGCGGCAAAGAGTGAGCTATAGCGAAGTTTGGCTAGCGGATTGTCGGTGACGCTAAAACCATCAACAAGCTTAGGAAGTTCAAGGGTTTTGATCTTATCTAATAGCGGTGTGATGGTTGGCTCATGAGCAGGGGTGATCTCTAAGGTGATATAGCTTCCTCCTCGAACTCGATCAATGAGTGTTTCAATGACCACACCAGCTCCTTAGTTAGTTGTTAGTGGCGATATTGTACCATAGCTCATCTTCAAGTGGGAGGATGTTGTGGTGGCTAAGAAGATCTGGATACTCTCAGGTGCAGGGCTTTCGGCCGAGAGCGGATTGAGGACATTTCGTGATCATGATGGGTTATGGGAAGAGTATGATGTGATGGAGGTTTGCTCAATTGAGGGGTGGAGGCGAGATCGCGACAAAGTAACTCGTTTTTATGATGCGAGGCGCGCGCAGTTAGCTCATGTCTTGCCTAATGCCGCCCACTACTACATTGCCTCGTTAGAGGAACGCTATCCAGACAGATTGATTAATATGACACAAAATGTTGATGATTTGTTGGAGCGGGCAGGGTGTTGCCATGTGATCCACCTTCATGGTACTCTGACTGATCTGCGCTGCGAAGAGTGCGGGTCTGTTTTTCATATTGGCTATGCACATCAAGAGGGATTTTGTTGCCCCAAGTGTGGTAGTGCTCGCGTGCGTCACAATGTCGTAATGTTTGGTGAATCTGCACCCGCCTATCGCCATCTTTATGAGGCGATGGATGAAGCTGGACTATTTATTGCCATTGGTACAAGTGGGCAGGTTATCGATGTTGGCTCGATTGCTGAACGTGTTGCATTAAGTGTATTTGTTAATCCCAAACGCGAAGAGGAGCCTCGTTGGGGTCGTGAGATAGGATGGCTGGATGAGCGTTTTGATCGCTTCATCCAAAAGAAGGCAACAGAGGCGATTGACGAGATAGAGGAGGTGATACGAGAGTTTGTTGCAAACCTCTAAAGTTAACATTGGCTTGATGAGATAAAGTTGTGTTCTTGATTTGTTGCATCATTGATATGGTTGGCCATTTTTAATTGAATATAAGCTGTTTTTAATCAGTAGAGGACAACAATCAAATTATCTCTACTTTAGGGGGTGTTTATGGAAAGGACGATTGCAGTAGCTGCAGCTGTGGTCTTGGCAAGTGCTGGTATGACGATGGCACAATATGTTAGCCTTAACAATGGATGGAAGTTGCTAGGCACCCAAACAGGTATGGCTAATATGTCTGCTTTTAACATTAGCAATGTCAAAGCGGTTTGGGCTTATGATGAGGTGGCACAAAGATGGAAAGCCTTTTCGCCGGATAGTAGTTATCAGTCTGCTTTAAGCGTTTTTGGGATTAGTCCCTTGACATCGCTGCGTCCCTTTGAGGGATTTTGGGTGCGAGGATATGGCGGTAGTATCGATCTTCCAGTGGCCGAAGGTGGTGGCATTACACCGTGTCAGGATTGTAATAACACAACCACAACACAAGCAGTTAACTATTGGATCGAGGATGTTAATATTACAGATGCATCGTTTAATGGGCTGGTCCTATCGAATATAGCCGGTGTGCCGGCAGGGACATACCATATTGGATCTAATATCAGTGTTATTTTTAATAGTGAGACAAACGGCACAGTTTCTCTTATTAGCAACGATGGGAAGGCTATTTCAATTCCCATTACAGTCGCCAACAATATGTTGACGCTCAATATGCCTACAGAGATGGGTGGAGCAGCCAATTTTAAAGTGTTGGGTAGTAGTAATAATGGATATGTTTTAGGTCGAGTTGACAGTAATCTTACTGATGCAATGAAAGATGATGAAGGGCCTGGTGCTGCGTTTGCCATCCTCTCGTCGTCTGCGGTTACCTCTGCGTTTTCTTTCCCTCTGACAGGCTATATGATGGAAATCGACGACGGTAATAGTCCAGTCAAAATCAGTTTTGATGGAAATGGTACGATGACAAGCTGGGATTTGAATGGTTCGGCAAAATCGTTATCATACGAGATGCGTGATAATAATAAAACTATTGTTATCACAGAGGTGATTGGTGGTAGCGGTTGGGGTAGTACCACAACAATCACGATGGGCAATTTTGTGATGATCGATAATAATTTCGCAGTGGTCGAGCATAACGAGACGAGGTCAACCTGGAATCACTATATTTGTGGCACGGGGCCAAATAATTGCTCTGAGTTTAATAGCGCGCAGCATGGAACATGGCAGGCGCTGCTGAATGCGACAGGTAGATATCTGAATGGATGGATGATGACGCACGAAACAAATAAAACAGGGGTGGCTGTTTCAGATGGCGGGGAACACTGGAGTGTAGTCTATAGTGATGATGATTTAAAGGCTACATTGACAAGTCCACATGGAGAAAAAGCTATCTTTGAAATTCAGCCAACCCAGGCACGAATTGTGCAGACTTGGGATTTTCTAGGCGAAACAGCAGTGCTTTCTAAACAGCGTCCTTATAACCTTTCGGGAACTGTTACCCTCAGGAAAGAATCTGGTTCGACCCTCGTCGCACCAATTAACTATCAATAATGCTTATCCTAGCCTCCTCTTTTTTAGGAGGAGGTCTCTCCATTTAAAAGTGGTCAACAACAGCCGATCAAGCCCCATCCTCTTCATTGTGCCGAAGAGGAGGGCTCCATGGTCAGAGAACTGAAGATTGGTAGTGTAGAGAAGACTTCATAGGTAGTGCTATGGGAGTTGTTTTGTGCACGTAAAAGCTTAGCTGTCCAGTCGACAAGATAGGTTAGGGTGTTGCCATCAGTATCAATGAATATCAAAGGTGACGTCATGGCACTCTCCAATCCTTCTGACGCAGTCATGACGTAGCCGTCACCAAACAATAACGTGTGCGTTGTATCATCATAGGATGCCCCATCGATTCCGGAAGAGGCTATGAGAAAATCTCTCCATGTCGGTGGAAGCTCCGAGAGATCGTTAGCTGAGATAGATCTGTTATATTCCCAGCTCCTCCATAGATCTTTGACGATATATAGTTAATACTTTCGTTATGTTCGAAGAGATAGTAATTGTTGGCCTGTGCAACAGCACGCATTGTTGTTGTCTGATTGACCCCGATAGATGGTGTATAGGTAGCTGAGATTGTGTCGCCGTTGATTGTAAAGGCAGCAGGGGAGGTGCTTGAGAGAGTCATTGCGGAACTACTTACACTATATTTATTGAAGGTTCCAGTCAAATCGGGGTTAATCGTAAAATTTAAAGCTATTATGCCACTTGATAAGAGATATTGATCGGCTGAGTAGAGTATCTGATGATTAAGGGTGCTGATGTTGATTGGCATCTATGATGCGCTATACTGGGCTGTATCAATGAGACCAAACAATGTTCCAGGTCCAGTTGATGCATTGACATAAGCTGTTACATTATTATCGTTAGCAGCAAGAGCCATGACATAAGCGCCTGTTGTTGTGTTGGTATCAAGAATTTTATAGCGCCAATCAAGTCCGTCAGGATAGACAAGGTTGGCGGTGAGATAGCCGCCTGTGATAGTTAGACGATCGATATATGTGTTTAGAGGGGCAGGGAGGTAAGCAATACCTCCGCTATCAAATGTAATTGTTGATGCGCTGTCCAGGAGAAACTGTTTTCCGGCTAAGATAATGGGATCCATTGTGGGCGCCGAGGCAAGGATAGCATTTTGACTATTCCATGTGGTGTAATGATTCTCTGATGTGACAGTGACGACAAGATGAGCGAAACTTCCATTATCACCCCTAACTTCAACTGTTGCTGTTCCTGGTGCGCGGGCATAGATCTCGAGCACACCTGTTGTTGAGTTAATTGATGCTGTTACAATCGATGCGTCGCTTGTGTTGACATCCGTAATCATGGATCCGCCGCCCGAGAAAACTGGATAGAGAGTTTGCGTAGAACCAACATACATTTGCGACATAAAGCCAGGGAAAGAGATTTCGGAAGCTGCGATTGGACTTACGACATTGATCTTAAAGCTTGCTGAAGCGCCATATGCCGTTGTGATTGTGATATTGGCCTCACCGACATTATTACCATGCACTTTGATAGAGTTGTTGGTCAAATTAGCATCAACAATTGATGGATTAGACGTTATAATGGAGGTAACCCAATCGGAGGGGTTTCCAAGTGTATAGGGAAGAGTGAGCTCTTGACCAATATTAAGTGTTGTTGGTATCGAGGAGAGAGTGATATTGGATTCAGGCATCGTGACAGAGACAGGGATCGTTAGTGTATTACCATTCCCTGAAATGGTGATGGAGGTTGCTCCAGTCGCCCAAGCATTTGAATAGACATAGATATGATCGCTACCGTTGCTGTTGACCGAAATCAGGCTACTGTTATAGTCTAAGATGCTGAAGGGCTTTCTTTGCCCACTTTCATCGAGGTTGCTGATATAGATGACAGCGCTTTGGCCCCATTGTAGTGAAAGAGAGCTGCTACTTGCATAGAGTCCAGCCATTGACTGTCCCGTTGATGGTGGGATTGGTAAGCCTGTCGTTGCATTGACCTCTTCAACTTTAAGTGCAAAAGTGCCAGGGGTATTGGCTTGGATTTCAACTTGGACTAAGCCATCATAGTTAGTTCTAAAGTAGCGTGGTGTTAGATGGCCGCTGTCCATATTTCGTAATAGATAAGGATTGGACAAATCGATCGAGGTTGATCCTATAAGATTGGCTGTTTTGTTTCCATTCCAGACAGAAACCATAATATCGCCACTTTGAACTGTTCCATTGTTGTCTTTGCTATCTTGCCAGCTAAGTTTGTAAGTTTTACCTGCCTCGATTCTATAGGCAAGCCATGCTGGTTTCTCAGCGTCAATAGTTGTGATATTCTCTGCTCCTGCATCTTTAAAATTTGTGAGTGAGCGAAGGTGGGTGGCAACGCATTGAGCTGCCGATTCATTGAGAAACGGCACCTCTGTTTTTATTCCACTTTGTGTGTCAATCACATTAATAAGGTAGAGTTTGTCGCCGGCGCCAAAGGTGATGTTGCCTTCAGGTGACTCTCCGATAATGAATGATGCAAGGGGGCGGCTCTGATTGGTCAGATCTGTCACGGAGGCAAGTTCTAAGATTGTCTGAGAGGGTAGAATGGTTGGGTTCGCCTCATTGATGCGCACAGGTAGATAGCCAGGTGTATAGGGTAGGTAGCTGCCAATCGTCGATAGACCTATTGCTGAGATATTATCTGGAGAGAGAGCTGTTCCTCCGTATGTCGTGTTACCGTCAAATTTGAGAGCACCAACCGTGTGTAAACCGGTGATGCTTTTAAATGAGATGTTATAGAGAGGAATACCTATGAGAGTCGAGATTGGTGTTTGGAGCATAGCAAGCTCAGAGGAACTTACTGTGCGTCCAAGGGTTTGAGTAAGAACCTCAGTGATTGTGCGTGTATCCCGTAGTGTTACTGTTGTGGGTGCAGTAGCGCGTATCCAGAACCCTTCATTGGGAGCCAGTGAAGTCAAGGGCTGGGCGACGCTGGCGAGAGATGCGTTTAGCGTGGCATCGGGTGAATAGGCTTTCTATTGTCCTGTTGTCTTGTCATAACTCCAGACGGTACGGACATTAGAAAATGTTCCACTAATGTCATTGATACTAAAAGGTGTTCCCACCAATTGCCATCCAGGTGTTATCGAGAGATAAGATCGGCAGCTATAGCACTACTTGCAACAAGAGCTACTGCAATGATAGAATATCGTCGTCTCATGAATCGCTCCTTTCTACCCACAAACCTTAATGTAATTAGAACTATTATAGCTAAAAAAATTGAAAATGGGTATAGGCCAAATAAAATTTTAGAAGCTTGTTTGAAGGAGCAGTGAGGCGGTGAAGTTGCTTTGGAGAGGATTGCCCCAATTACTTGCTCCTGCACTGATTTTTAGGTGTTTCCAACCTGCTAGCAGGGTTGTGTAGTGGCCGGGAAGTTCACAACCCACACCAAATTCTCCCCACTTTGTTTTTAAAGTTGTTTGAAGGCTTGTTAAGGCTACTTCTGGAGAGTGTCTATAGAGAAGAGAGACATTAAGATCGTGATTGCTGGCCGCTACTCGAATCCAAGGAAGGGGTTGTAAGTGCTGAATAAATAACTGGTTAGATTCGACTTTGCCTTGGATGAAGGGGTGGCGATGTAGATAGCCATAATTGTCATACCATGTTGTTTGTGTATTTAGTTCGATTGTGGTGCGGTGAGCATCACGCCAAACGAGGCGACCAAAAAGATCATCGATACCAATATCAATAGCCCATTGTTGGGCGCAGTAACTCCAAACTAAATCGATAGATAAACCGCTTGCATCACTGCTATCCTTGGTTTTAAAAAATTTTCGGTAGTCACGACGGCTATAGTATATGATTGTACTTTGCATCTCTGAGCGGTTATTGATGATTGTCCCGCTCCCATTGGCATTAAGATGATGCAAATCTGTAGGATGGAGGATGTTGAATCGCAGGGTAAATCTTTGGCGCTCTGTTGGTCTAATATGGAGGGCGCCATACCAGCCATCGGCAATATAGCCCCGAATAGTTGGCAAATGAGCATAATTTCCTTCATTTGCTTGATTTCTTTGTTGGTAAAAGTTGCCGATAATATTCAGATAAGATCCTGGAATGTTGCCATAAAGCCGTGTGCGATGGCTGATTAGACCTGCTTCCCAATCTTGGTAACGAACCGATAGCTCACTTTCGCCAAAAAGAACAAGACGATTGCGACTTTGGGGCTGACTGATTCGATCCCAGTCGTTAAAATTGGCAATAAGATCGGAGGGATTACTGAAAAGTCTCGCCTCTGCTCTTCCTTTGATAAACCACTCGCCGCCCTTTGCTAGGGCGGCAACAAGAGTGAGTATAAGTGGTAGAAAAAAAAGATTAGTAGATTGATTCAACTGAACCGTCAGCGTATTCAACTAAACCGTCATGGATAGTCGCTATATGTTGACCGCTTTTATCAGTGATTGTGATTGTTTGCGGGAAGGACTCATCGCCATTTTGGCTGATTGTTGCTTGAAGGCCATTCTGATCGATAATGCGCATCTCTTTTGAGCGCATCTGGGTACTCTCTTTTTGTAAGCCAGTTAGTGCGATTGAGTGCGTTGAAGGATAGTGATGATCGATAACAAGACGCAGGTATTCGTCTTTGCTATAGTGGTTGTAGCTGTAGTTAGTAAATTTCATAACCTCGGCTTTGATGCTATAAGGAGCAAAACCATTAGCTGGTGTTAAGTCAGCTTCGCCGGCATAATACCCGGATAGAACTTCTGACCCACTCCAATCATAGCGCTCTTGCCAACCTCTAAGAGTGCCATTGAGCTTATCGCGCGTTGTAGCTGAGCCATAGCTGAGATTGCCGTTAAACTGCGCTTTTTCGCGTACGAAATAAGGATGGGGATAGAAAGTTTCGTAAGATAGATTACCCTCTATCTGTGTTGTGTTATCATCGTTGGTTCGTAAGGTAGCAATTAACGAAAGGTTGGCTTCATCCACGACTATTTTTCTTTCTGATACAGATAAAGGGGAGAGAAGGATGCGCTCTGTAAGTTTTAAATCCCCTTTGATAGATGCCTCAAGCTCAGGTGTTGATATTGTGGTATGGATGAGATTGAGGTTTTTAGCTGCTCCGTCGATAAGGGCAGTTGCATAGAGAGTGGCTTGGGTCTGACCATCTGTTAATGTGGCATTGAGTGTATATTCTTTGCCGGTGAAGTTCCAGGGGGTACGAGCTTCTTGCATCGTAAATGATACGATCGATGGAGTTGTCTCTGATATAAATGAACAGGTGCCATTAGAATCACAGCTGTAGCTACCGATAGCTGCTTGCCCATCTGGTGCAAAACGCAACTGTCGTCCATTCTTTAGTGCATCACTATAGACAACAAGAGTATAGTTATTGCTGCCATTCTGGTTCATCCACCCTTCATCAATTGTCAAAGTGCCAGCTGATGT
>JAINCO010000147.1:0-9865 GCA_036574095.1 Campylobacterales bacterium | reverse complement strand
GGAAAGGTGATTTGGGTTTGCTTCTATCAAGATACTTTTCGCATGCCTCGCGAAATGTTAGCTCAAGAGAGCCGTAGATGCGCGCTCCACCTTCAGTCGCGTTGATGGTAACCATTTTGTCCCCAATTTCGCCAATCGATTTTTCAAAATAGTTACGGAACATATTCCAGTAGATCATTGTTCGAACAACGCCCCCGCCACCCCATCGCTCAACCCAAAGATCACTCTCTTTATGTTTTACCTCATGTTGGCTAAAGATATGGCCGCTACTGTGGCTTGTGCCATCATCGCCGAAGGCAAGATCTTGGCCAATCAAAATACAGGTTTTATAGCCCATGTGATAGACAAGGTCATGCGCCATATTGGCAGCACTCATGCCGATACCGATATAGCCATGTTCATGCAGATCAAAGTAGCGTGTATAGCCAAATGGTCGCATAGCAAGGATCAGATGATCGCTTTTGCATGCTTTAATTGTCTCTTCATGAGCCAATGAGGCAAAAATAGCGATCACATCCTTTTGAAATTCAGGAGATGTCTTTTTGTAAAAATTCGATGTTGGTTCGCCCCGTTCAATCGAGAGAACAAAATCGGGTTTAATTCCTTCGCGCTCAAGGATCGGCAGGCTCGCATCAATGCTAAAAAGTGTCGCATAAGGAGCAACTTCTCGTAGTAATGGGAGTTGTTTGGCAAGACTAGGGCCCGTGGAGATAATGATCGCAACTTCTGTATTGCGGTTTTTTAGCTGTTGAAGTTTGGGTGAGCGTACCAGCAGGGGAAGGTTTTGGACATGGTGCTGGATACCAATGAGCGAATCTTTAGCATCATTGCCATGACCCGTGACACAGTGTTCAATGGCGCGTACAAAGATTTTGTTCACTTCAATCACTTGAGTCGAGAAGTGTTCGTAGTATGGGCAGGTAATCTCAAATTCATAGAGCTTCGAATAGATTTTGGCTAACGCATTCGAAAAGAGATAAACTGCGTAAGGAAAGTCGATATCTGGAACATAAGCAATTTCAAAGCGTTTGGCGGCGATCTCTTCTGAAAAATCAAGAAGATTCAAGACAATGTAAATAAGATCAAGATTTGGCTCACAAACGACAATACGCTTAAAGCCACTATTTTTTAGAAGAATCTTGAAAAAGATACCATTTCCTAAACCAAAAAAGTAGTGAAACGGTATGGTTTGCCTGGGAACGAGGGCATTGATGCGCTCAAGCGTATCATCAACAGGCTTGTTATAAACAGGAACTCCCAACTCTTTGTCAAAAAAGTTAATTGCGGCTGGATCACTACCTTGAAAAATCTCGAATCGATCACTATAGTTGAATGTGCTTAAGCGGATCCACAAGAGGGTATTGGCGCTCATTAGCGCATTCATGTTCTTATCAAAAATAGTGAGTTCTGCCATCAAGTTCCTCGTTTTGTTATTTTGTGATGATTGTAGCACAAACGCCCTGACAAGTCGCAATTGATGCTAAGAGAAAAGCTCGCCACTTCGTTGTTGGGGTGTAGCCATCGTTACTCTACAGTATCTTGTGTGATCAAAGAAAAATTTATGTTAGAGTAAGCTCACCCTCGATATCGTCGATGGCTAAAGGTGTGCCTTTGGCAAGGAAGCGTTTGGCTCTTTTGCCAAGAATAGCCGGAAGATATTTGGGCGCTAACCCAAAACCTGGACGAATAGCGCGAATATTGTTGGTTGTTAAAAGCTCCCCTTCACCAATATCTTCAACCACATAAAGGCTTCGCGCAAGCTCTCTGGAGGCTAAGGTTTTGGGTGAGAGCTCATAGGTGATTGACCCAAGGAGCTTTTCGGTCTCACGCACCGCCTGAACCATCGCGCCAAACTCCTCAGGCTCAAGACTAAAGCTACTATCAGCTCCACCTAAACGGCGATCAAGGATAAAATGTTTTTCAATCATTCGAGCACCCAGTGCCACAGCTGCCACAGGAGCCGCTAAGCTCATCGTATGATCCGAAAGTCCAACCTTCACACCAAAGCGATTAATCATATCAGGGATTGTCGCTAAATTCATCTCCTCCAAAGGGGCCGGGTAGGCACTGGTGCATTTAAGAAGCGTAATGTCGTCATTACCCACCCGACGGCAGGCATTGATCGCTTCGTTGATATCATCAAGAGTCGCAACGCCTGTTGAGATGATCATGGGTCGCTTTTTGGAGGCGGCATACTCAATGAGCGGGATATCGGTAATCTCAAAACTGGCAATTTTATAAGCAGGGGGATTAAATTGTTCTAAAAAATCAACAGCCGTTGAATCAAAAGGGGAAGAGAAGCAAAACATTCCAAGTTCAGCAGCCTTCTTAAAGAGAGTGTCGTGCCACTCCCAAGGGGTCATGGCTTTGGCATAAAGATCATACAGATGTTCACCATCCCATACGGTACCTTGATTGATGCGAAAATCGGCTCGATCAACCTTGAGCGTCATGGTTTCTGGTTTGTAGGTTTGAAGTTTGATCGCATCAGCGCCAGCCTCTTTCATCGCCTCAAGGGTGCGTAGCGCTATATCAAGTGAGCCATGATGGTTGGCTGACAACTCAGCAACGATGAAGGTACGCTCAAAAGAAATAATCATCCCTGCTCCGATCAACGACAGCCTTAACAAAAACTAAATCGTCATTCTCGCCAATTTGCTTAAAGTGAGCTCGCTTAAAGAGTGCACGCGAGGGAAGGTTGCTCTTTTTAATTTCAGCCACAAGTGTAACCCTACCTACATCATTGACAAGATTGGCGATAGCTTTTCGTAAAAGTTTCAATGAAAAATGGCGACCACGCACCGTAGGGGCAAGGGCGAGGCTAACGCGCCACTCATTGAGTAGTTGTTCAAAGCGTACTGTTCCTAAAAGCATGCCACAAAGATCATCAGCAACATAGAGTCGCGTCTTGGGATCGTGAAGTTTTTGGTGAAACCAGCGGCTATGCTCCTCTAAGGTGATCGTTGAGCTATTAAGCGATTGGGCGCGCACCTCAGGATCATTAGCAAGAGCCAAGAGAGGCAAAAGATCGCGCTTAAGGGCTGGGCGAAGTCGCCAATGTGCTAAGGGATCGCGTGTAATCTCTTCCACAGGATGGTGGGTGGCAATAGGCGGAGGGAGTGGGCGTTGGTGTGAAGAGAGGAGCTTGATAGCTACTTTGGCGATTGTGGCCGCTGGTGTTGTAGCCTCAAAACATTCAACCCCTTTAAGTTGGCGAAGATAGGAGGCAAGTAGCTGCTGGTTGGTGGCAACCTCGATGGCAACGAGGGGAAGACGAAAATAGAGCGCCTCCATGACAGTTGTCCCAGCCCCGACAATAGCCAACGAGGCGCGAGAGAGGAGAGGCGCAAGCGTTGAGGGGGCATCATGAAGAATGTGTCGTTCGCCAAATGATGCAACTATCTTCTCAATCTCTTTTTTCTTAGGATTGGCCGGGCCAACGACCACATCACAGATTGTTTCTTCATCAAGGAGTGGGGCTAACTCAGGGATAAGCATTGCGGTCAATCCTAAGGGATCGGCTCCACCAAGGCTAAGAAGGATGCGCTTGGGATAGGTGGGGGTGTGGTGAAGTTCTTGATAGATAGGATCCAAAAGTGCAAATGCTGATCCACAAAGAAGATAACTTTGGGGATTGGCCTCTTGACATAGGGTGGGGGTTGCATAGAGATTGGGATTGTAGATAAGATCGGCCGCATGGGGTAAGAAGAGATCATCCACAACCCAAAGTCTCGCTAAGGTTTGGCGGCGAAGCTCTTGTTGCATCTTCGCATCCCATGCGTAATGATCCACCAAGATCAAGGATGCCTCATGTGCCAATGCAGCGGCAATCGTGATCTCAAGATCCTCATATTGATCTTTTGGTGTGATTGCGTGAAGCTTAAAGCCTTGTTGCGAAAGCTTCAGAGCTAAGGGTGGGGGCAGGTTTTTTGAAAGATAGATCACCTTAGCGCCATATCTAGCCAACTCCCAAGCTAAACGCGAGGTTCGAAGAATATGCCCCACGCCAACTATCGAGGAGGCATCGGCTCGAACTAAGAGGGTCATGGAAAGAGGGCTTGATGGATAAGTTCGGCGCGCTCCCAGTCTTCAGGGGTGTCGATATCGTGGACAAGATAGCGAGGCAAAAGAATTGTTGTGGAGGCATCAGAAAAAATTGGCGTGTGTGATAGCCACGCTTTTGGGCGTCCCCAGTAAAATTGCCCCGCATCATGATAGGTTTCGGGTAGGTCTTGGCTTCGGTATGATTGATACTCAGGCCATGCCATACTAATCGTACCATTGCTTTGACGCAACAGGGCGCGGTGGATGGGGTAGGGGAAGGTTGTAACAGGAAAGGCGTACAGTTTGTCAGAGTTAAAAAGAGCCCTCAAGGCTTGATGCAGGTCATCACTTCGAAGAAATGGCGCGGTGGCATAGAGGCAACAGACTGCTTCAGCCTCCTCGATATTCAGTGTCTTAATAGCATGGGCAATGACCGCCACCGTGCCTGTATGATCATCTGCAAGATTAGCGGGGCGCACAAAAGGAACCTCCCCGCCATGCGCCAGCGCAACGGAAGCGATCTCCTCATCATCGGTACTGACAATGATGCGATCAAAAAGCCCGCTGTTATGTGCTGCCTCAAGGGTATAAGCAATCATCGGGCGATTGCGAAAGAGTTTGATGTTTTTGCGAGGGATGCGTTTACTACCCCCACGCGCCGGAATAATAGCTATCTTCATAGCTAAATTTTACCGATTCCGTGGTAGATTGTCAAGCGACAAAGGAGTCTTCATGATTTATGATGATGCGTATCTATGGATTGAGTGGCATGAATCTGAAATTCCTTGGATCAAAATTTTTGGAAAAAGTCGTGCGAAAGAGTTAACTCTTGCTCCTGAGGCTGAACAAGAGGCGTTGTGGCGAGCAGTTCGCATCACTGAAAAGGCGATGTTAGCCTATTATCGTCCCGATAAGATAAATATCGCCAGTTTTGGGAACTATCTGCCTGAGCTTCATTGGCATGTGATGGCTCGTTTTGTGAATGATAGCCACTTTCCTGAGCCAATGTGGGGGTGCAAACAGCGCGAAAGCACTCTGCAGCTTCCAGATCAAGATGGATTTGAGAGGCTTTTGCGGCAGATGCTTGCCGAGCACTAAAGAGCTTTTTGAAACTTAAATGAGGGGCGCGATTAAAATAAGAGTATTTTTATCTTTTTTGAGCTATAGTTGCCTCAGAAGATCTTGAGGAGAGAGAAATGGAGAGAATCTATCTCGATAATAATGCGACAACAATCGTCGATCCCCGTGTTCGGGATGCGATGATGCCTTTTCATACCGAAATGTATGGCAACCCCAATAGCCTTCATAGCTTTGGTATCGAGGTACGCCCTGCCTTGATGCATGCGATAGATCAGATTTACAAAGGGATTGGGGCGAGTGATGATGATGATGTGCTCATTACCTCGTGCGCGACTGAGAGCAATAACCATGTCATCAAATCACTCTTTTTGGATGAGCTGTTGCCTGCGGGTAAAAATCATATTATCACGACCGAGGTTGAACATCCAAGTGTCTTGGCAACGATCAAATGGCTCGAAGAGCGCCATGGCGCGCGCGTAACCTATCTGCCTGTCAATGAAGAGGGTGTTGTTGAGGCACATATGGTGCGGGATTTTATTTCAGACAAAACAGGCCTTGTTTCAATCATGTGGGCCAATAACGAAACAGGCATGATCTTTCCTGTCAAGGAGATTGGTGAAGCGTGTCGCGAGCGAGGCGTCTATTTTCATTGTGATGGCGTTCAGGCGATTGGTAAAATTCCTGTTGATGTGAGCAAGGTACCGGTCGATTTTCTCACATTTTCAGCCCATAAGTTTCATGGACCTAAAGGGGTAGGTGGTCTTTTTGTGCGCAAAGGGATCAAGCTAACACCTTTGTTGCATGGAGGTGAGCAGATGGGTGGCAAAAGAGCCGGCACGCTTAATGTCGCAGGTATTGTTGGTATGGGATTGGCGATGGAATTGGCTGTTGAGGCACTGACTTATGAAAATCTGACGGTGCGAAAGCTTCGCGATGATCTTGAGGATGCCTTGTTACAAATCGAGGATACTTTTGTTGTTGGTAATCGCATGCGTCGCGTCCCTAATACAATTCTCATTAGCATCAAAGGTGTCGAGGGTGAGGCGATGTTGTGGGATTTAAATAAGCATGGTATCGCGGCAAGTACTGGAAGTGCTTGTGCGAGTGAAAGTCTTGAGGCCAACCCGATTCTTGAGGCCATTGGTGCCGAAAAAGATCTGGCACATACAGCGGTGCGTCTTTCGCTTTCGCGTTTTACTACGCAAGAAGAGATTGACCGTGTCAAAGAGGTTTTCCCCAAAGCAGTTGAACGACTGCGCTCAATTTCAAGCAGTTACGCAAAGGTTTAACAATGGCAAAAAATGATCTTATTGGTGGCTCTCTTTGGGAGCACTACTCAAATAAAGTTTCACAGCGCATGGATAATCCTCTTCATCGAGGAGAAATTACCGAGGAGGAGGCGAAGGCGCTTGGCGCCAAGCTTGTTGTTGCCGATTATGGAGCTGAGAGTTGCGGCGATGCCGTTCGCCTTTACTGGGCTGTTGATGAAAAGACAGGCCGTATTCTAGATGCCAAATTTAAAAGTTTTGGGTGCGGTACAGCGATTGCCAGTTCTGATATGATGGCAGAGCTTTGTATCGGTAAGACGGTTGATGAGGCGGTCAAGATCACCAACCTCGATGTCGAGAGAGCACTTCGCGATGATCCCGAAACCCCTGCGGTGCCACCCCAAAAGATGCACTGCTCGGTCATGGCCTATGATGTGATCAAAAAGGCGGCCGCTATCTACAAAGGGGTTGATATGAGCGCCTTTGAGGAAGAGATAATTGTCTGTGAGTGTGCGCGTGTCTCACTGTCAACGATTCGTGAGGTCATTCGCCTCAATGATCTTAAGAGCGTAGAAGAGATTACGCAATATACAAAAGCGGGCGCCTTCTGTAAAAGTTGTATCAAACCTGGCGGTCACGAGAGTCGTGACTACTATCTTGTTGATATTCTTCGTGATGTTCGTGCAGAGATGGAGAGAGAGAAACAAGCTGTGGCCGCAACAACTGAAGATTTCCGCTCGATGACACTGGTGCGGCAGCTTAAACTTATTGAGCAGGTACTCGATGAGAACATCCGTCCCATGCTGGCGATGGATGGGGGTAATCTGGAGGTTCTTGATTTGCGCCATGATGGTGAATATATTGATCTTTATATTCGCTATCTTGGTGGTTGCGCAGGTTGTGCAAGCTCGAGCACCGGAACACTCTATGCGATCGAAGGGGTGCTTCGCCAAAAGATCGATCCCAAAATCCGAGTTCTGCCACTTTAATCCCGGAGCTTTCCGGGATTATTTAGTTGTGTGAATGGGCGAAGACTTTCCAGGCAGAAAGAAACAAAATCAAACTTAAAAGTAGTGTTAAAGCATAAGAATCAACAGCCCTTAAAAAGATAGCCCCGATAGCCGCTCCAATCACTGATCCTAAAATCATCATCAATAAAAAAATCTTCTCTTTAAGAACCTCTCGAAAAGAGTCACTTTTGCTATATTGCCTAAAAGCCATGAGCATCGTTGGTAAACTAATCATCAGCGAGAGGCTGCCAGCGATCTTGATATCAACACCAAAAAGAATCATAAGGGTGGGAATAATCAACTCCCCTCCAGCAACTCCAAGTAGCGCGGCAACAAGACCAATAATCACCCCTGCGCCAATAGCAACGATAAAAAGAAGGATACCATTCTCAATGAGTGGCTTAGATGCCCCAATATGATGATCCCCTACAAGCATAATAAGCGCCAATGTTACCAGTAGGATAAGGATCATCCTATTAAGAATCCTCTCTTCGATTCTTAACGCATAATTAGCGCCAAGATAGGCTCCAATAAGACTGCCAAGAAGGATATTAATGACAATGAGAAGATGCGGTGCCAAATCAGTGAAACTGATCGTATAGCTACGAAAAATCAGCGAAAAGATCACCACCGAAAGAGAGACAAGTTTGTTCATGATCACGGCTGCAAGTGTGGGAAAGCCAAAAAAGCCAACGAGGATCGGGAGTCGAAATTCTGCTCCCCCTAGTCCGATCAATCCTCCTAATGTGGCCACCGTGCCACCACTTAGCAGCGCATAGATATTTCTCATTATTGCTCTTTCTTCACGCGCCCCGAAGGGCCGGAGTGTTTTAATGGGAAAGGGTCACTTGATAATTGGGGCTATTTTTGGGATGATTGGGATCGACAAAGATAGAGCGATCACACTTCATCGCGATAACCTCAAAGAAAGGACGGAAGCGCTCTTCGCTAATCCCAAATGCCTTCATGATCTTGCCAAAAATCTCTTGCTCCTCTTTCTCAGGCACGCCATCCGAGAGGGAGGAGTCAAGAAGATTGAGAAGTATACAGATCTTTTGTGCATCCGAAAGAAGTGGCGTCGCCTCCTCAAGAAACTTCTCAAGAGGGGTTGAGCGCATATATTTAAAGGCTCGATTAAGAAGCTCTTGGTTATTGGCGCCAACACCGATGCTATTGCCGTTTTTTGCACCACCTAATACCGAGAGAAGATGCCCCACCTCCTCATTATCCATTTCGCCATCAGCGGCCATCATATAGAGCAAGGCTGTGGCAAAAGCCAAGTGGGGTGTCATCGTCTCACCCTTATCCCCTTTAAATAGATCAAAAAGTCCCATAATATTACTCCTTTGTTGATATCTTTATGTAAGCGCGTAATGATACCATATTTATCGCATAGGTATGATCATTGGACCAAAGGCTTTCGTTGAGAGGAAGAGCTGCTGGCCAATGTGCATATTGGCTGCTTCGGTACGGGAGGCTACAACACGCCTGACGCCACTTGAGGTAAGGACAGTAATAAGTGCGACAACGCCATCAGGCTCAATAGCAATAACCTGCCCACTCTCTTCGACTTTGCCGCTGGAGGCATGGGGAGCAAAGTAGTCAAGCGGAGCACCGATAAAGTCGATGCGTCCTTTTTTGAGCACGGCAAGACGCTCTGAAAGACGCAGTGCTTCGGCAGGATCGTGGCTAACTAAAATTGTTGTAATTCGCAATTGTTTGTGTAATTTGGCCAGCTCCTCTTGTAGGCGCAAGCGCATCTCATAATCAAGGGCCGAGAGGGGCTCATCTAACAAAAGAATTTTTGGCCGACGGGCTAAGGCTCGCGCCAGGGCAACGCGTTGGTTTTGCCCACCTGAAAGTTCGTTTGGTCGTCGATTTGCAAGTGTTGTTAGGCCAATAAGCTCAATCATCTCATCGACAATTCGCTCATCATCCCCGCGCCCAAGCGCGTAGGCGATATTTTCACGCACGCTCATTGTTGGAAAGAGGGCGTAGTCTTGAAAGACAAAACCGATCGAGCGTTTTTGGGGAGCAAGAAAGGTTTGGGCATCAAACCACCTCTCGCCATCGACGATTAGCTCTCCTCTATCAGGTCGCTCTAAGCCAGCGATCATGCGTAGTAGCGTTGTTTTGCCCGTTCCTGATGAGCCAAATAGGGTTAAAAATTCCCCTTCTTGAATGGTTAGTTGATAGGAGGCCTCAATGGGGCCATCACTGGTTAAGAGTTTCTTAGTTAAATCGATCGTGATCATCCAATCCCTTTAAAAAACTTTTTATTGACGGCATAGACAATCAGCAAGATCGTAAATGTGACGACAAAAAGGGTTAGTGCATACTGGTGGGCAGCTGCATAGTTGAGTGCTTCAACCTCATCGTAGATGGCAATCGAAGCAACACGCGTTTCACCCGGAATATTTCCACCAATCATCAAAATAACACCAAACTCGCCAACCGTATGGG
>JAINCO010000146.1:0-6902 GCA_036574095.1 Campylobacterales bacterium | reverse complement strand
ACAGTTAGCCACTTTTGTATTAGAGACCAAGCGGGGGATCCCCTTTGAGCGAAAAGGAAGCAGTGATGAGGCTTAAACATTGTGATTTTTGTGGTGTTGTTGAGAGTGATGATAATCCGCTCTTGGCTGGCAAAGGGGTCTATATCTGCAAAAACTGTATCCAGACGGGGTACAAGATCATTATGGGTGAGGATATCGCAGCTAAAAGCGCGCCAACCTATAGTGGTCGCTTGTTGACGCCTAAGGAGTTGAAGGCGGTATTGGATGAATATGTCGTTGGGCAAGAGAGAGCAAAAAAGATCATCTCGGTTGCTGTCTATAACCACTACAAGAGGATCTTTGGCAAGTTGCCTGAAGAGGAGGATGATGAGGTTGAGCTGGCCAAAAGTAATGTCCTTTTGATTGGCCCTACTGGTAGCGGTAAGACTTTGATGGCCCAGACCTTGGCGCGTCATCTTGATGTGCCGTTGGCTATTAGTGATGCGACGAGTCTAACAGAAGCAGGGTATGTTGGTGAAGATGTTGAAAATGTTCTTGTGCGTCTTGTGCAGGCGGCAGATGGGGATATTAAGCGTGCGCAAACGGGTATTGTTTTTATCGATGAAGTAGATAAGATCGCAAGACTCTCAGAAAACCGCTCAATTACGCGCGATGTCTCGGGAGAGGGTGTGCAGCAGGCGCTTTTGAAGATCATTGAGGGAAGTGTTGTCAATATTCCCCCCAAAGGTGGCCGTAAACATCCCAATCAGGACTTTACGCAAATTGACACCTCAAAGATTCTTTTTATCGTGGGAGGCGCTTTTGTTGGTCTCGAGGAGATCATCAAGCGCCGTCTAGGTGGGAATGTTCTCGGATTTGGCCATGAAAAACGGGGCAAATCTGATGAGAAAGATCTTTTAGCACAGGTTGAGCCTGATGATCTTGTCCATTTTGGTCTCATCCCTGAGCTGATTGGTCGGCTTCAGGTGATTGCGACACTTGAAGAGCTGGATCAAGAAGCACTTGTGAGGATTTTGACCGAGCCTAAAAATGCTCTGGTGAAGCAGTATCAAAAGCTCTTTGCGATGGATGGTGTAACACTGACCTTTACGCCCGAGGCGCTTCTGGAGATTGCGAAGCTCGCTATTGAGCGAAAAACCGGAGCACGTGGACTTAGAGCAATTATGGAAGAGATTATGGTTGATGTTATGTTTGATCTTCCTGAGCTTAAAGGGTATGAGATTGTTATTAATGATCGTGTCGTTCGAGGCGAGGAGAAGCCCCTTCAGATTAAATCTGCTACAAAAAAAGCCAAAGTAAACAAAGCGAGCGCGTAATAGAAGGAAGGTGTAGAATAAGATGATGTTAGATAAGCTAATTGGTTTTTTTAGTAACGATATGGCGATCGATCTGGGGACAGCTAATGTAATTGTTAGTACGAGAGATCGGGGAATTGTTATTGATGAGCCCTCGGTTGTAGCGATCCAAAAAGATAAGTTAGGGCGCCAACGGATCTTGGCGGTCGGTAAAGAGGCCAAAGAGATGATCGGCAAGACTCCTGAGAACATTATCGCAATTCGCCCTATGCGTGAGGGGGTAATTGCTGATTTTGATGTTACAGAGAAGATGATTCGCTACTTTATCGAAAAGGTTCATAATCGACGCGCCTTTATTCGTCCGCGCATCGTTGTAAGTGTGCCATTTGGGCTAACACAAGTAGAGCGCAAGGCAGTCAAAGAGTCGGCGATGAGTGCTGGTGCGCGCGAAGTTTTCCTCATTGATGAGCCGATGGCGGCAGCGATTGGTGCGGGTCTACCCGTGAAAGAGCCACAAGGGAATATGGTTGTCAATATGGGGGGTGGTACGACGGAGATTGGTGTCATTAGTCTTGGTGGACTGGTGGTGAGCAAGTCGATTCGTATCGCTGGTGATAAGATGGATGTGGCGATTGTTGATTATGTGCGCAAAAAATATAATCTTGTTATCGGTGAGCGTGTTGGTGAAGAGATCAAGATCAACATTGGTAGCGCCGTCAAGCTTCCTGAAGAGATCTCGACTTTTGTCAATGGGCGCGATCAGATTACAGGCTTACTTACGACAATCGAGCTTCATAGCGATGAGGTGCGTGAGGCGATCAAGGATCCCTTGAAGGAGATCTTAGAGGCAGTTAAAAGTGTTCTTGAGCAGATGCCGGCCGAGTTAGCTGGTGATATTGTTAATAATGGTATTGTGCTTACTGGTGGCGGTGCATTGCTGAGAGGATTAGATAAATACTTCTCAGATGCGCTTAAAATCCCTGTTTTTGTTGCCAGCGAACCCTTGCTGGCGGTAGCTCGAGGAACAGCAAAGGTCCTCGATGAAATCGACTTGCTGCAGCAAATAGCCTATGACAGGTAAGGCGATCCTGCTTGTTATTGCGATTTTAGGGATTATCTCATTTCGCTATGGGCAGGATGCCAGTTCGATGATTATTGATCAAACGGCGCGCATCAAGGGGGGCTACTTTGAGATTAAAGAGTCACTCTATCTTTGGTCTAAGCGCTATCTTGATCAGGCTGACTATCTTAAAGAGCTTCATGAGGATAATAAGAAGCTCTTGCAAGAGAACTTTCTTTATCGACAGGTCATTGGTGAGCTTAAAAAAGAGCGTCAAAGCGCCGATGCAACTCTTGGATCCTCACCATCCTTAACGCGTGTGCGTGCCATCTCCTATGTTAACCCACCCTCTTTTACTCGTCTTTGGATCGCCTATCGGGGTGGTGATGCGGCAAAGATCTATGGCCTGATTTATCCAGGATCGAGTGCCGGTGAGAGTGTGGCTGCTGGCATTGCCCTTTGGGCAGGAGAGGAGAGGCGCGAGGCACTCTTGAATGCCGATTCTAAGTGTGCCTATGCGGTTTTGGTTGGGGCGTCGATGGCCCCAGGGATTGCGATGGGTCAAAATAGCCGCGAAATGGTGGTGCGCTATATTCCTAACTGGATGGAGATTAAGGTTGGCGATGAGGTGACCACGAGTGGCCTTGATGGAATTTTTTATGCCGGAATTAAAGTTGGCCGTGTCAAGTCGGTTGGCGGTGATAGTGCCTATAAGGAGGCGGTGATCGAACCCTATTTTGCGTCGATGGCGCCTGATTATCTTTATATGATTACGAAACTTTAAAAAGGAAGCGACTATGCCCAAGCGAGACGATATCCACACCATTTTGCTCATTGGCTCAGGTCCAATTGTGATCGGCCAGGCATGTGAATTTGACTATTCAGGTACACAGGCGACCAAGACGCTCAAAGAGCTGGGCTATCGCGTTGTCTTGATTAACTCTAACCCTGCGACAATTATGACTGATCCAGAGTTTGCTGATCGAACCTATATCGAGCCTATTCATGAAGATGTGATTGCCCGCATCATCAAAGAAGAGAAGGTCGATGCGATTTTGCCGACGATGGGTGGACAGACGGCACTGAATGTGGCGATGAGGATGTATGAAAAAGGGATGCTTGAGGGGGTCAAGTTTCTTGGTGCCAATCCTGCCGCCATCAAAAAGGGTGAAGATCGCCAAGCCTTCAAAGAGGCGATGCTAAAAATCGGGATGGATATTCCTCAAAGTTACTATGCCTATACGCTTGACGAGGCACTTGAGGCGCAAAAAAAGATTGGATTTCCTGTCATTATCCGTGCAAGCTACACTCTGGGTGGCACAGGTAGCGGTGTTGCTTATAATATGGATGAGTTTAAGGCCCTTGCGCAAAGTGGTATTGAAGCAAGCCCTATTAATGAAATTTTGATTGAAGAGTCACTGTTAGGATGGAAAGAGTATGAGATGGAGGTTATCCGCGACCATGCTGATAACTGTATCATCGTCTGCTCGATCGAAAATCTCGATCCCATGGGTGTTCATACCGGTGACTCGATTACTGTGGCTCCCGCATTGACACTCACCGACAAAGAGTATCAGCGGATGCGTGATTATAGTTTTGCGATCTTGCGTGAAATTGGCGTTGATACGGGTGGCTCTAATGTCCAGTTTGCCGTTAATCCCGCCAATGGTCGCATGACTGTCATCGAGATGAATCCACGTGTTAGCCGCTCTTCTGCCCTTGCCTCCAAAGCTACAGGATATCCGATTGCAAAAGTTGCGACACTTCTTGCGGTTGGCTTTACCCTTGATGAGATTACCAATGACATTACAGGCACACCTGCTAGTTTTGAGCCAGTCATCGACTATGTTGTGACCAAAATCCCCCGCTTTACCTTCGAAAAGTTCCCACAAGCTGACTCGACATTGACAACGGCAATGAAGAGTGTGGGCGAAGTGATGGCGATTGGTCGAACATTCAAAGAGTCGATCCAAAAGGCATTGTGTAGTCTTGAGACAGGATTGAGTGGCTTTGATGAGGTGGCGATTGATAGTGAGACACTCAAAAAAGAGTTGCGCCGTCCCAATGACCGCCGTATCCTCCTTATTGCCCAGGCTTTTAGGGAGGGGATGAGCGAAGAGACAATCCATGATCTTACAAAGATCGATCCTTGGTTTATTCGCCAAATTGGCGAGATTGTTGCCTTTGAGCAAAGTGTAGGAATGGAGATTTTGGGCGATGGCGCGAAATTACGCAAGGCCAAAAGTCTTGGCTTTTCTGATGTGATGCTTGCGCGACTAATCAACAAAAAAGATGGGCTTGAGCTAAGTCAAAACGATATCTATGCCGCGCGCAAAGCACACGGTATCCATTTGCAGTATAACGAAGTTGATACTTGCGCTGCTGAGTTTAGGGCCCTTACCCCTTACCTCTACTCCACTGTTGAGGTCAATCCTATCTCAGGAGGTCGCAAAGCTGACAATGACGGTCGTCAAAAAGTGATGATTATCGGTGGTGGGCCAAATCGTATCGGGCAGGGAATTGAGTTTGACTACTGCTGTGTCCATGCCGCTTTTGCCCTCGAGGAGATGGGGATGCAGACAATTATGTATAACTGTAACCCCGAGACTGTTTCAACTGATTACGACACATCAGACATTCTTTACTTCGAGCCAATCGATTTTGAGCATGTGCGTAGCGTCATTGAACGCGAACAGCCTGATGGAATTATTGTCCACTTTGGTGGGCAGACGCCTCTGAAGCTAGCCAAACAGATCGCAGCCATTGGTGGCAAGATCATAGGAACAAGTGCAAAGACAATCGATATAGCCGAAGATCGCAAGCTCTTTAGTGAATTTGTCGAAAAACATGGCTTCTTGCAGCCCAAAAACGCTACCGCCACCACAACCGAAGGGGCATTGGCCGCGGCGCGTGAGATTGGCTATCCTGTCCTTGTTCGACCCAGTTTTGTTCTTGGTGGTCGGGCGATGCGCATTATCTATAGTGATGAGGAGTTGCGCACCTATATGGCTGAAGCAATTTCGGTGAGCCATGAATCTCCCGTGCTCATCGATAAATTCCTTGATCGTGCCGTTGAGCTTGATGTAGATGCGATTACCGATGGGCGTGAGGTCTATATTGGCGGTATTATGCAACATATCGAGGAGGCAGGAATCCACTCGGGCGATTCAGCCTGTATCTTGCCACCGCGCTCAATTAGCGCAGAACTACTTGCTCAGATCGAGCAACAAACAGCAACAATCGCTTTGGGGCTTGGGGTGCAAGGGCTTCTGAATATCCAGTATGCTATTCATGATGAGAAGGTCTATCTCATTGAGGTCAATCCTCGCGCCAGCCGCACTGTCCCCTTTGTCTCCAAAGCCACAGGCATTCCGATGGCCAAAGTCGCCACCCGTGTTATGTGGAAAGGTGATCTACGCGAAGCACTTGCCTTTTATGACAAGCAGGGGATTGTCTATGAAGAGGCGGGACTTTTAAAACCACGCCTTAAAGGTCATGTTGCCGTCAAAGAGGCGGTCTTTCCCTTTAACAAGCTCCCGGGCGCTGATTTGATCTTGGGGCCTGAGATGAAGTCGACCGGAGAGGTGATGGGTATTAGTGCCGATTTTGGCTTGAGTTTTGCCAAGAGTCAATTGGCCTCTCACAATCGCCTGCCCACCTCAGGCAAGCTCTTTATTAGCTTGACTGAATTGGATAAACCTTTTGCAGCCGAATTGGGGCGCAAATTTGTGGCATTAGGCTTTGAGCTTATTGCGACGGAAGGGACGCAACAGGCGATGTTACGCGCTGGTGTTACCTGCGGACGCGTGCTCAAAATCTCTGAAGGACGCCCTAATATCGAAGATATGCTCAAAAACGGCGAGATTGCGATGGTGATCAACACCTCTGATAACAAGTCAAGCAAGGATGACGCCAAAAGGATCCGCCAGACAGTGCTTCGAACCCAGATTCCCTACTTTACCACACTTGCCGCCGCTGAAGCCGCCGCTGAAGCAATCGCTCGCCTAAAAGAGGGTGATGGTTTTTCTGTGTGCGCCCTCCAAGATTATCTGGCCGACTAACATATGCTCTCTCGCGCATCATGCGCGAGATCCAGCCCTTTCATCAAAAAAAGGGATTAGTTGCCACCTTTGAACCTCCTGAAATTTTCTCCTTGTTCATCTAATTTTTGACTCATTTAGCCTTTTTTTGTGATTCTTTCTTTAGAAGGAGTCGTTTTATCCTTCTCTCAAAAGGAATCATTCATTGTTGTACTTTGTCACCCACAACAGGTGTTTTTACCATAAGCTTTAGTAGTCTCTGGTTTGAATCATTCATTGAAGCGTTTTGTCGCCCATAACAGGGGTGTCTAATCTCTTGGTATCCCTTCATAATTATGCTACCAAGTATACTGCCCCTATTTGTCAAGACAGAAAAAAGGTCCTCCATTATTCCCACCTGATTTGTAACCCTAAGCAACATTGTTGAACTCTTCTTTTTTATTCTTGATCGCCTCCAGATAGAGATTCATCGGTTTTTGATAACCAATAGCCGAATGGAGTCTGTTA
>JAINCO010000145.1:0-1099 GCA_036574095.1 Campylobacterales bacterium | reverse complement strand
CGACTAATGCGCACTGCCTCAAGAACCGAAGCAAGTGGTATAGCATAAAACTCCTCTTGGATACCAACAATCAACGCCTGGATAATCGCCAGCGTCAATGGGATTTTGAGCTTAATGACACTACCCTGCCCCTTTTCACTTTCAATATCGACACTTCCTCCAAGTTTATCGATATTAGTTTTAACAACATCCATGCCCACGCCGCGACCCGAAACACTTGTCACCTGAGCGGCTGTTGAAAAACCTGGTCTAAAGATAAGACTATAGGCCTCTTTGGCTGACATGCCATCGGCCTCTTTTTCGCTCAAGATTCCCTTCTCTATCGCCTTTTGCTTAAGAACATCGGGGTCCATTCCTTTACCATCATCGCGAATCTCGATGATAATGCTATTACCCTCATTGTAGGCCTTCAGCTCTACAGTACCCATCTCTGGCTTACCCGCAGCAACACGATCAGCCGGTTTTTCGATACCGTGATCACAAGCATTTCGGATAATATGGACAAGCGGATCACCAATCTCTTCAACGATCGATTTATCTAATTCTGTCTCTTCACCTGATAGGATCAAATTGATATTTTTACCCAGATCACGTGAAAGATCACGAATCATGCGTGGGAATTTCGAGAAGACCTTGCCAATAGGCAACATACGTGTCTTCATGACGGCTGTCTGAAGATCGGTTGTCACCATGGAGATCGTCGAGACAACCTGATTCAGCTCATAGAGGAACTTTTCGCCCTCGTAGCGCTCTTCAATATCTCCGTGAATCTTAATGAGGCGGTTTTTGCCCAACACAAGCTCACCAATCAGATTCATCAAATGATCCAAACGCGCTACATCAACACGAATTGTCTGCTCTACTGCCACACCACCGCCCTCTTTATCGCCCCCTTTTGCGGGTGCCTCAGCCGCTTTGGGCGCTGGTGCAGTGGCGGCGGGCTTGGGCGCAGGAGCAGGCGTAGGTGTCGGGGTTGGTGTTGGTGTCGCAGCAGCAGCAGGCGTTGCTGTGGGCGCTGAAGTTGTAGCGGGCGTTGCAACCTGAGGTGTTGGGATTTGTGGCACGGCCTCACCCGCAGCCAACTTTTGAGCACGACGTT